>JAHRAH010000121.1 GCA_020027345.1 Gammaproteobacteria bacterium | reverse complement strand
AACCCGCTTGCCGAAACCGCAGAATCCCCGCCCGCCCCGACGCCCGGGGAAAAAGGAATGTCCGTCTGGATTCCCGCTTTCGCGGGAATGACAGGGTGGGCGGGAAAGCCGCTACTTTGCGCATATTCGCTTCCGGCGAGGAAAAAAGTCAAAAGGGCGGCGAAAACGCAACCAAGGGCGTTTACGCGCGTCTGAGCGCTATTTCTGGGGGGGGGGGGGGGGTGAAAAGCATTTTGATTCGCGGGGAGTTTAACACGATTTTCGGGGGAAAGTTCACTTTTTTTTGATTTTTTTTTCGTCGTTCCCCGTCATTCCCGTACTCCTGTTTTAATTTGCTGGATTCCCGCCTCTGGAAAAAAGCGGGAATGACGCGGGGGGGGATTCCCGCCTCTGGGGAAATGCGGGAATGACGCATTACGGGTTTGCCTTTTTGTTGTTATTTGCGGGCGGGGGGGATTTTTCTTTTTTGCCGGCTTCGTATGGATTCCAGCTTTCGCTGAAATGACGGGGGGGTTGGAAAGTTAGGGGTTTTGGAAAAGGGGTTTGGCGGATTGGGCGAAGCGTTGGCGGAGGAGTTGCATTGCTTTTTCGGATTCGCCTTCTTTGCGGTATATTTTTGCGTATTCTTTGTCGCCTTCTTTCCAGTGGAAGGCGGGGAGGGACTCTTCCAAATTCCAGAGCGCGGGGGTTGTGCGGTAGATCGCGCCGGGGGGACCGTCGCGGCCGGGGAGTATTCTGCGCTCGCCGAGATAACCCTCAAAAACATAAAAGGCGTCGTTCGGCGGGAGATAACGCATTTCGTAATTGATTTCTTGCGCGCCTTCGGTGATGTCTTCGGCGGCGTTGAATCCGCGCGGCTGCGGCTCCGTTTGCGTGAGCCAGCCGATTGTCCCCGCGCTCATAAAACCCGCCGCCGCCCTTTTTGCGCGCGCGCGGCGGTGCGGATACAATTCGTTGGAATACAAGGCGGCGTCCACTTTCGCCGGCGCGCCGGAAACAAACGCTTCGTCCTCGTTTATTAAATAAGTGCGCATATAGTTGTGCTGCTGCAGCATCATCGCAAAGGGTTTGTTTTTGTACAGCGCGAGAAAGACCGCGGTGTAATGATCCAACTGATGCCAGTCGCGGGAGTCGCCGACGATGTCCGCCGCCTTGCGCCGGAACCCTTGCACTCCGGCGGGCAAACCGGACTGGCGAAAAACAAAATGATAGGACAAAAAAACGACCGGGATGTCGCCGACGCCGGGAAGGGAAACGGTCGCTTCGCGTATTCCGCCGTAGGCGACGGGGGTTATTGTTTTTTGCCGCGGGGGAATGTGCGCGAAAATTGCGAGTTTGTCTTCGCGCATTTTGTTTAAGTCGGCGGCGGTTGGCGAAGTTATGCGTTCGCCTTTTCCGGAGACGAGTTCGCCGTGAGCGATGTAGTCGGCGTAAAAATCCAGGGGGCCGTCGGCGGGGTTTGCTTCGGGCGCGAGGAAGATTTGCGGTTTGTTTTGCGCGAGCAGTTCGCGGGCGGCGGCGTTTGGCGGCGCGGAATGCAGCGCGGCGCGGATTTCGGCGAATCCGGCATACTGCGAGAAGTTTCCGCTTTCGCATCCGCTTGCGGCGGCAAGGGCGAGGATTGCGAAAGCCGCGAATGTTTTGCGCTCCGGCACCGGGGGATTATAATGGAAATTGATGTTTGCCGCGCACTGCATCGCCGCCGGAATGAATTGCCGCGCCGGGGCGGATGTGCGCGCGCAACTTGCGGCGCATTCCGGGCGCACTTTCGCTTTGGATTTGCCTTTTGCGCGGGCGGTTTTTCGCATCGGCGCGGACGGTGCCGTTTGCGCCGCTTCGCCGCTGGTGGAACCGGACGCGCGGATAACTCCGGCCGCTCCCGGCGGCGGCGATGTTCGCGTGGAAGGCGAGGCGAAACTGCTGGACGCGCTCTCGGCTTTGTGGCGCCGACTCGCCGACGCGGAAGGCGGACTGGCGGAAATAACCGGCGCCCCTCTGGCGGCGGAACTTTGCGCCGCCGGGAAGGAGTTTGCCGGAAAGGGAAAAAACATTTTGCGCGAAGGTTTTTTTGCGGGGGAAGATGAAGTGGAAGAATTCAACCGCCGCGTTCGCGCTTTCTGCGCGCAATCGCGGGGGGGGTGATTTTTTGTTTTTTTTTGTGCGTTACACCTCTGGAGAGGTGTAACGAGACGAGGCGAGACGGGAGACGATAGTCACCGTTCCTGCGCGGACAAAATAGCGCGCAACTTGGAAATATTTGCGCCTTTTTTTGCGGAGACGGTTATTATTTGAATCTCCGCGGCGCAACCGTTTTCCCCCGCAAAAATGCAAGCGTCCTCGCGCGCTTTTTTTTCCGCGGCGGCGAGCCGCGCGCGCGAAAGTTTGTCGCTTTTTGTCAGCGCGATGACGATTTGCGGGAGATGCGCGCAGCAGCGCAGCATATCGCGGTCGG
>JAHRAH010000103.1 GCA_020027345.1 Gammaproteobacteria bacterium | reverse complement strand
GTGTTGAGTTTTCTTTTTCGGCGTTTTTTGCAGGGGGCGGCGGTGATGCTGGTTATCAGCGTCATCGCTTTTGCCGTGCGGGGGCAGTTGGGCGACCCCCTGCGCGAACTTGCGGGGCAGTCGGTTTCGGAAAAAGTGCGCGAGGAATTGCGCGAGGAAATGGGGCTGAACGACCCTTTCGCTACGCAGTATTTTCGTTTTTTGCGCGGGGCGCTGCGGGGGGACTTCGGCGATTCGTATTTTTTCAAAAAGCCGTCGCTGACGGTGATAGCGGAGAAGTTTCCGGCGACATTTGAACTGGTTCTTGCGGCGGCGCTGATAATTGTTTTGTTTTCGGTTCCGGCGGGGGTGTATTGCGCGATTCGCCCGCGGGATTTTTTTGCGCGGGCGATTATGGCGCTGAGCATTCTGGGGATATCGGTTCCGGTTTTTCTGACGGCGATATTCGGGATATATTTGTTTTCCGTGCATTTGGGCTGGCTGCCCTCTTTCGGTCGGGGCGAGACCGTTTTGCTTTTCGGCTTCTGGCGCAGCAGTTTCTTCAGCGCCGACGGGCTTTTGCATTTATTGCTGCCGGCGGTTACGCTTTCCTCCATTATGCTTCCGCTTTTTATACGGTTGATTCGCGCGGAGATGACGGAGGCGCTTGGCTCCGATTATGTGCGCTTCGCGCGGGCGAAGGGACTGCCGCCTTCGCGCGTGTATTTTGTTCACGCGTTAAAAAACACGCTGCTGCCGGTCATCACCGTCGGCGGAGTGCAAATCGGCACGCTTCTGGCGTATACGATTCTGACGGAAAGCGTATTTCAATGGCCCGGAATGGGCTTTTTGTTTTTGGAGGCGGTAACGCGGGCGGACACCCCGCTCATCGTCGCGTATTTAATCGTCGTGGGTTTTTTGTTTGTGGTGATAAACACGCTGGCGGATTTCTTCTACACTTTAATTAATCCGACGGTTCGCGTCGGCGGGCGGGCGTGAGCGGCGGCGCGCTTTGGCGGCGGCTGGCGCGCGACCGCCCGGCGATGGCGGCGCTTTTTGTTTTGTCGCTTTTTGTTTTTGCCGCGCTTTTTGCGCCGTGGATTGCGCCGTTTAATCCGCACGACCAGACGCAGTTTGACCTTATGGATTCCGAACTGCCGCCGGAATGGGGCGAGGGCGGCGATGCTCGTTTTGCGCTGGGGACGGACGCGCAGGGGCGCGATTTGCTGAGCGCGATTTTATACGGACTTCGCATATCCATCGTCATCGGCGTTTTTGCGGTTTTGCTGCAGGCGGTTTTGGGGGTTTTTGTCGGGCTGGTTTCGGGTTACGCCGGCGGGCGCGCGGACGCGGCGTTGATGCGGCTTGCGGACATTCAGTTGTCGTTTTCCACGATGATGGTGGCGATTGTCGCGCTTGCGTTGTTTCAGGCGTTGTTCGGCGCGGAGCGTTATGAATCTCTGGCGCTGTATTTGCTGATATTAATTATAGGAATCGCGGAATGGCCGCAGTATGCGCGGACGGTGCGCGCGAGCGTTTTGGCGGAAAAGAAAAAGGAATATGTGGCGGCGGGGCGCGTTATCGGGTATTCCCCCGCGCGGCTGACGGCGCGGCATATTTTGCCGAACACTTTGACGCCGGTGACTGTTATATCCACGGTGCAAGTCGCGAACGCGATTGTTTCCGAGGCGGCGCTTTCTTTTTTGGGGTTGGGAATGCCTGTGACGCGCCCTTCGCTGGGCTCGCTGATTCATTCCGGCTTTGAATATATTTTCAGCGGCGCGTGGTGGATAACATTTTTTCCTTCTCTTGCGCTTGTGCTTTTGATATTGTCGGTTAATTTGCTGGGGGATTTTTTGCGGGATGCGCTTAATCCCAGGTCTGCGTTGTGATTGGGGATTTCCCCCCCCCAACCCCCCCCATCAAAGATGGGGGGGGGGATGATTTGCTGGGAGAGTCCACCATCAAAGATGGGGGGGGGGATGATTTGTTGGGAGAGTCCCCGCTTATTAAAAAAGATGGGGGCGGTTGTTTTGCCGGCGTTCTCCACCCCCCCGGAGTTTTCTTTCCCCATCTCCGATGGGGACGGAAAACTCCGACCCCTCCCCGCAAGCGGCGGGGGGTATAGTTAATTTCCCCCCCCCCGCCCCCCCCATCGGAGATGGGGGGGGGGTTAATTGGGTTGGTGTTGTCGTTGTTGTTGCGGCGGTTTTGGTTGGGGGGTGTCAGGCGCCTTCGCAGGTGGAGGATTTGCTGGCGGGGCGGACGATAGATTACGGGGAGACGACGGCGCAAAAAAGCAAGGCGCTGCAGTATCCGCCGGATTTGACCGCCGTCGGCGGGGCGGAATCGGGGGAGGTTTCGCTGAGCGAATACCGTTTGGACAAAGTTCCGCAGGCGGCGGATGTCGCCCCGGCGGATGTTTCGGCGAAAGTCGTGTATCGGCGCAGCGGCAATTTGCGCTGGCTTACCGTGGAGGAAGAACCGGCGAAAGTGTGGGGGCGGGTGCGCTTGTTTTGGACGGAGACGCTGGGCTTTCCGCTGGCAAAAGAAGAGCCGCGGCTGGGAGTGATGGAAACCGACTGGCTGAGTTTGCGCGAGGCGCCGCCGGGGGCGGGGGTCAGCGGGCTTTTGGACCAGGTTCTCAATCGCGTCTACGACAGCGGCGAGCGCGATAAATTCCGCGTGCGAATGGAAGAAACCGGCGAGGGCAGCACCGACATTTACATCACGCACCGTCACAGCGCGGCGCGTTTTGCGCAGGACAACGCATCGGACGCGTCGGTTTTTTCGGGTTTTGAAGCGCTGGGGGCGAACACCGAATTGGAAGTGGAAATGTTGCGGCGGCTGATGCTGCATATCGCCGGAGTGGGCGAAAGCGCGGACGGCGAAGACGGTGTAGACGATGCGGAAAACGAAACGGCGCGGGAAATAGAAGAAGAAATAGCGGCGGCGGAAAGCGGCGACGGTGTGGATTACGAATTAAAAGAAGGCGCGCTTTTGATACACAAACCGGCGGCGGAAAGTTGGCCGCTGGTTTTTATCGGTTTGGACCGCGGGGGGTTTAGCGTGGAAGACCGCGATTTTGTGGAACGCGCGTTTTACATTCGCCACAGCGGCGGCGGCGAGGAGGGACTCTTCGGCGCGGAGGAAAAAGGTTTTTTTGACGACTGGTTCGGCGGAGGGGATGTCGTCGTGCGCGAACTAAAAATAACGCTCGCCCCGCGCGGCGATTCGCAAACGGCGGTGACCGTCGCCGCAAACGACGATGAGGGCGAACTGACGGCGGAACAGTCGCGCGCGTTTTTGGATTTGCTTTTGAAAAACCTTCCCTGAGCCGCGCGGCGGTAATGCAGTTTTGCATATTAGGCAGCGGCTCCCGGGGCAACGCCGCCGTCGTTGAACACCGCGGAACAACTTTGCTTTTGGATTGCGGTTTTACTTTGCCGGACATCAAGCGGCGGCTGGCGCGGCGCACCGTGAATCCTTGCGAAATAGACGCGGTGATTGTCGGGCACGAACATGCCGACCACTGCAAAGGGCTGCGGCGTTTTTTGCGGGAGACAGGGGCGCCGGCGTATATGACGGCGGGGACTGCGCAAGCGCTCGCGCATCCGCCCGGCTGGCGGGAGATTTTTGCGGGAAAGGAATTCGGCGTCGGGGAAATGCATGTTTTTCCTTTTGCGGTTCCGCACGACGCGGCGGAGCCGGTGCAGTTTGTAGTCGGCGACGGCGCAAGGCGGGCGGCTTTTGTCACGGATTTGGGTTTTGTTCCGCCGCAGTTGTTGGAAATTTTGCATGGGCTTTCGGCGATTGTTTTGGAATGCAACTACGACGCGAAAATGCTTGCGGCCAACCGCAACTATCCGCAAAAAATAAAAGACCGCATCAGCGGCGGACTGGGGCATTTGGAAAACTCCGAAGCCGCCGCTTTGCTGGCGGCGGCGCATCACAAAGGAATGCGGCATATAGTCGCCGCGCATCTCAGCGAACAAAACAACACCCCCGCCGCCGCCCTCCGCGCATTGTCCGCCGCAGTCGGAAAACAATCCGCAAAAAAAATAAAGGTAGCCGACCAAACAACCGGCATAAACTGGCTGGCTTTATAACAAATTTTAATTCGCCGGATTCCCCCCCTAACCCCCCCATCGGAGATGGAGGGGGGAATCAAAAAGGGGCGGTTAGGGATTGGGCGGCGGTTTTGGTTGTTAGGAGGGTTTCGCCGGTTGACATTGCGGCGTTGTTTTCGCTGTCCATCAGAATGATGTGGACGAAAAAAACCATATTGGGGCGGGCGACGAATTCGCTGCCTTCGCATATCATCGGCCAATCCATCCATGTGGGGGCGAAAGCCGCGCCGAGGGAATAGCCGGTGGCGTTGAACCGGTGGCGCTTCATTCCGGCGGCGTCGGCGGTTTTGGCATACGCCGAAAAAACCTCGCCGAGCGCGCGCCCCGGGCGCAGCGCCTCCCTGCATTTTTCGCGCGCTTCTTCGCAAACCTTTTGCATTTCGCGGTGGCGGGGCGAGGGCTTGCCGACAAGAATGGTCTTCATCATCGCGGCGTGGTAGCGGCGGTAGACGCCGGCGAATTCCACGGTGAGCTGGTCGTCGGGCGAAAGATTACGCCGCCCGGAAAAAGAGCGGCAAAGCAAAGCGCGCGCGCCGGAGCCGAGAATGAATTCATTGCCGGAATAATCGCCGCCGCCGCGAAAGACCGCGCCCTGCATCGCCGCGAGAATGTCGCCTTCAAAAGCGCCGGGTTTTGCGAGTTCCACCGCGGCGTTCATCGCTTCGCCGGCGAGTTCGGCGGCGCGGCGGACATAATGCAATTCGCTTTCGCTTTTTACCGCGCGCAGTTCGCTTACGATTGCGGAAGCGTCCTCCAAAACCGTGTCGGAAAAAGCGCCTGCGAGTTCCATTCCGTTTTTTGCGGTGATGCCGTGCGAATCCCATTCCACGCCAAAGCGCGAGCCGCCGCCTTCGCGGGCGATTTCGCGCAGTTGCAAAGCGGGGCGCGCGCCGGGGGCGTCCTTCCAAATGCGGATGTCCTCTATCACCGAAGTTTGCCGCGCCTGCCGCAGGTCGGGCGCGCGCGTGAGCAGAGTCATTTCGCCGCCCGCGCGCAAAAGCAGGCACTGAAAAAACACATAGCCGAAACTGTCAAAGCCGGTGAGGTAATACATGCTCTCCTGCCGGAAAAGCAGCAGCGCGTCCAGTCCGCGTTTTTGCATTTCCGCCAAAACGCGCGCGCGCCGCCCGGCGAATTCCTCGCGCGAAAAATGCAGAAACGGCTTTTGCGAATCTTCCACTGTCGCGGGGATGTTACCACTTCCGGCGGCGAGAACAAAACAGTCATCGTCGCCGCCCTGTTCGGGGTTTTTTTGATTCTCTGTTTCGCAACCGTCCGCCGCAAATCCGCAAACGGCGATACCGGCTTATTGCGGCAACTCGCCGCTTTTGACAAAATTAGCCAACCTCTGATATAATCGGGCGGGATTTTCGGGAAAGTAGCCAATGAAGATTGAAAAAATTCTGCGCAGTTCGGCGCACCACATCGCGCGCTTTGGCGCGCACCTTGTGGAAAAGTTGGAAAAATCGCTCAGTGAAAAGGGCGGGCGGTTTTACGCCGGTTGCGTCGTGCGGAAAAAGCAGGTGCGCATGACCCCGGAGGAAATCGTGCGCCAGTTGTTCGCCATGGAATTGACGGAAAAATACGGCTACCCGCCGGAGCGGCTGAGTTTGGAACATCCCGTCCACTTCGGGCGCGAGGTCAAAAAGGCCGACATCGCGGTTATGGACGAGAACAATCGCGACACGGTCTACATCGTGGCGGAGATTAAAAAGCCCAGCGCGCGCGACGGCAAACAGCAACTGCGCAGTTACTGCAACGCGACCGGCGCGACGATGGCAATCTGGACCAACGGCCGGCAAACCGCGTTTTACCACCGCAAGGACCCGAATTATTTTGAGGAAATACGCGACATACCGAAAGCCGGGCAATCGCTGCGAGACATACTGCAAATCCGCTGGACGCTGGACGACCTTGTCAAACAAGACAAACTCGCCCACGAGGGCGTGTCGCTGAAAGATGTCATAGAAAACCTTGAGGACGAAGTGCTGGCAAACGCCGGCGTCGACACATTTGAGGAAGTGTTCAAGTTAATATACGCAAAACTGTACGACGAATGGTTTGCGGGCTCGCACCCGGACAACCGCGGGGGAAACCTGCGGTTTCACAACGCGGGCGAGACCGACGAAGAACTGAAGAAAAAAATCGCCGAACTTTTTGACAGCGCCAAGGCAAAATGGCCCGGCGTTTTCCCGGAAGATTCCGGCATAGAACTCGGCGCCTCGCATCTGGCGATTTGCATCGGCTCTTTGGAGCGGGTGAAATTGCTCAATTCCAATTTGGATGTCGTGGACGACGCCTTTGAATACCTTATTAACAAGGAGTCCAAGGGCGAAAAGGGGCAGTATTTCACGCCGCGCTATGTCATTGACATGTGCGTGAAAATGCTGGACCCCGGCGAAAAGGAAAACCTGATTGACCCCGCCGCCGGTTCCTCGGGTTTTCCCATCCACGCCATTTTCCATGTCTGGAAAAAAATTCTGGCGCGGAAAGGGAAAAAGCAAAGCCATCTTTTTACGATTGAGCGCAAGCCGCCGGAATGCGAGGAATATGTGCAAAAGCGCGTCTTCGCGCTGGATTTTGACAAGCGCGCCGTGCGCGTTTCGCGGGCGCTCAACCTTATCGCCGGCGACGGGCAAACCAATGTCCTGCTTTTGAACACTCTGGACTACGAGCGCTGGAAAGACCGGGCGGACGAACAGGAATGGCGCGACATTTACGGCCACGGCGAGCGCGGACTGCGCAAACTGCGCGAAAACAAAGAAAGCGCGCGCGACCACCGGTTTGACATCGTGATGGCGAATCCGCCCTTCGCCGGCGACATCCGCGAAGGCAACATCATTCGCCGTTACGAACTGGGAAGAAAATACGCGCGGCGCAAAGGCGTTAAAACGCCGACGCGCCTGAAAGAGTGGCACGAGAAAATATCGCGCCACATTCTTTTTATTGAGCGCAACCTGCAGTTTCTCAAGCCCGGCGGCAGGATGGCCATTGTCCTGCCGCAGGGGATTTTCAACAACGCCACCAACGAAGGGGAGCGCTCCTTTATCGCGGAACGCTGCCGCATTTTGGCGGTGGTCGGGCTGCACGGCAACACCTTCAAGCCGCACACCGGCACCAAAACCAGCGTGCTTTTCGTGCAAAAATGGAACGACGACCCCAAAGCGGGCCCCCTTTGCCCGCGCAAGGAGGATTACAACATCTTTTTTGCCACAATGCAAAAGCCCGGAAAAGACAACTCCGGGGACAAAATCCACATTCGCCGCCCCGAAAGCGAAATAAACGACGATGCCCCGGGGTTTCTGCTGGACAGCAGCGGGCACCTTGTTCCCGACCATGATTTGTTCAATTTGTGGTCGCACCACTTTGCCGACAACGGCGGCGATGCGGCGGTTAAAAAACGATTAGACAGCCCCGGCATCGCCGAGGCGTTTTTGGAATTCGCCAAAAAGGAGGGGCTGAGTTTCATAAAAAAGTGCTGAGCCCGTTTGATAAATCGGCATACCGCCGGATATTAAACGGGCTGGAAGTCGCAGAGGCGGGCGCTTGTGATGTTTTTGCGCACAAACTCTCGCGCATTGACAGCGAATACTTTCAGAAAAAGTATCTCGCAAACGCCCGCGTGATGGCGAGCCCGACGGTGCTCTCCGATGTTCTCAGCCCGCAACGGCGGCGCGGCGTGAGGGGGTTGAAACTCTCCAAAAAATTCAATTATTTGGAAATCTCCCGCATCTCCACAACAGAACTGGGATATGAAACGGTGAGTGTTGCCCCCAGCAACATCCCGGACCGCGCCGATTTAATTTTACGCCCCGGTGATGTGGCGGTGTCCACGGTCCGCCCCAACCGCAATGCGGTTGCCCTTGTGCAAAATGCCACCCGCCTTGTTGGCTCCAGCGGGTTGGCCGTTTTGCGCCCGGCAAAAGTGTCTCCCGAATACCTATTCTCATTCGCAAAAACACGGCATTTTGCCGCCGCGCTCACACGCGAGACAACCGCAACGATGTATCCCGCCGTTTCTGTGAACGATGTTTTGGGAGTGCCTTTCTTTGCGCCCAGCCGCTCTTTTGACGATTCCGTGCGCAACACTGTAAAGCAGTCCGCCGCCGCCATGCTTTCGGCAAAGCGCGCATATGACGAGGCGAGCCGCGCCTTGCTGGACAATCTGGGACTGCGCGAATGGAGCCCGCAACAAGGCGGAGTTTGCATTAAATCTTTTCGCGAATCGCTCGGCGGTGCCGGGAGGTTGGACGCCGAATATTACCGCCCAAAATTTGCCTCCATTGTGGCCGTTATTAAGCGACAACAGCACGCTCAATTGAACGATGTGGCGAGGATTGCAAAATCCATTGAGCCCGGCTCCGATGCGTACTGTGACGAGGGTATTCCTTTTGTTCGGGTTTCCGACCTGTCCAAATTCGGAATAGCCCCCGCCAAAAAACACCTCAGCCGTTGCGCCGCGTTCCCGGACGAACTGCACCCGCGCAAAGACACCATACTTTTCACCAAGGACGGCACCATCGGCATTGCTTACAAGGCGGAGGACAATTTGCCGTTAATCACATCCGGCGCAATTTTGCATTTGACCGTCCGCAATCCGCGCGCCGTTTTGCCCGACTACCTCGCCCTGGTGTTAAATTCTCTTCCCGTAAAAATTCAGGCCGAGCGCGACACTATCGGCTCCATAATTCAGCATTGGCGGCCCGGTGACATTAAAAAAACGCTTGTCCCCATTTTGCCGGTTGGCACCCAGGGGGTTATCGCAGACAAAGTAAAAGCGTCATTCCTGCTACTGTCCCGTTCAAAGGAATTTTTGGACACGGCCCGGCGGGCGGTGGAAATCGCCATAGAAAAAGGCGAGGATGCCGCAATGAAATTTCTGCATAAGCATTCCCGTGATTAACCGACGAGACGCGCCGGCTTGTCAGCCGAGTTCCAAATATTTTTGCAACGCTTTTTGCAACAACCCCTTCGCCGAATTAAGGGATATGTCCCACGCGCCTTCTTTTGCCTTTTCCCACATTTTCTCAATCCACGAAGACACCCGGGGAGAAAACTGTTCTCCAGATTTTCCCTCCGGTTCGGTTTTTAATGCGGTTTGCAACTCCGCAATATCCGCTTCGCCAATGCCGTTTTTCTTCAAAAAGGTGCTTAGCGAGCCAAAATCGCGCGCCACGATTTCCGACTCAATGATTGATTCCTGAGCACTGCCAATCACGGTTGCGCGCCCGCCGTCGCGGACGGTAACATTGAAAATATTGGTCACTTTCTTTTCCTCAACAGGAAAACCGGACGCCCCTTTTATCGGCGGCGGTGGCGCGACGGCCGCCTCTTTCTCCAATGCGATGGAGAATTCCAATATTCTATTGCGAACACTGTTAAGAATATGGGACAATTGATTTTTGCCCACATCTCCCCACACCTGCAGACATTGCATATTTTCATACATTTGTACCCAAGGCGTGGAAATCAAGTCATCAAAAGGCACAGAAACCCTGTCCTCCTCGCTTTCGTGAAGCTGCTCAATAACAGCAACGCTGTACCGGATTTTATATTTTGAAAAGGGTTTTTGCAGTTCCGCCGGAAGACGGGAAATCGGAATAGGCACGCTTTTCGCAAGCCCGCCAATCATGGAAAAAATTCCCCGCAGGACTATCGGGTATACCCGATAATCCGGAACCGCCGCTTCGGGGGGATAACCGTTGGATTCCCACAGAATCCAATCTTCCAAAGGGTGATTTTCCAACTGAGCCGCAAGCACCCGGCATTTCCGCAAGAGCGTCGCCAAACCGCAACGGTTGGGGTCAATTGCTGATTTTTTAATATCTGCGAGCAATTCGGGAATGGTCGGCATGTTTCCCCGCTTCTATTTTACTTGGGCTACGGAGAGGGCTTTTAGGATTACCATTGCTTGGTCGTATTGGTAATCGTTTACGGGGATGAAGGGGCGTTTGGGGTCGGGGGTGGTTTTTTCTGTTGCGGGGACGGTGTTGTTTTTGTCTTTGTCTTTGTCTTTGTTGGCGTCTTTGGTTTTGTTATTGCTGTTGTTTTTGTTGTTGGGTTGGGGGAGTTGTTTGGTTTTGGTTTCGTTTTGCAAATGGCCCTGCAGGTCGGCTTCGCGGATGGGGTTTATGGATTCGGTTTCGCCTTCGTTTTCGGGGGCGCTGGCGGCGGCGGCTACTTTAATGTCCGGCTCTATTCCGCGCGCTTGAATGTTTCTGCCGAGGGGGGTGTAGTAGCGCGCCATTGTTAATTTAAGCGCGGTTTTTCCTTCGGTGGAACGCAGTCGCATTATTGTTTGCACCGACGCTTTTCCGTAAGTGCGCGCGCCCAAAAGCACGGCGCGTTTATGGTCCTGCAATGCGCCGGCGACTATTTCGGAGGCGGAGGCGGAACCCTCGTTTACCAAAACGACCATCGGCACTTCGCGCGCTTCTTCGGCGAAGGGAAAGCCGCGGTAGTATTTTCGCTCGGCGACGAAATGCTTGCTTTCCTGCGCGCGCCCCCTGTCGCTGACGACTGTCACGCCGCCGGGCAAAAACACCGACGCGACTCCGACGCTTGCGTGCAAAACTCCGCCGGGGTTGTTGCGCAGATCCACGACCAGCCCGCGCAGCCCGCCGTCCGCTTCCGATTCGCGGTAGAGCGCGGACAAACTTTTAAGCAAATCGGCGACGGTCTGGTTTTGAAAGCGCGATATGCGCAGGTAACCGTAACCGGGCTCGGATATGCCGGCGACGACCGAGGGGGCGACGATGATTTCGCGCCGCAGTTCCACGGTTCTGCGGCTGCTGTCGGAGGGGCGCAGCACTTCTATTTCCAGCATCGCGCCGACTTTTCCGCGCATCAGTTTGACGGCTTTTTCTATTTCCATCCTGTGCGTGGAAACTCCGTCTATGCGAATGATCAAATCGCCGGCGGCAAGCCCCGCGCGCGATGCCGGCGAACCGTCCAGCGGCGCGACTATTTGTATCCAGCCGCTTTTTTCGCCGAGGTAAATTCCGACTCCGCCGTAACGCTCGCCGGAGAGCCCCTTCTCAAACGATTTCAGTTCTTCGGCGCTGAGGTAAACCGAATGCGGGTCCAGCCCGTCCAAAACTCCGCGCACGGCGGATTCCATAAGGTCCTCGCGCGAAACTTCGTCCACATAACTTTCGCGGATGATTTCTATGGCTTCGGCGAGTTCGCGCAGTTTTTTCAGCGGCAGTTGTTCTTCTTTTTGCGCCGCTTGCGCTTCGCGCGCGTCGTAGTGCCTGCCCGCCGCGGCCCCGGCGAAGAATAGCGCGGCGCCGGCGCAAAACAACACAAAGCGTTTCATCAGCGCAAGTCCCCGCTTTGCCCGGCGAAGTATTCCGCCAGCGAACAAAGGTCGTCTTCGGACAAATCAAGCGAGCGTATTTGCTGCGTCATAATCGCGCTGCCGCGCTTGCCGGCGATGTATTCGCGCATTGTTTGCATTATGTAATCGTAATGCTGCCCCGCGATTTTGGGGTAGTCGGCAATCGGCTTGTTGCCGCCTTCGCCGTGGCAGGAAGCGCAAAGTTGCGCGGAGATTTCCCCGCCGCGCGCGGCATCGCATGCGGCGAAGGCGGGCGCGGAAAAAAGCGCGGAACAAACCATCGCGAAAGCGACTGTTGCAATCGTCCGCATTGTTTTCTTCGCGGCGTTTACAGTTGTCACGGTTACAGTTGACACAGTTATTCCGCCCCGTTGGCGTAAAAGGCCGCGAGTTCGTTTATGTCCTCTTCGGAGAGTTGCGCGGCTATCGCGCGCATGGAGGGATGTTCGCGCGCGCCGGATTTATACGCCTTAAGCGCGGCGCGCAAATATTCCTCGCTTTGCCCGATGATTTTCGGCACCGGATACACTTCGGGAAAAACCGAACGGTATCCCCAAATTTGATGGCAGCCGACGCAGTGGTTTGCTTTCGCCAGCGCGGATTCGCCCGGCTGCTGCGCGGCGGCGGCGGCGCAAAGAAAAAGCGCGGCGAGCAGCGGCGGCAGTCGGCAAAGGGCGGTCATCGGCGAAAGCGCGATTATAACAAGCGGGCGGCGCGAATCGCGTCAGTCGCCCTGCGCGAGCATGTCGGCCATGGAAGAGCGCATTTTTTGCGAGATGGCGTCCTCCACTTTGGCGAGGGCGTCGTTGACGGCGCTGGCGAGGAGGTCTTGCAGCATTTCGCGGTCGGCGGCGGCTTCGGGCGAGACGAACACGGCGCGCACTTTGCGTTCGCCGCTCATTTGCACGCGCACCATCCCCCCGCCGGCTTCGCCCGCGACTTCCAGCCGGCTGAGCTCGGCTTGCGTTTTGGCGAGCGATGCCTGCACTTTCTCCTGCATTTTGTTGGCGCTTTGCAGGAGCGCGCCGAATTTTTTCGCGTTGATTTCTTCGCTCATGGTTGTTTCTCCTCGCCTTCGTGCAGCAGGCGCGCGCCGGGCATTTGCAAAAACACCGCCGCCGCGGGCTGCTTGCGGGCGCGTTCTTCGCGCTCCGCGTTGCGCGCGCCGCGGGCGCCGTCGCCGCCGGCGATTTCTATTTTCACATTAAAATCCCCGCCGCGCAAACGCCGCAACTCGCTTATCAAGTGTCCGCGCAAATGCTCGGCGGCGGCGGCGCAGGATTTGTCCAGCGAAAGCACCACGCCTTTGTCCGTCAGTTCCTTCACCAGCGAATTGTCCGTTATCGCCCGCGCCGCTTCGTTCAGTTTTGCCGTCAACTCCGCCCAGCCCGGAGGAGCGGGGGGGGACTGTTGCGATTCCGGCGATGACGGTGACTGTGACGATTCTGCCGCCGCAACCGTTTGCGCGGAATCATCGGACGGTTGCACTGTTGACTGTTGCGGGGACGCCGCCGACGGTAACGGTGTCGGTGTTGACGGTGTCGCCGGCGCGACCGTTGACGGTGTTGCCCGGGCGGGTTCGGTTTCTTCGTCCGCCGGGGCGAAGAGGGCGGCGCGCAGTATTGTCATTTCCAGCCCGGTTTGTTCGTCCGGGGCGAAGGGCATTTGCCGTCTGCCGCGCAGGAAGATTTCGTAAAGCACTTGCAGCCGTTCGGGGGGGATGATGCCGGCGAGTTCGCGCGCGGCGGCGGTTTCTTCTTCGTCTTCGTCGGCGGCGGCGGCTTCGGGGATGGCGGCATGCAGGGCGGCTTTGTGCGCCATCGCCGCCAGCCGGCAGAGGACGGCGTCGGCGGAGGCGTTCTCGGCGGCGAGGCGCGCGCAGATTTCGGCGGCGGTTTTGCAGTCGGCTTTGGCGGCGGCGCGGAGTATGTCGCGCAATGTCGCCGCGTCCGTTTCGCCGGCGAGGCGGCGGACATCGCCCGCTTTCACTGTCCCCCCGTCCTGCGCGTGGGCGAGTGCTTGGTCCAAAATGCTGAGGGCGTCTCGCATGCTGCCGCGCGCGAGGCGGGCGATTTCGGCGAGGGCGGCGGGCTCGCATTCGCGCCCTTCGCTTTGCAAAATGTGCGCGAGGCGCTCGCGGATGACTGTGTTCGGCAGCGGCGAAAGCGAAAAGCAGAGGCAGCGCGAGATGATGGTCGGCGGCAGTTTTTCCGGCTCCGTCGTCGCCAGCACAAACTTGACATGCGGCGGCGGCTCTTCCAGCGTTTTCAACATCGCGTTGAAGGCGTTTTTGGAAAGCATGTGCGCTTCGTCAATGATGAAGACGCGGCACTTGCCCTGCACCGGCGAATACTGCGCGCTTTCCAACACTTCGCGCATGTCGTCCACGCCGGTGTGGGAGGCGGCGTCCACTTCCACGACATCCATGCAGGAGCCGGCGGCGACGGCTTTGCAAAGCGCGCACTCTTGGCAGGGGTCGCCGTTTTCGGGGTTTTCGCAATTGAAGAGCGCCGCCAGTATGCGCGCGAGCGTCGTCTTGCCCACGCCGCGGGTGCCGGTGAAGAGGAAGGCGTGGTGCATGCGGTTTTGCAAAACGGCGTTGCGCAAAACGCCGGCGGCGTATTCGTGTCCGGCCAAATCGGCGAGCCGCCGGGGACGCCACTTGCGCGCCAAAGAAAGAAATCCGTTCATCGTGGAAAGGGCGGGGAAAGCACGGGGACAGTCGGGGGGAAGTGCGGGGAAAAAGGCGGTGGAAAAAGCGGGGGGACAGTCGGGGAAAAAAGCAATTCGCGGCAAAAAAGAAAAGATGGCGAGTCCGCTCCCGGCACTGGCAGCGGGCAATTAGGGCTGCTTCCTTCCGAATCTGACCCGGTTTTCACCATGCCATGCGGGGAGACCCGCCGCGGGGAATTATATCACCGCCCGCCCGCGCCGTCATTCATTAACTATACCCCCCGCCGCTTGCGGGGGGGGGTCGGAGAATACCCCGACGACGAAGTCGGCGGGGTATTCTCCGGGGGGGTGGAATGCGCCCTTATAACAACGATTAATTCTGACGGTAACGGACGCCCCCCACCCCCCCGGAGTTTGACGGCCCCCAAAGCCCAAGGGGACGACAAACTCCGACCCCCCCCCGCAAGCGGCGGGGGGTATGGCAGTTGGATAACTATCGGCAGTGGGCGCCGCGTTGGGAGGTGCAGGTGCCGCCGGCGGCTCTCAGGGCGGTTATGGCGGCGGCGTGGCCTCTTATGATTGCGATGTCCAGCGGGTTGTGGTTCAAACTGCCGAAGTTGACATCGGCGCCGGCGGCGAGCAGCGCGTTGATGACATTCACAAACCCGCCGGCGGCGGCGTACATCAGCGGGACATTAAACCGGCTGCCTTCCAATACGAGGTCGTCTTCCGGTTCGGGATTTGCGCCCGCCGCGAGCAGGACGGAAACTGCGGTTATGTTCCCCACGGAAGCGGCGATATGCAGCGGCGTTGTGTCGTTCGCGTCGGCGAAGTTTATGTCCACTCCCGCGGCGACGAAGGCGGTAATATGCGCCGGCCTGTTCTCCGCCGCCAGATGAAACAAAATCGGATGCCCGCCGACTTGCAGGGGCGCGTGCAAATCTGCGCCGGAAGCGGCGAGCATTGTGACCGTGCGCAAATCCATCGCCAGCAAAACGGCAAGCCGCGCGTCCGTGTTCGCCGCGCCTGCAAAGCCGAAGGCGTCGCAGACGCCGCCGATGTCGCAGACATCCAAGCCGCGCACGGTCACAAACAGCCGCGTCGTCGCGCCCTTGACGCCGAAGACCGTCGCCGTCATCGTTCCCAATTGCGTCCCTTTGTAGAGCACGCTGCCGGCGGTTACGCTCAGCGGCGAATCCGGCGCCGCCGAAAAAGCGACGCCGCTTTCGCCCGCCGTAACCGTGCCGACATAGCCGGGCGCCGTCAAGACGGTGCCGCGCGCGACAAACGCGACGCTGCCGCGCACGACAAAAATCGGATTAATCCCCCCGTGAAAGCCGATTTCCGGCCCCGGGCAGGGCGGGTCGCTTTCCCTGTTGCAGCGCCCGCCCGCCGCCACTAGCAGGTTTGCGGCTGCGGTGTGATTTCCCCGCACCGCTTCGTCCAGCGCGGTGCGGCCGTCGTCGTTGGTGTCGGTAACGCGCGCGCCCGCCGCCAGCAGCGTCGCGACTGCTTCGGCATGGCCGTTGCCGGCGGCGGAATGCAGCGGCCTGTTGCCGGAGAAATCCAGCGCGCGCAGGTTTGCGCCGGCGGCGACGAGCGCGTGTATTGCCGCGATATTCCCCGCTGCGGCGGCGAGATGCAGCGGAGTGTCCTCGGCGGGATTTTGCGCGTTGACATTCGCGCCTTCGGTGGCAAAAACCGAAATCATCCCCGCGCGGTTTGCCGTCGCCAGATGGTGCAGCAAAAGATAGCCGCCGACATTTTCTTCAAGATTAGCGCCCGATGCGGCGAACATAACAACCGTCCGCAATTCCATCGCAAGCAAAACCGAAAGCCGCGCATTTGCATCCGCCGCATTTTGCAAACCGAATGCGTCGCAGCCGTTATTAATATTGCAGGAAGCAAGCCCGCGCAGAGTAACAAACAACGAAGCCGCCGCGCCCTGCACTCCGATGACAGTCGCAGTCGCCGCGCCCGTTTGCGTTCCTTTGTAGAGAACGCTGCCGGCGATAACGGTCGCAAGCGAATCCGGTATTGCCGAAAACGAAACGCCGCCGACCCCCGCCGTCACAGTGCCGACATATCCGCTTTCCGTCAAAGCCCCGCCGCGCGCGACAAAAACCGAATTCAACACTCCGCCGAAACCTATCTCCGGCGCCGGGCAGAGCGCGCTTTGCGATGCGACGCAAATCCCCCCGGCGTTAATTAATGCTTCCGCCGCTTGCGTGTTGTTTTGCGAGACCGCCAAATCCAGCGGCGTGTTGTTTGCGTCGTCGCGCGCGTTAACCGTCGCGCCTGCGGAAACAAAAATAGAAATCATCCCCCCGCGGTTTGCCGTCGCAAGATGATGCAGCAAAAACTTCCCGCCAATATGTTCATTCACATCCGCGCCGGAAGCGACAAACATCGTAACAGTCGCCAGCTCCATCGCGGCCAAAGATGCAAGCCGCGCGCCCGCATCCGCCGCGCCCTGCAAACCGAACGCCGCGCAGCCGTTGCCAATATCGCAAGAAGCCAAACCGACAACGGTAACAAACAATCGCGCCGTCGCCCCGCGCACTCCGAACACAGTCCCCGTCATCATTCCCGCCTGCGTTCCTTTGTAGAGAACGCTCCCCGCGTTTATGCTTATTAAAGTATCCGGCGCCGCCGAAAAAACAACTTCCGCATCTTCCGCCGCGACATTGTTTATAAATCCGGGCGCGCCCAGTTCGCCGCCGCGCACGATAAACGCAAAATTCCCCCGCCGCCCGCTTTCAAAACTAATATCCGGCGCCGGGCATTCCGCATGACTCGTCCCTTCGCAAACTCCCGCCGCCGCCGCAATGGCATTCGCCGCAGCAGTCCGGTTTTCCGCAAGCGCGCGGTCCAGCGGAGTGTAACCCTCGCCGTCCGCAGCATTAACACTCGCCCCCGCCGAAAGCAAAACCCCTATCGCCGGAATGTGTCCGAGCGAAGCCGCAATATGCAGCGGCGTCTCCCCGATATTCGTCGTCGCATTGACATCCGCCCCCGCCGAAAGCAAAACGCTTACCGCCAGAGTCCGACCGCCCGCCGCCGCAATATGCAAAGGAGTCCCCCCCGCGTTTTCGCGCGCATCACTATTAGCGCCCGCCGAAAGCAACAGTGTCAGCGCAAGAGTCGCATCCGCAAAAGCCGCGCGATGCAAAGGCGTTTGCCCTTCGCCGTCGCCCGCATTAATGTCCGCGCCGTCCGAAACAAAAACCGAAACAATATCCCCCTTGTTCGCCGTCGCCAAATGATAAAGCAAAAACTTGTCCGCGGTATTCCCCCCGACGCCCTCGTTCAAATCCGCCCCCGATGCCGCAAACATCGTAACCGTCCGCAAATGCATCGCAAACAAACTCGCCAACCGTCCCCCCGCGTCCGCCGCATCTTCCAAACCAAAAGCCGCGCATCCCCCATTAATCCCGCAAGATTGCAAACCCCGCACCGTAACAAAAACACTGCCCGAAAGCGCCCCCGCAAATCCAAAGACAGTCCCCGTCATCGTCCCCGCCTGCGTCCCCGCATAAAAAACATCAGCGCCGACAGCAGTCAGCAAGCCCGAAGGCGAAGCCGAATACCGTTCTATCCCCCGGTTCGCCGTCAGCCCGCTCACAAACCCGACACCCGAAACATCCCCCCCGCGCACGACAAAAACCGTATTCGGAAACTCCGCACCCGCCCCGATTTGCGGCAGCAAACATTCCGCCTGCCGGCTAGTGCATCGCCCTCCCGCAATCAACAATGCATCAACCAAAGCCCCGTCCCGCGGACTTCTCTGAAACAACAAATCCAGCGGCGTCAGATTCAAATTATCCAAAGCATTAACATCAACACCCTCCGCCGAAAGCAAAACACCAAGCGCGCCCCCGTTTTGCGAATTCGCCGCATAGTGCAGCGGCGTCCTTTGTCTTCTTTCCCGCGCATTAACATCCGCGCCCGCCGCAGCCAGCAACAAACTCGCCGCCCCGCCATAATCCCCCCCTTCCCGCGCGCGCCCGGAAACATAATGCAGCGGCGTCTCCCCGGAACCGTTCGCAACATCCGCCCCCGCGCCCAGCGAAAGCAAACCCGAAACCGCCGCGGCATTCCCCACCAGCGCAGCATAATGCAGCGGCGTCTCATGCACACAACCCCTCGCCCGAGAATCAATATCCGCCCCCGCAGTCAACAAAGCCGAAACAGCATCCAACCGATTCCCCGCCGCCAAGTGATAACTCAAAGCGCCCCCGCAAGCAATCCCAATCTCCTCATGCAAATCCGCGCCCGATGCCGCAAACATCGTAACAGTCGCCAAATCCATCCCCAAAAACGCCGACACCCGTTCCCGCTGCGCAACCCCGTTCGTCAAACCAAAAAACCCGAAACATCCCCGGCTAACACTGCAAGAATCCAAAGCCCGAACAGTCACCGGCAGCCGCACAGTCGCGCCCCCGGCGATAACCCCCAGCACAGTCCCCACAAGCGTCCCCGCATCCCGCCCCGTAAAAAACAAACTCCCCGAAGAAACACTCAGCAACCCCCCCGGCGAAACCCCAAAACCAACATCCGTCCGGTTTGCCGTAACAGTACGAATAAACCCCGCACGCCCCGCAAAGCCATCCCCGCCCCCGCGCGCGACAAAAACCGAAAACCCCGCACCTTCCCCGAAACCAATATCCGGCACCAAACACAAAGCAGCGTCAACCGCCGAACACACCCCGCCGTTATCCATCAACAGTCCCAAAATATCCCGTTCCCCGCGCCGAACAGCCAAATCCAGCGGCGTCTCCCCGGCGTCGTTCTCCAAATTAACACCAACACCGGAAGCCGCCAACAAAACACTCGCCCCGTCCACAAACCCCGCCGACGCCGCAAAATGCAATGGCGTATAACCATTCTCGTCAACAGCATTAACACTCGCACCCGCCGCCAGCAACAAAGTCATCGGCGCAACCGCCCCGCCCCGAACAGCAAAATGCAATGCCGCCAAACCCCGGTCGTCAACGGCATCAACACTCCCCCCGTTCGCAATCAAAACACTCGCCATTCCCCCCAAACGAAAAGCCGCCGCAAAATGCAAAGGCAACAACCCCCCGCTCCCCGCCAAATTAACCCCGGCCCCCGCATCAACCAAAAGCGTAACCGCAGCCGTCCGCCCAAACCTTGCAGCAAAACCCAAAGGCGTCCCCCCGTCGTTATTCCGCGCATTAATACTCGCGCCCGCAGCCAGCCACTTACTCAGCGTCGCCGTCGCACCCCGCTGCGCCGCAATATGCAAAGTAGTATTCCCCGAAGAAGGAATCCGGCTGTGGATTCCCGGACAAACCCCTCCTCCCCCGTCCAGATTACAAAGCCCCCCCGCCGCCAACAACACCGTCAACACCCCCGCATTACTTTCCTCCACCGCAACATCCGCAGGCGTCCCCCCGTTGTTGCCTTTCGCATTAACATTCGCCGACGCCGCCAACAAAAACTCCGCGCCCGCTCCCCACCCCGAACGCGCCGCCTTATGCAACGCCGTCTCCCCGTCAAAATTATCCCCCCGCAAATTAACACTCGCCCCCGCAGAAAGCAAAATACTCACAACAGCCGTCCGCAACTTAATCACCGCCGGAAACAAAGGCGTCAACCCGCTATCCGCCCGCGCATTAACACTCGCCCCCGCAGAAAGCAAAGCAGTCGCCGCACCACCGCTCCCCGCTATCGCCGCAAAGTGCAGCGCAGTATCCCCGGATTCATCAAAAGCATTAACACTCGCAGCCGCCGAAAGCAAAACCGTAACCGCCGCAACACTCCCCGAACCCGCCGCCAGCATCAACCCCGAACGCCCCGCCAAATCCCGCCCGTAAACGCTCGCACCTTCCGCAAGCAAAAGCGAAAGCATCCCCGCATCCCCGCCCAAAGCCGCGAAGTGCAATGCCGTCCGTCCGTCTTCCGCGCCCAGCGAATGCTCCGCACCGGTCGGAAGATGAACATCCGCGCCTTCCGCAAGCAACAAAGAAACCGCCGCCGTCAACCCTTCCCCGGCCGCGTTATGCAAAGCGCCCCGGCCCAAAACCAAACCCCGCGCATTAACATCCGCCCCCGCATCAACAAAAACCGAAATATGCCCGGGTTTGTTAGCAGTCGCCAAATGAAACAACAAAAACTGCTGATGCAAAAACCCCGCGCCAACCTCTTCCTCCAAATCCGCGCCCGATGCAACAAACATAGTAACAGTCCGCAAATCCATCGCAATCAAACTCGCCAACCGTCCCCCCGCATCCCCCGCGCCCTCAAAACCAAAAGCGTCGCACCCGTCACTAATACCGCAACCCGCCAAAGCCCGCAATGTAATCAACAACGAAGCAGTCGGACTGCTCCCCGCAAATGCCAAAACCCCCGCCGTAACAGTCCCCGCCTCCGTCCCCGCAAAAACAACTTCCCGTTCCCCGTCAACAACACGAACACTCGCCCACTCCGGCGGAACAACCGTAACCGAAACAGTCGCATGCGCAACCGCATTCGCAATATGCCCCAAAACAGTCAAAGCAGAACCCCGAACAACAAAAACCGTATTCGGCAAAACAACATCCAAACTAATCGCCGGCGGCCCCGCAAACCCCGGACAACGCGAATCCGTCTGCGTCCCGCAAATCCCCCCCGCCAATGTCAAAGCGTCAATAACATCCCCCGCATTTCTTTTAATGGCGTCGTCCAAAGGAGTGTCCCCGTCGTTTGCCGTCGCATTAACGCTCCCCCCCGCCAAAAGCAAAACACTCGCAACCGCCCCCCGCCGCCAGAAAGCCGCATTATGCAAAGGCGTGTTCCCCGTCCCCGTCCGCAAATTAACATCCGCCCCCGCCGAAAGCAAAAGCGTCGCAACCCCGATCCCCTCGTTCCCCGCCGCCGAATACAAAGGCGAAACCCCGCCGCTGTTTGTCGCATTGACCTCCGCGCCCAGCGAAAGCAAAGTCGCCGCCATCGCCAAACGCCCCCCGCTCGCCGCAACATGCAAATGCGAATTCCCCCCGCTCCGCCGCGCATTCGCATCCGCGCCCGCCGAAAGCAAAATAGTAAACGCCGTAAAATGATTCCGCAAAATAGCATAATACAAAGGCGTCCGCTCCGAAAAGTCCCGCCCGTCAACACTCCCCCCCGCCGCAACAAAAACCGAAATATGCCCCGGTTTGTCAGCGGTCGCCAAATGATAAATCAAATATCCCCCCGCATTAAACGCAAGATTCTCATTAACATCCGCGCCCGACGCCGCAAACATAGTAACAGTCCGCAAATCCATCGCAATCAAACTCGCCAACCGTCCCCCCCGATTCCCCGCCTCTTCCAAACCAAAAGCGTCGCAACCGTCGCTAATACCGCAACCCGCCAAAGCCCGCAATGTAATCAACAACGAAGCAGTCGGACTGCTCCCCGCAAATGCCAAAACCCCCGCCGTAACAGTCCCCGCATCACTCCCCGCAAAAACAACTTCCCGCTCCCCGCCAACAACCCGAACACTCGCCCACTCCGGCGGAACAACCGTAACCGAAACAGTCGCATGCGCAACAGCATTCGCAATATGCCCCAAAACAGTCAATGCAGAATCCCGAACAACAAAAACCGTATTCGGCAAAACAACATCCAAACTAATCGCCGGCGGCCCCACAAACCCCGGACAACGCGAATCCGTCTGCGTCCCGCACATCCCCCCCGCAAGTGTCAGCGCATTAATAACATCGCCCCGGTTTGCATTTAACGCGTCGTCCAACGGAGTCGCGCCGCTGTTGTCTTGCGCGTCCGCATCCGCCCCCGCAGTCAGCAAAATGCTAACCAAAACAGTGTCCCCTCTCCCCGCCGCATAATGCAGCGGAGTTTTCCCGTCCGAATCCTGCGCGTCCATATCCGCGCCCGCAGTCAGCAATATCGTCACCGCCGAAGAAAGCCCCAATGTCGCCGCGTTATGCAAAGGAGTCCGACCCCCCGCGCCTTTCGCGTCAACACTCGCCCCCGCAGTCATCAAAACCGAAAACCTCCCCGGACGATTAGCAGTCGCCAAATGAAAAAGCAAAAAGTTCTGATTAACCTGTTCGTTAAGATTCGCCCCCGAAGAAGCGAACATCGTAACCGTCCGCAACCCCATCGCCAGCAATGTCGCCAAACGCGCATCCGCAGTTTGCAAACCCTCCAACCCGAAAGCGTCGCAGCCGTCCGTAATATTGCAAGAGTCCAAACCGCGCAAAGTGACAAAAACCATCCCCGTCGCGTTGTTCGCCGCCGGAACAAAAGTCCCCCCGGTGACAGTCCCCGTAACGGCGATAATAGTAGCCGTAACCGTCCCCGCCGAGTCCCCTTTGAAGATGACAAAGTTGTCATCGGTAACCGAAACGGCCTCAGGCGTAGTAGTCCCGTAAAACACCGTCCCCTCCTGCGCGAAAGAGTCCCCCGCCGCAAAAAGCCCCCCCCCAATAGCCGCGGCAACAAAAACCCGCGCGCAAAAACGAAAAATCCCCGCCATCCCCCTCCCCCCGATTATACAAAAAATGGACTTAAACCCCCCGCCCATCTCCGATGGGGGGGGCTGGGGGGCTGGGGGGGGAAACTCAAACCAACTATACCCCCCGCCGCAAGCGGGGGGGGGGCGGAGTTTGGCGTCCCCCACGCCACTGGGGGGCGGCAAACTCCGGGGGGGTGGAGAAAGCCCGCAACCGTCAGCCACCCCCCGTCATTCCGGCAAAAGCCAAAATCCACACCACCCCCCCAAATATGTTAAAATCCCCCCGCAATGAAAACCAAAAAAC
>JAHRAH010000017.1 GCA_020027345.1 Gammaproteobacteria bacterium | reverse complement strand
ACGATTTCGCGCGTTTCGCCGCCGGAAAAGCGGGCGGCGAAGGAGACGGCTTCGTCGTTTATCAGCAGTCCGCGCACGGCTTCGGGCGATATGTTAAAAACGATTTTTCCCTCGCGGGCGAGTTTGGGCGGGGCGCCGGAGTTTTTTGCCGCGCGCGCGAGAATGCGCGGGCTGCGCCTTTTTTCCACGCACCATTCGTAGACGGCGCGCACCAGATAGGGCTTCATCGTCGGGTCGGCGGCGGGCGTCATCATCGCTTCATCGCCTTTTCGGAAACGGTGAGCGATTCAATAAAGGACGGGCGCGAAAAAACGCGCTCGGCGTACTTTCGCAGCACGGCGGTTTTCGGCGGCAGTTCAATTTTATAGTTTTGCAGCCGCCACAAAAGCGGGGCGATGGCGACATCCAGCATCGTGAATTCCTTGTCCACGATGTATTTGCTGTTTTTCGGCATGTCGGCGGAAAGGCCGATGAGCACTTCGCGAATGTGCTTGGCGGCCTGCTGGCGGCGGCTTTTGCCGGTCTTTTTCTTTTCCAGCGTTTGCACATGGGGGAAGACCATCGTCTCCAACTGGTGCATCATCAGCCGCACTTTCGCGCGCAGGACGATGTCCGCCGGCATCAACTGCGGATGCGGAAAGCGGTCGTTGAGGTATTCGTTGATGATGTTGGATTCGTGCAGCCGCAGCCCGCCGTCAATGAGCACCGGCACCTGCCCGAGGGGGTTGTGCGCGAGCAGTTCTTCGGGTTTGCGCCCGAGATCCACCTGCCGCAGTTCGGGTTCCATTCCCTTTTCGCAAAAAAGCAGCCGGCAACGGTGCGAGAACGGGCAGTGGTCGGCGGAATATAAAATGATGGGCATTGCTGTCAGGAGATGTCGCGCCAGTATTCGCGGTAGAGAAAATAACAGGCGACGAGCGTGAGTATCAGCCCCGCCATAACCAGATAACCGACGCGCAGCCGTTCGCGGCGGCTGGGTTCGGCGATGTAAAACAAAAAGCCGGAAAGGTCGGCGACGGCGGCGTCGTATTCCGGCGCGGACATTCCGCCTTCGCTTATTCTTTTCAGTTGTATTTTTCCGATTGCGTAACCGTCGCCGCCGCTGTTGTTGTTTTCGTTTTCGTTTTCATCTTCAACGCGCGCGAATACTCCCTGCAGTTCGGCGAGGGCGTGCGGCATTGACGCGTTTTCAAAAATAGCGTTGTTCCAGCCGCTCGGACGGGAGTCGTCGCGGTAGAAAGCGCGCAGGTAGGCGTATATCCAATCCACTCCGCGCACCCTCGCGACGAGCGACAAATCCGGCGGGGGGGCGTCGTTAAACCACGCCTTCGCTTCTTCGGGCGACATCGCGCTTATCATTCCCTCGCCCAATCCGGCGTCGCCGAATATGAGATGCTCGCGCAGTTGCTGCGGGGATATTTGCAAATCTTCGGCGAGGCGTCCGTAGCTCATGTGGCGCGCGCTGTGGCAGCCCATGCAGTAGTTGACAAAAAGCGCCGCGCCGCGCTGCAGCGATTCGGTGTCGGAATCGTCAATCGGCGCTTTCGGCAATGCGATGCCGCCGCCGGCCGCGATTGCCGGCGAAAACAAAGCGAACATTGCAAATGCCGCAATCGCTTTTGCCATACCCCCCGCCGCGCCGCGGGGGGGGGTCGGAGTTTTTTGTCCGCATCGGAGATGCGGGCGAAAAACTCCGGGGGGGTGGTCGTCCGTTACCGTTGCGGGCAACCGTTTTTTTGCGGGCGCATTCCACCCCCCCGGAGCATTCCCCGCCGACTTCGTCGTCGGGGAATGCTCCGACCCCCCGCAAGCGGCGGGGGGTATAAAGATATCCGCCGTTACCGTCGTTGCAGCCGTTGCCGTCATTGCAATCGTTCCGGGGGGGGTTTGGTTTTGTCGGCGGCGGTGTAGAAGGGCATAAGAAAGAACACGGCAAAATACATTACCGTCAGAATCTGCGCCGCCGCCTGCCTTCCGTCGCTGGGCGGGAGAGTGCCGAGCGCGCCGAGCGCGATAAACACCGCGGCAAAAATTATCAGCGCGCTTTTGTAATACCAGCCGCGGTAGCGTATGGAACGAACGGGGCTGCGGTCCAGCCACGGCAGCGCGAATAAAATAACGACGGCCAGCCCCATCGCCAGCACTCCCCAGATTTGCGAATTGAGAAACGGGGGGACGGCGCGCAGTATCGCGTAAAAGGGAGTGAAATACCAAACCGGCGCGATGTGTTCGGGCGTTTTGAGCGGGTTCGCCGGTTCAAAGTTCGGCGCTTCCAGAAAATACCCGCCCATTTCCGGCGCGAAGAAAACAACGGCGCAAAACACAATCAGAAAAAGCACCGCGCAATAAGTGTCCTTGACGGAATAATAAGGATGAAAGGGTATGCCGTCGACGGGGCGACCGTCGGCGTCCTTGTTGTTTTTGATTTCCACGCCGTCGGGGTTGTTGGAGCCGACCTGATGCAGCGCGATGATATGCAAAAAAACAAGCGCGAGTATCACCAGCGGAATGGCGGCGACATGCAGCGCGAAAAAACGGTTCAGCGTAACGCCGGAGATGGCGTAATCGCCGCGGATGGTTTCCGCCAGCCAGTCGCCGATGTAGGGGACGGTCGCAAACAAATTAACAATAACCTGCGCGCCCCAATACGAAGTTTGCCCCCACGGCAGCAAATACCCCATAAACGCTTCCGCCATCAGGCACAAATAAATAAGCATTCCTATCAGCCACACGAGCTCGCGCGGCTCCTTGTGCGAGCCGTAAAGCAACGCGCGAAACATATGCAGGTACACGACCAGAAAGAAAAAGGACGCGCCGGTGGAATGCACATAGCGCACCAGCCAGCCCCAATGCACATCGCGCATAATGTATTCCACCGAGGCGAAGGCGGTTTTGGCGTCGGGCTTGTAACTCATCGTGAGGAAAACGCCGCTGACGATTTGGATGACCAGCACCAACAGCGCGAGCGCGCCGAAGGCGTACCAGCCGTTGAAGTTTTTCGGCGCGTAGTATTCGGTGAGGTGCTTGCGCACCGCCTGCCGCCACGGCAAACGGCGGTCCAGCCAGTCGCCGACGGCGGTCATCAGGCCGGCTTTTCGTCTTCGCCGACGACGACGGAACCGTCGGCGGCGTAGTAATACGGGGGGACGACCAAA
Source organism: Gammaproteobacteria bacterium (assembly GCA_020027345.1). Classification (GTDB taxonomy): domain Bacteria; phylum Pseudomonadota; class Gammaproteobacteria; order Tethybacterales; family Persebacteraceae; genus JAHRAH01. Next base: position 26,285 of record JAHRAH010000017.1, on the reverse strand, counting down.
TTGCTCGGCGCCGGGCTGCCCTTAAACACGCGCCCGGCGAAATCAAAACGCGAACCGTGGCACGCGCAAAAAAAACCGCTCTCGCCGTCCTTGCGCGGCGAACAGCCCAGATGCGTGCAAAGCCCGACGGCGACAAAAACTTCCGGCTTGCGCGAGCGCGTTTCGTTGCGGCAGTATTCCGGCTGCACGCTGGATTCGGAATCGGGGTCGCTCAGCCCCGCGCTTTCGCTTTGCATCGTTTGCAGCATTTTTTCGTTGCGGCGCAACACCCAAACCGGCTTCAAGCGCCAGACGGCGACTTTGAGCTCGCCCTCGCGCAAGCCGGCGAGATCCACGGCAACCGGCGCCCCTTCCGCTTGCGTTTTGCGGCTCGGGCGCAAGCCCGCCAGAAACGGCGCCGAAACCGCAGCCGACCAAAGCGCGCCCAGCGCCAGCCCCATTCCCAAAAGCAGCCGCCGCCGCAGCGTCATCGGTTCCGCTTCCCGGTTCATCGGCTGCGCCTCCGATTAACCATACCCCCCGCCGTGAAGCGGGGGGGGGTCGGAGCATATCCTGACGACGAAGTCGGCGGGGTATGCTCCGGGGGGGTGGACGGCGGGCTTGTAATAAAGGTTGTCGTCGACGGTAACGGGCGCTCTCCACCCCCCCGGAGTTTGCCGTCCCCATCTGCCGATGGGGACGACAAACTCCGACCCCCCCCCGCAAGCGGCGGGGGGTAAAGAATAATCTTGTTCGCCGAATTTGAGTCCCGCACCGTCGTCACCTTTCTCCGCAATGCCGCGTTGCCGTTTTCCGCAATGCCGCAAACTTCCGCAATACCGCAAACGGCAATGCCTGCGGCGATTTGCGGCGCATTTTAATTGGGCGCGCCCGCGGTTTTCCGGGGTCAGTTTTTGCTATGTTTGACAATGACGGGCAGCGACTCCCGAATCTGTCCGTCCGTGCTGATAAACTGCCCGACCTGTATCTTGAACTTGCGCGAGGTGAATTTGTCAATGCCGACGACGCCTTCGGCTCCCACTTGGTCGGTGCGCAGAATCAGATTGCGCACTTTCTCCAGAAACTCGCCGTCCTTTTCCACATCAAAGCGCGTCCCGTTAATCCACAAAAAGGTTTTGCCGTCGGAGCGGCGGCGCACCATCGCGCCGAAATCCAGCGCCGTCTCGCCGCGGTCAACGACAATCGCCTCTTCCTCGCCCTCCAAAAACGCCTCTTCGCGCAATACGACGGGGACGAACTCCTCATCCTCCAGAAAATCGGATTCCACCAGCCCCTGCCGCAGCGCTTCCAAAACCCGGCGCTGCTCGGCGCTGTAAAACAGGCGCTGCATTTCCGGCCCCGTCTGCCGCGGCGTCGCCTCGCCCGCGGCGGGCGCCGTCTCCTGTTCCTCCTGCGCCCAAGCCGGAGCCGCGCCCGGCAAAGCGAGCAACAGCGCAACAACCGTCGTCCCAATGGTTTTCTTCATCGTTCTTTTCCCGTCTCCGCCGCGCTTTTACAAAACGCCCTTGCCCTGGTCGGGGTCTTCCATAAACACCCAAACCAAATCGCATTCCCCCCGCGCGTTCTCGCGCACGACCGGGGAAAAACCGTCCTGCAGGCGCGTGATATTGCACGACACCGGGAAGAACAACTCGTCCACCTGCGAAGCGAGGTCTTCCAGAAACATAAAAATGTCCATATCGTGCAGCATCGGCATCGCCACGCGCATCGGCACCATATGAATGCTCGCGCTGCCGCCCTCGGTGTCGGTGTACATGGAATTCGTCGTATCCACTTTCACGCGGTCGCCGACATCGTAGTTGATGGCGCCGAGCCGCCGCTTTTCCTTGATGGCCTTCATCGTTTTGACCCACTCGGTCGGGTCAAAATTGGGCGAAATCAGCCCGCGCTCCTGCCAGCGGTTGTAGCTCGTCAGGTTGCGCCGGAAGAGCCGCCGCTGCTCTTCTATGCCGCTGAGCTTGTTTTGCAAGTCGGCGTGCTGGCTGCGCAGCTGCGTCTGCCGCTGCACCTCCCGCTGACGGTAGGCGCCCGCTTCCTCGGCGAGATAGGAAGGCGCCGCAACGGCGAAAACAAAAACCGCGACCGCCTTGACGACGACGCTTTTTTCTTTGGGGCCGAGTTGCATTGTCCCCCCCTCTCAGCTGTCCTCGCCGGCGCTTATGCGCTCCAGCGAATTCTGGTCGTACTCGCGCCAGATAATGCGCATCGCAAAATCGCGCTTGCTCACGGCCTGCACGCGCCTGCCGGTCTCCAAAACACCCGAAAGTTTGAGAACTTCCGAATCCAGCACCGGCATATCCACCGCCTCAATCAACACATCGCCGCGCTCTTCAAAGGTTTGCAAAAACACCTGCCCGCGTTCCACGACCTGCGCCTGATTCTCGCCTTCAATCGGCAGAAACTCGCCATCCACTTCCAGCACCTGGTAAAGGTCCTTGCCGTTTACGACCTGGTCGCCGCGCGTGTTTTGGCTGCCGCTCTCGTCGTTGGAGAGATACCAGCGGACATTGCGGATTTCCACATCGCGGGATTTCGCCAGCCCGTTGGCGAAGTAAAAAAGCAGCCGCGTCGGCGAAGTGTCTATGCCGCTGAGCGCGTTGAATGTCTCCGCGACCGCCTGCATATTCGCCGCCGACGAAGGCGGGGTCCCCAGCGCCGCGAGCTCGCGGTCGTAGTTCAGCTTGAGCTCGCGCGTCTGCTTCTCCGTCGTCTCGTTGTCCTGCACATAATTGAAGAAGGTCTCGCTGGCGACCTGCCCGGCGCCGGCGTAAACAAAGGCCCCATACACCGCGAAAGCCGCCATCGCGATTTTCGCCGCGATGTTCATCCAGTGGTAATTCACATGCTGCGAAGGCGCCAGCTGCCCGAGAAACAAATGCGTGCAAACCGAATGCAGCGGCAGCGAGCTGTCCCGCCCGGGCGAAGTCAAAAACTTCTTCACCCCCATCCGCGAGCCGAGCGCGTTGGCGTCGTGAAAGCGGAAGGTCAGCCGCTCGCCGCTTTTCAGCGTTTCCACCAGCTGGCTGACGAGCTCGGAGGGGCAGACGCAATCCACGGTAAGGCGACCCTTCACCGAAATGCGCAGCGAATGCAAATACTGCAAAGTGCGCTCCAACTCCTTTTTCAGCGAGGCCGCAAAGCCGGCGGCGTCTTCCGCCGTAACTTTGGAAAGCCGGCTAAACCGCAAATGGTCGCCGATGAAGAAACTCAGCCGCATCGTCTGGTTTTCGTGTATCACCACCGTGATGGAGGTCTCGCCCGCCTTCGGCAAGTGCGTGCGCATTTGCGCCGTCGCGTAGGACATCCCGTGAACGCCCGTGATGTAGCGGGAGCCGTCGCGGGTGATGGCGTTCATCCACGGCTCCACTTTGCTCGCCGTCAGCACGCCGAAAAACAAAACCCAGTCCTCGCGCCGCCCGCGCTCTTCGCGCCCCTGCGTGTCGGACATGCAAAGCGTGCTGCCGCGAAACAGCTGCCGCATGCGCCGTCCGTGAAAGTCCGTCTTGTACTTCCCGAAGAGGTGCGCCACTTTCTCGTAGCGGTAGTCCTCGCCGATGACATTGACGAGGAGGAAAAACCCCTTGTTCGCGTAGCGCGCGCGGTTCTGCTTCATATGCTCCTCAAACTTGCGCACGCCCGCCTCGTCGTTCGGCAGCAGCGCCACTTGTTCCAGCGCGCCCCCGCGCCAGTTGACAACGGCGACCTCGTCGTCGCTGATAAGCAACCCCGGCCGGAAGCCGAAGGAAAAGGGCAATTTGAGCGAGAACATTCTTAACCCACCTTGGAAAGCGTGTCGTACAAAGGACCGTAAACCGCGACAATCACCCAGCAAAGCAAAACCGCCAAAGCCAGCATAATAATCGGCTGAATCGCGCCCTGCGCAGTGTCAATCGCCTCGTTCGCGTCGCGGTCGTAATAGCCCTTGATTTGCAGCATCGCCTGATCCACGCCGCCCGTCGTCTCCCCCAGCCGTATCATCCGCAGCACCAGCGGCGGGAAAAGCCCCGACTCGCGAAACGAATCCGAAAGCGAGGTGCCGTTGGAAATGCGGTCTATCACGCCGTCCAGCCCCTTCGCCACAAACTTGTTGCCGAGCGCCCCGCGCGCAATCTTCAAGCCGTCTATGACGCTCACGCCGGCGCCGTAGAGCAAGCCGAAAACATTCGCAAAACGCGACATCAGCAACTTCTCAAACACCGTCCCGAATATCGGCACGCGAATGCTCATCTTGTCCATAAAGTAGTCCGCGCCCGGTATCGTCTTCATCGCCACTATCGTGATGACATAAATGCCCACGGCGATGCCCATCGCGTAATACCACTGCTCGGCGAAAAAGTCCGAAGTCGCTATCAGCCACTCCGTGTAAAACGGAAGTTCCTCGCGCCCCAGCGATTTGAGAATCCGCACCATCCCGGGAACGACGAAAGTCATCAGCGACCAGGTCGCCAGAAGAATCACCGCCAGCCCGAACATCGGATAGCGCAGCGACTTCTTCGTCTTCTTGATGATTTCGTCCTGCCACTTAATGTTCTCGCCAATGTTGCGCAGCACGGTGTCCAGCTCGCCCGACTGCTCGCCCGCCTCCACCAAACTGATGAAGACCTCGTCAAAGCACTTCGGGTGCTGCTTGAGCGCCTGCGACATCGTGGAGCCCTGCTCAATGTCCTGAATGATGACGCCCACGATATTGCGCAGCGCCGGGTTCGCCACCGAATCGCGCACATCCGAAAGCCCCTCCAAAAGCGGCACGCCGCCGTTCACCAGCCGTTCCACATAAAAGCAGAACTGCGCCAGCTCGTCGCGGGTAACGCTCTTCTGAAAAAGCGAAAGGCCGCCGAAGCGGGAGCCCGCCTCGTTGGCGCTGATAAGCGAAAGCCCCAGCCGCCCAACGCGCCGTTCCAGATCCTGCCGGTTGTTGGCGTCTATGCGCCCCCGGATGACCTGCCCGTTCTGGTTGATCGCCTGATACTTGAATGTCGCCATCGCTCGTCGTCCCCGCCCCGATTTTACACCGTTTCTTCCGAAGCCAGAAACGAGGTCAGGTCCACCACCCGCCCGACTTCGTCCAGCGTCGTTTCGCCGGAGACCACTTTCTCGGCGCCGCCTTCCGCCATGGAAACGAATGCGCCGGTCTCCTGCGCCTTCGCCAGAATCGCCCGCACAGTCCCCCGCGCGGCAACCAAATCGTCCAAATGCTCGTTAAAGCGCAAAAGTTCCATCACCGCAAGCCGCCCGCGGTAGCCCTGATATTCACAGTGCGCGCAGCCGACGGCGTCGTAAAACACCGCCTCCGTCAGCAGCTCCTTGTCGGTAATCGCCTGCGGCAGAATGAGCTTTTCCTTTTCGTTCATCCCCTCCCGCTTTTGCTTGCAGCGCGGGCAGAGCTTGCGAATCAGCCGCTGCGCAACGATGCCGCTGATGTTCGTCGCCAGAATGTCCGGCAAAACGCCCAAATCCGTCAGCCGCGGGATAACGCTCACCGCGTTGTTCGTGTGCAAAGTGGTAAGCACCAAGTGCCCCGTCATCGCCGCCCGGAAAGCCAGCTCCGCCACTTCCTGCTCGCGAATCTCGCCGATGAGCATTATGTCCGGATCCTGCCGTAGCAGCGATTTGACGCCCTGCGTCCAGCCCATCTTGGAGCTCTCGCCCACCATGGACTGGCGAATCATCGGCAGCGGATACTCCACCGGATCTTCCAGCGTCATTATGTTCACCGACTCCTTGTTCAGATGCTGAATGATGGAATACAGCGTCGTCGTCTTGCCGCTGCCGGTCGGGCCCGTAACCAGAATCACCCCGTTCGGGCGCTGCAGCATCAGTTGCAGCAGGCGCATCGGCTTTTTGCCCAGCCCCAGGTTGTCAATCTTGGAGACATTGCGCTGCTGGTCCAGAATCCGCAGCACGAAATTCTCGCCGTAGGTGCAGGGCTGGCAGGCGACGCGGAAATCCACCACCCGCCCGTAAAGCGTAAAGCGAATCCGCCCGTCCTGCGGCAGCCGGCTTTCGGCGATGTTCATCTCCGAAATCACCTTCAGCCGCACCGCCATGCTGCTCCAGTAGCTGCGGTGCAAACTGCGAATCTGCCGCAGCACGCCGTCTATGCGATAGCGCACCCGCAAAAAACTCTCCTCCGGCTCAAAGTGAATGTCCGAAGCCGCCCGCTTGACGGCGTCGTTCAAAAATGCATTTACCAGCCGCACCACCGGATTGGAGGAACCCTCCGCCTGCAGCGAGCTGACATCCTCGGCGACTTCGCCGGTTTCAATCTCGCGCAGTATGCCTTCAATCGTCAGCTCCAGCCCGTAGTATTCGTCCACGGTGCGCGTGATCTCCGATTCCTCGGCGACCATCGTCTCCACCTCAATATCCCCGCCCAGAAAGGCGCGGATTTGGTCAATCATGATGAAGTCGTTGGGGTTCGCCACCGCCATCTGGATGACGCCCTTCTCCTGGTCAAAAGCGACCGGGAAAACATTGTATTGCTTGGCGATGTCAATCGGAATCCGCGCCAGCACATCCGGGTCCACGGTAATCGTGCGCAAGTCAATCGTTTGCGAATCGCCCGCCTCCGAAAGCGTGTCGCGTATCGTCGCCTCGGTGACAAAGCCGAGCCGCACCAGCACCCGCCCCAGCGGCTCCCGCGATTCCTGCTGTTCAAAAAGCGCAATGCGCAATTGGTCCTCGCTGAGGACGCCCTTTTCCAGCAGCTGCTCCCCGAGGGGGCGCGCCTCTTCCTCTTCCTTCGCCGCGCCGCCGGCGCCGATTTCCTCAAAAATGTCCGCTTCAGCCATCGCTTCCCTCCCCGTATTCTAACCGTCTATCTCGGTGATGCGCCGTTCCACTTCCGAACGGCTAAAGCCGACGGTCGCAAAATCCTTCGCCAAATGCAGCGCGTCGCGGTAATAGCGCGCCGCCAACTTCGGCTTGTTCAAATAATCCAGCGTTACCGCCAGATTGTAGGCGTAATCCGGATTGTCCTCCCGCGAGAGCGCGTCAAAATACGCCGACTGCGCGTCCAGAAAACGCTGCTGCCCGGCGTAAATGTTGCCCAGCGAAAAATACAGCCGCCCGTCAATCTCCGGCGCCTCGCCCAAAAGCGACTTCAAAATCCGCTCGCTCTCAAAGGGGTCCAGATTCGCCCCGCCCAAATTGCTGAGCTCGGCCACCGCAAAAGGATCCTTCGGAAAATACTTCAAAATCCGCAAATACGACTCCGCCGCCAACTTGTAACGCCGCGTCGCCGTCGCAATCAGCGCCATCCCCCGCAGGGCGTCCAAATTCGCCGGAGCGCCGCGCAGAACATTCTTATACGCCGCTTCCGCCTCGGTGTAGCGCCCCTCGGCATACAACTTCGCCGCCCGGCCCAATGTCTTGCGCCGCTCGTCCGCTTTCTTGGAAGCGTCAACCTGCACCTCGTCCCCGCTCTTCCCGGCGGATTCCTGCGCGCCCTCGTCGCCGCCAACGGGCTCCGCATCGTCCGCCTGCGCGACGATGTCGCCCTCCGCGCCGAGTTCGTCATTCTCCGAATGCACAATGATGTCCAAAAGATTCTCCGAAGGCGTCAGCGAATCCAGCCGCTGCTGCACATTGCGGCTGCCCTCGGCGTCTATCGGCTTGGAAGCAGCCAGCCGGTCCAAAACGGAGCGCTCTTCTTCCAGCGCCGCCGCCTCTTCCTGCTCTATCAAACTTTGCTCTTCCTCGCTGATGCCCAAATCCTCATCCTCTTCGGAAACGCCGCCGTAACCGGTGATGATGGCGATTTGCTTGCGCAGATTTTCGGGAGTGTTCTCCCCGCCGACAGGCAAACTCAGCGCGGCGAAATTAATCTCCGCCTGCACATCAATCGCCGGGCGCGGCAAAAGCGCCGCCCCCTCGCTGGAAGCCGAAAGCGTCGACTCCGGCGCCGCCGACGGCGCCGTAACAACCTGCTCCTGCAGCCCCAGCAGCGCGCGAACATTAATCCCCGACGCTTCCAGCGCGTAATATCCCCCGCCGGCGGCCACAGCCAAAAACACAACCAGCAAAACCGCGCGCAAAGCGCCGCCGCCGCCGCCGCCGCCTTCGCTCGCGCCAAAAACGCGAGCAGCCGAAACAAGTTTGCGCTCTTCCTTATCGCCCTCGCCCTCGTCGTCGCCGATGGGGGGCTCTTCCGGCGGAATATCCGGAATCTCCACCGTCTCCGGCGCAGGCGCGGGCGCGCCCGCAGGCGCAGCCGAAACTCCGGGCGCCGGCGCAGCCGCCGGAGCCGCACCGGGCGCGGCGGCAGTCGCCGCAGCCGCCTGAGGCGCCTCAGGAGAAGAAGCGGATGCGGGCTGCGCCGCCGCCGCTTCGGAGGAGGTCTCCTCCTTTTTCTTTTCTTCCTCGCTCGCCTTATCGAGCGCCTTGAGCAGCAAACTCATGCCGTCCCCCCTTTCAGCGCGCTTTCTTCTGCGCCGGCGGCAGATAGGTGTCGCCGCGGTCGCGATGTATGAAATCGCTGTCCGGCAGCAGCCGCGTGAAATCGGCGTAATCGCCGTAAACGCTCGCGTTCTTGATAATCCGCGCCTTGATGAAAACGATGAACTCCGTCTTGTTCGTCGCCTGATTCGTCTGCTCAAAGAGCGCCCCCACGCCGGGCAAATCGCTCAAGCCCGGAATGCCCGTGGAACTGTCGCTCGTCCGGTCTTCCAGCAGCCCCCCCAAAACCGCGACTTCGCCGTCGCGCAGAGCAATCATCGTTTCCAACTCCCGCTGCGCCAAAATCGGAATCCGGTTTTCCACATCCCGCGTCCCCGCCCCCAGCACCGTCGGCGTCGGCGCGTTCACATAACGCAAAACGCGATTCACCGCCGGGCGCAAATTCAGCAAAATCTCGCCGTTGGCGTCAATGAACGGCAACACATTCATAGAAAAGCCGGTGTCCACCGTCTGCTCCTCTATATTAAAGGAGCGCTCCGTCACCCGCCCGGTGTCCTCGTTGATGTCCTCGTCCACCTCAATGTTAAAGTAGACCTCCTGCGTGCCCACACGCAAAAGCGCCGCCTGATTGTTCAAAGCCGTGATGCGCGGAGAACTCAAAACCTTCGTGTCGCCGAAACGATCCAGCAACTGCACCGCCGCCGAGATGTCGCCGCTGCGATACACCCCGGTGAAGAAATTGTTCGGATTCGCCCCCAGCGCATCCAAGCCGCCGGCGCTGCGAACAGTCGCATCCCGATTGAACAACTCGCCCGAAAGTTCCGCCCGCCCGCTGATGCCGCTGATTGCCTGATAGTTGCCCCGATTCACATTGTCAATGTAGACCGCCGAGCCGGTGCTGACATCAAAAGCGTTGGCAACACGAGCGCCGGGCGAGGGCCTGTTATCAATGGTGGTGTTCGCGCCGAAATCGTCGGACAACGCCGTCGTTTGCGTCTGAAACTCAATCGTGGAATCCGTCGGATTGCCCACAAACTGGGAACTCAAACTGTCCACCTGCGCGTTAAAGCCCGTCCGGCCCGCCGAGATATAATTGTCCCGCACGGCGCCGCCGGAAAGCAGCACCAACGGCAAACCGCCGGGATTGCTGTTCGCCCCCGATGTGGGCACCGCTATCGGTATGAGAGTGGTAAATCCCCGCGTAACCGCCTGCGTCAACTGATTCAACGCCGCTGCCGGACCGCCCGTCGTGCTGCCCTGATACAACGCCAAACCCTCCGTCGCCAGCGAATTAAAAATAGACCAGTCCACGCCCTGCGCGTATTGATTGCTCAGCACAACCTCCACTATCGTCGCCTCCAGCAAAACCTGCCGCTTCGCGATGGCGAGCGTTTGGTCCAAATACGCCGCCACTTCATTATGCAGCCGCTCGGTCGCATACACCAGCAAAACCCCCGCATTGCGGTTGAGATCGTAAGTGGAATCCTCCGCTTGCCGCGTCTCGCTCGCATCCACCGCTTGCGCCAGCGCCTCGCCCTGCTGCCCGGAAAGAGTCGCCACAGCGCCGCTCTGCTCCGTTTGCCCGGCGACATTAAGAATGTTGCCAATCGCCTGATCCAAACTTTGCCAAAAATCGTTGTCGGCGGTGTTGGAAATGCTGCTCGTCCCGCTGTCGCCCACGGTGCCGCTGGCGGCGTTGGAAGAGTAGGAGCGCGAAATGCTGATATAACTCACATCGTACTTCTTGTGATACGGCTCGTCCGGCTTGATCACCATCGCGTCCCCCACGCGCACCACCCGCAAATCCACCTGTTCTTTCAGCCGTTCCAGTATCGCCTCCAGCGTCTGGTCAATCGCGTTGATGGAAACCAGCCCGCCCACGCGCGAGTCAATATCCATATTGATCCCCGAATCCCGCGAGAGCGCGAACAGCAAATCGCGCACGGGAACATTCGTCACCACCACATCGTAGGTCTCCGCCGCGTCCGCCCCCGTCAGCGCGGGCGCCGCCACCGAGGTCTTCACCAGCGAGGGAATGCTCTCCGGCGCGGCGGGCTGCGCGCTTTGCACTTCCTCCAGCGAAAGGTGCAGTTCGCTCTGCGCGTAGTTGGGCGAGCCGCAACCGGCGAGAAAAACCGACAAGGACGCGCTGACAACCAGCTTTTGCGCCCCAGCGATGCGACGATTGGCGCCGTGCTTCAATTTCATCGTATCTCCCCTTTTTCTCCTCGGTGGACGGCAAACGCCGCAAAAACGAAATCGCCGCCGCACCGGGTGAGCGCAACGGCTGGCATATTATAAACCCATTTTCCCAAAAAAGTCAACCCCCCGAAAAAAAAAATTTCCCCCCCCCAATCCCGTCATTTTCCCCCAAACCGTCACCACCCGTCATTCCACCACCCGTCATTCCAGCGAAAGCTGGAATCCATACACCCCCCGCCTTTCCATCGGCCCCGTTCTCGTTACACCGCTCCAGCGGTGTAACGGGACCAACAATAGCGGGCGTCCACGCCCGCTCCAATTAACTATACCCCCCGCCGCTTGCGGGGGGGGGTCGGAGTTTGCCGTCCACATCGGCAGATGGGGACGGCAAACTCCGGGGGGGTGGACTCCCCCGCAAAACAAATTAACCCCCCCCCCATCTCCGATGGGGGGGGCTGGGGGGGGGAAACACTCAACCCCTCAAAGCGCCTCGCTCCCCGTCTTCCCCGTCCCAATATTTTCCGCGTAGACCATCTCCGTCACAAAAAAGATCCCGTCCGTCGGCGAGCCCGTATAGCAGATGGACTTGATAATGCCAATCGCCTTTTGCAGCCACTCCTCGCTGGAGAGCGCGACTTCCAGTTTCACTTTCGCCCGGTAGTTGCCGGCGTATTCCACTCCCCGGTAAACCTCCGCCGTCCGCTCCATCGTCCCGATGCCCCGGCATTCGCTCACGGTCATGTGCGGGATTTCCGCCTCCGCCAGCGCCCCCACAACCTCGTCCAGTTTCTCCGGACGAATCACCGCAACCAAAAACTTCATCAGTCCCTCCCCCTTCAAGCGTCCAAGTGATAACCAACTTCGCCGTGCGCCGCCATATCCAGCCCTTCAATCTCGTCCGCCTCCGGCACCCGCAGCGGCATAAACTTGCCGATGACAAAAAGCAAAGCAAACGAAACCCCCGCCGTCCACGCAACCGTCGCCCCCACTCCCAGCAACTGCACCCCAAACTGCCCCAGCGCACCAGTCCCCTCCGGCAGCCCCAAGCCGCCCAGCGAGGGCAAAGCCAGAAACGCCACCAGCAAACTCCCCGTAATCCCCCCCACGCCATGCACCGCAAAAACATCCAAACTGTCGTCTATCCCCAACTTCATCCGCACCATAGGAACCGCCCAATAGCAAAGCAGCCCCCCGGCGACGCCCAAAACAAATCCCCCGCCGACCCCCACAAACCCCGATGCCGGCGTCACCGTCGCCAGCCCCGCAACCATCCCCGTCACAATCGCCACCAAACTCGTCTTCCCGAACTTCCGCCATTCCAAAAACGCCCACACCATCGCCGCCGCCGCCGCCGCAGTGTGCGTCGCCAAAATAGCCATACCCGCCGAACCGTCCGCAGCCAGCGCACTCCCCCCGTTAAAACCAAACCACCCCACCCAAAGCATCGCCGCCCCCACACCCGTAATCACCGCACTGTGCGGCGGATGAAACCTCTCCCCAAAGTCCCGCCTCGCTCCCAGCCGCACCGCCAAAACCAAAGCCGCAACCCCCGCCGTCGTATGCACAACAATCCCCCCGGCAAAATCCATCACCCCCAATTCCGCCAGCCACCCCCCGCCCCAAATCCAGTGCGTGACCGGCGCATACACCGCAAGCATCCACAGCCCGCTAAACCACAACACCGCCCCGAAGCGTATCCGCTCCACAAACGCCCCCACAATCAGCGCCGGCGTGATGACGGCAAAGGTCGTCTGAAACATCGCAAACACCGTCTCCGGCAAATCCCCCGCAACGGTCTCCGTAGTCACCGTCCGCATAAACATCTTCCCCAGCCCCCCGGCGAGCCCCCAACTGTCGCCAAAGGCAAGCGTATACCCCGCCCCCACCCAAAGCAGCGAGACCACGCAGCAAACCGCAAAGCAGTGCGACATCACCGAAACCGCATTCTTCGCCCGCACCAGCCCCGCATAAAACAACGCCAGCCCCGGCAGCGTCATCAGCAAAACCAATGCCGTAGAAGCCAAAACCCAAGCAGTGTCCCCAGAATCCATACCCCCATTATACATACCCCCATCTAAGGTTAACCCCCCATCTTAACCCCCTCCCCCATCTCCAAATTAACCCCCCCCCCATCTCCGATGGGGGGGGTTGGGGGGGGGAAAACCCCACAAAAAAGAAAAAAGTTGAAAGAAAAAAAGGAGTCCCCGCCCGCTCAAATTAAATCAGCGCGCTATCCCCCCTTTTTCTCCTCCGCTTCTTTAAGTATCTTCCGCGCCGAATGCATGCAGGAAAGCGCGGCGGGAAAGCCGCAGTAGGCGGCGATGATGTGAATGGCGGCGCGCAGTTCTTCTTTGGAAACGCCGTTGCGCAGCGCCCCGCGGCAGTGCAATTCCCATTCGCTCGTCCGCCCGAGCGCGGCGAGCATTGTCAGATTCATCAGCGAGCGCGTTTTCGCGTCCAGCGTCGGGTCGGCCCAGCAAAACCCCCAGCAAACCCCCGTCAGCGCCTTCTGAAAAGGCAGCGAAAAATCGTCCGCCCCCGACAGCGAGCGTTCCACATATTCGTCCCCCAGCGTCGCCCGCCGCTTTTCCACCCCCAATTCAAAAAGCGCCCCGAATTGATTTTCGTCCATTGTTTTGTTCTCCTTTTCTTTCATTGTCGCACAATTTTTAACTATACCCCCCGCCGCTTGCGGGGGTATGGTTAAAAAAGGCGTTGGGGGTTTTTTCGCATTATTGCGCCTACTATTGCGGTGGATACGAACACGGCGAACGCGGGGGCGAGGATTAAGCCCGAATCGGCGGCGACAAGGAGCAGCGTTTCCATAAGCGCGAAAATAAAGCCCAGGCGGAATCCCGCGGGGATTCCCGCCGGGTCGTCCGTCGTGCGAAAAAACAAAAAAGCCATAAAGGGATACGGGAAGGTTCTGACAAACAAAGCCGTGCCGAATCCCTGCTCTTCCGGCAAGCCGAGCGCCTCGCGCGCGGCGGAAAGAGCGGCGGCGGAAATAATGGAAAGCACTATGGCGGCGCAGCCAAATCCGAACTTTATCAAAAACCCGACGAGTCCGTCCGTCTTTATTTGCCAGTCGGACCCTTCGCCTTTTTGCGAGGGCTTTCGCATTATCGCGCCGACGACGGTTGCCACGCCGAGCGACCAGAAGCATAAAATCGCGCTGTTGACGGCGAAATCGGAATTTGTTTCGGAGTCGCCGCCGGGGATGCCGAGCATTGCCGCAATGATCAGCGCGCCGACGGCGAAAAAAGCAAATCCGAGTTTAACCCCCGCCGCCACGCCGCCCGGCACTTGCGGCGGGCGAAAACACAAAAACGCCGCCCCGGCGAAATTGCCGGTTATGAGGGCGAAGGCAAGGTAAGTCGCAAAACGCGAAGCGCCCGGTTTCGCAATTCCGGTGTCGTGAAGCACGACGAGAAGAACCGCCAAAACCGCCCAAGCGGCGATTGCGAAAACTGTTTTTCTCAGCATTCGTTTTTTCCCCTTTTGTTCGCGTCCCCCGTCATTCCGGCGAAAGCCGGAATCCATACAATTCCGCGGAAAAGCAATGTCCGTATGGATTCCGGCTTTTGCCGGAATGACGGTCAGGTTTGCAGTTTGCCGTGGGCTTTTTTCAAATCCACTAGGGGGTGGCGGCGCGACATTTGGAACTTGACGAGCAGTTCGCGCGCGATCATGTCGCGCGACTGCTGGTCTTCCGGGAGTTTTATGTTTTCCGGCACCGTCACCCAGCCGTTGATGTTGCGGTCAAAAACCGCGGGCTTGCCTTCTTCAAAACCCATGTGGACATCTTCCAGCCAGTTGAGGTCGTTCCAGCCCATCAGCGCAATGTAGCGCTTTAAGAACGGAGTCATCTTCGCCGGGTCGGGGACGAGATTGACATCGTAACGGTAGCCGATATGCTGGCCCGCGTCTTTTTCCGCCATCGTTTTTTCCTTTCGCCTGTTGTCGTTCGCAATTAATACCGGGTCATGTCGGGGCGGCCGACGGTGTGCTGCGTGCCGGCGAGCGGCACCATCGCCATCGCCGACGCTTCCATTGTCAGCGCCGCCAAATCTTCCGGCTCCAAACTGTGAATGTTTGTTTTGCCGCAGGCGCGCGCCATCATCTGGCATTCTATCGTCAGCGTGTGCAAAAAATTATACACGCGCGTCGCCGCTTCGTCCGGGTCCAGCCGCGCGCGCAGTTGCGGATCCTGCGTCGCGATTCCGACGGGGCAGCGACCGGTGTGGCAGTGGTAACACCGTCCGGCGGGCGCGCCGATTTCGTTTTCAAAATCGGATTCGGGTATTGCTTTATTGCAATTAAGAGCGATAAGCGCGGCGTGCCCGATTGCGATTGCGTCCGCGCCGAGCGCGAGCGCTTTTGCAATGTCGCCGCCGTTGCGAACGCCGCCGGCGTATATCAAACTGATTTCGCCGCTTTTGCCGACATCGTCCAGCGCCTTGCGCGCCTGCCGTATCGCGGCGATGCCGGGGACGCCGGTTTCTTCGGTGGCAAGATGCGGTCCGGCGCCGGTGCCGCCTTCCATTCCGTCAATGTAAATCATATCGGGGTCGGTCTTCGCCGCCATTCGCACATCGTCGTAAACGCGCGCGGCGCCGAGTTTCAGTTGCACCGGAATGCGCCAGTCGGTCGCTTCGCGTATTTCTTCTATTTTCAGCGCGAGGTCGTCCGGACCCAGCCAGTCGGGATGGCGCGCGGGCGAGCGCTGGTCTATCCCCGCCGGCAGCGAGCGCATTTCGGCGATTTGGTCGGTGACCTTCTGCCCCATCAAATGCCCGCCGAGCCCGACTTTGCATCCCTGCCCGATAAAAAACTCGCACGCATCCGCGACTTGCAAATGATGCGGGTTGAAACCGTAGCGCGATTGAATGCATTGGTAAAACCATTTGGAAGAATACCGCCGCTCGTCCGGTATCATTCCGCCTTCGCCGGAGCATGTCGCGCTGCCGGCCATTGTCGCCCCGCGGGCGAGGGCGATCTTCGCCTCAAAGGAAAGCGCGCCGAAGCTCATCCCGGTGATGTAGACGGGTATGTCCAATTCCAGCGGCGTTTTCGCGCGCGGGCCGAGGACGGTTTTGGTCTCGCATTTTTCGCGGTACCCTTCAATCACAAAGCGCGTGAGAGTGCCGGGCAAAAATGTGAGGTCGTCCCATGTCGGGATTTTCTTGAACAGCGAAAAGCCGCGCATGCGGTAGCGCCCCAGTTGCGCCTTGATGTGAATGTCGTTTATGACATCCGGCGTGAACATAAAACTTTTGCCGAGCATGTGCTGCTCGCGCCCCGCTTCTTCGGCGGGGGGTTGCTGCGGGGCGGGGGGGGTTTTCTTCATCGCTTTTCTCCCGGTTCAGAGAACGAGTTTTTTCTCGGAGGGTTCCAAACTGTCGTAGTTCCAGAGTTGTTTTCCGGCGACTATCTTCGTCAGGTTTTCCAAGCCGTTCGGCGCTTCCATTCCATACAGCGCGAGTTTCGCCGAAAGCCAGCCGATGTCGGTCTCGGTCATATCGGCGGGGACGGCGTCCACGCCCAAACTCGCGATTTTCCCGCCGACATAAATGGTGCCGTCGTACATGGAATCGCCGAGGTTGATTCCGGCGTCGCCCAATATAACCATCCGCCCGCGCTGCATCATAAAAGCAGAAAACGCTCCGGCGCGGCCGCCGACGATAACAGTCCCCCCCTTCATGCAGATGCCGGTGCGCCCGCCGACATCGCCGCGGCAGACGAGGTCGCCGCCGCGTATCGCAGCGCCGAATGTGGAACCGGCGTTCTTTTCCACGACCACGACCCCCGACATCATATTTTCCGCGCACGACCAGCCGACGCGCCCGGTCACAGTAATCACGGGACCGTCGCTGAGCCCGCAACCGAAATACCCCAAACTGCCGGCGATTTCCAGTTTGAGACGGTTGAGAATCCCGACGGCGACGGAATGCTTCGCGCCCGGGTTTTCCATGCGGATGCTGCCGGCGCCTTCCGCCATCAGCGCGCGTATCTTGCGGTTGATTTCGCGCGCGTTCATTTCCGCGGCGTCAAAGGTCGCCTTTTTTTCAAAGTCCACCTCCGCCGCTTCGGGGTAGAGAAAATTCTCCTCCTCTTCGGGGAGGAAAAATATCTGCTGCGAACGCCCCGCGAGGCGTTCGGTTTTCGCCGATTCTCCGGCGTCGGTTTTTAATGCGTTTGCCATGCCATCACCTCCCCTTCGTAAGGGTCGCAAGTTTCAATCTCGTGCGGGAAGATGCTGCGAATGGCGACTTCCTCCGAAGCCATCGCGATAAAATCCCCGCCTTCGTAAAGCACCATCGGTTTCGCCGCCATCACATCCTTCGCCATTCCCAAGCTGTCGCGCGTCGCCACTATGTAAGTGAAGACGCCGTCCAGTTCGCCGACGGAACGGCGCATCGCCGAATCCAAATCGTCCCCCCGGTCCATCCGGTCGGCGACATACACGGCGATGAGCTCGCTGTCGCAGTTGGACATAAACCGGTGCCCGCGCCGTTCCAGCGCGCGGCGGAACGACCAGTAGTTCGTCAACTGCCCGTTATGCACGACGGATATGTCGCTGAACGGATACGCCCAGTAAGGATGCGCCGAGCGAATGTCCACATCGGACTCCGTCGCCATCCGCGTGTGCCCGATGGCGTGCGTGCCGGCGAAACCCGCCAGACCGTAACGCTCGCACACCTCGCCGGCGTCGCCGAGATCCTTTATCAGTTCCAGCGACGCGCCGAGCGAAAGTATCTCCACCCCGGGAATGTCCTCCAAATACGCGGTCAGTTCCTTGGCGTCGCCGGAAAAGGAAAAGGACGCGCGGCAGGCGTATTCGGTCGCGTCGTCAATCCCGGCGACCTTCGCGCCGCGCTCTTTCAGCCGCGATTCAAATTGCTCGCGCCGCCCGCGAATGTCCTCATGCACGCCGAAGCCGCGCGCGAAATCCGCCTGCTCCGCCAGTTTCACCCGCATCACATACTCCCCCGCGCCGCCGCCCGCGCCGTAAAGCGCAAAGCCGGTGGAATCCGGCCCCCGGTGCCGCAGCGACTGCAGCATCTCCCGCATCTCCCCGCCAATGTCCGCCGTCCCCCCCCGGTGTATCAGCCCCGCCAGTCCGCACATGGTTTCCTCCCTGTCGCTTTTGCGCCCGCATTCCATCCGTCGGGCGGCGGGAGTATACCACCTCCCCGCGCGTATAACGCAGGGAAGGCGAAAAACAAAGCGGGGACTGAAAGCGCGGGAAAAGGGCGGTCGCCGCGCCGCCGGTTGCCGTATAATCGCGCAATGCCGACGGTTCACGAAGCCGAATTAAACATTGCCGTCGCCGCGATTTTGGACGGGATGCGGCGCAACTGGCGCGTCAGCAGCGAGCAGGGCGGCGTCTTCCCCGGCAGCGGCAAACGCCCGGACATTGTCATCTCGCAGCCGGGGCGGCCGGTAACGCTGATTGAAAACGAGTTTGACCCGGCGCGGAGCGCGGAGAAAGAAGCGCGCGGGCGGCTGGGGCTCAAAACGGAAAACGGCGAAATGGTGCGCGCCTCCATCGCGCTTTGCTCGCCCGCATCGTTGCGGCAGGCGACGGGGCGGGGGGAATTGTTG
Source organism: Gammaproteobacteria bacterium (assembly GCA_020027345.1). GTDB lineage: Bacteria > Pseudomonadota > Gammaproteobacteria > Tethybacterales > Persebacteraceae > JAHRAH01. Next base: position 8,078 of record JAHRAH010000017.1, on the reverse strand, counting down.
CAGCAAGCCAAAGAAGCCGGATACCATTTCGCTTTGTTTGCCGGAGAATCGCCGGAAGAGGCGCGGCGCTTTCCCGAAAGCGGCTGGCTCGCCGGCAATCTCGGCGATTTGGCCGGCTTTGCCTATCGCGCGTCCGTTCCCGCCGAAGCGGTGCGGGCGGCGGCGACGGCGTTGGAAGAAGGAGTGCAAGCGGCCGCCCTGAAAATGGACGAGGCGGACGGCGCCGACTCCAAATTGCAGAAAAAAATAGCCGCGCTATTGCGGCAGGAATACGGCGACGGCGAACAAACGCGGCGGATGACGATGCTGATTCTCATCAACGCTTTTGTTTTTCATTACAACCTCGCGGGGTTTGAGGGAATTCGCGCCGTTTCCGAAATAAAAAGAACTCCAAAGGGTCTGATTGTCCCCGACGACCTGCTTAAAGAGTGGGGGAAAATTCTGGAGGTCAATTACTGGCCCATTTTCCACATCGCGCGGGAAATATTAAAAATGTTTTCCCCCAAGGTTTTGCGCGCGGTTTTGGAGGGGCTTGCCCACACGGCGAATATTCTCTTCATGGACGGCGTCGTCAGTTCGCACGACCTTTCCGGCCGCGTTTTCCAGCGGCTTATCGCCGACCGCAAGTTTCTCGCAACATTCTACACGCGCCCGGCTTCGGCGGCGCTGCTCGCGCATCTCGCGATTCCGGAAAAACCTTTCGCCAACGGCGGCTGGAAGAAAAACGCGGCGAATTACGGAATCGCCGATTTCGCCTGCGGCACCGGCACTTTGCTTTCCGCGGCGTATCAGAGAATCGCCGAACTGCTGGAACGCGACGGCGGCGACATGCAAAAAACGCATCCCGAAATGATGGGGCGGACGGTTACCGGTTGCGATGTGATGCCTGCCGCCGTGCATCTGACCGCCTCAATGCTTTCGGGAATGCATCCGACGGTAAAGTTCAAAGGGACGCGCCTTTTTACGCTCGCCTACGGCAAAAGCGCGGACAACGGCAAATACGCGACCGGTTCCCTGGATTTGCTCGGCGAGCAGTCCTTTCTTCCCGTTTTTGACACGGGGACGATGCGGCAAACCGCGACGGGCGAAGCTGCGGCGCGCGCAAACGAAATAGAATGGCGCTCGGTTCCGCTTGTGATTATGAACCCGCCGTTTACGCGCTCCACCAATCACGAAGGCGGGCATAAAAACATTCCCAATCCGGTGTGGGCGGGTTTCGGAATGGACGCAAAAGCGCAAAGAAAAATAGCCGACCGTTCCGCGGAATTGCGCAAGGGGACATGCGCGCACGGCAACGCGGGGATTGCCTCCGATTTTGTCGCGCTCGCCGACAAAATGGTCGCGCCCGGAGGAACCGCCGCTTTTGTTTTGCCGCTCAGCGTTCTCGCCGGGGAAAGTTGGAAAAATGTCCGCCAAATGTGGGCGAAAAACTACGACGACATTCGCGTCGTCAGCATCGCCGCGCCGCACATTGACGAATGCTCTTTTTCCGCCGACACCGGAATGGCGGAAATTCTTTTTGTCGGCAAAAAACGGGCGGAGCCAAAAAAAACCGGCGAAAAAAAGCGGGGGATTTTTATTGTCCTTAATAAACGCCCCGAAAGCGAAATAGAAGCGGGCGAATTCGCGCGGGTGATAAAAACAACGGCGCGCAACGGCGTTTGCCAATTGGAGGATGCCCCCGTCAGCAGCACGGCGTTTTTTGCCGGAACAACGGCGCTCGGCGCAATGCTGGAAGCGCCCCTTCCGCAAACGCCGGAAGATTCCTGGGGCATATCGCGCATCCGCGACATGACCCTCGCGCAAACGGCGCATGCGCTGATTAACGGAACTTTTCATTTTTTCCGGCGGGACAAAATCAGCGCGATTAATATTCCCGTTTGCCGTTTGGGGGAATTCGCCAAACGCGGCCCCATCAGCCGCGACATTAACGGCACCTACATGGGAAAGCCGCGGGGACCGTTTGACATTCAAATTCCGAAAATTGTTCCGGTGCCGACATTTCCCTGCCTGTGGGCGCACGATGCGGAAAAGGAAAAGCAATTGATTGTGGAACCGGACGGCGAAGGAATGCCCCGCAAAGGAATGTATGACAAAGCGAGCGAAATTTGGCAGCGAACCGCCGGGCGCGCGCACTACAACGCCGATTTTCAATTTAACGCGCAGCCCTTGGCCGTGGCGATGACGGAGAAACCGGTTATCGGCGGACGGGCTTGGCCCAGCGTTTTTCTTAAAAACATCGGCCATGAAGCGGCGTATGCGCTTTGGGGCAATTCCACTTTGGGCGTTTTGTTGTATTGGTGGAAGGCGAACAAACAGCAGGGCGGGCGCGGCGGAATAAGCCCGCTGCGCTTGCCGGAAATGCATTTTTTGGATTTGCGCAAACTTTCGCCTTCGCAATTGGCGGCGGCGCGGCGCGGTTTTGACTCCGCGAAAAAACTTTCCTTTTTGCCGTTTCACCGCGCCTTTGAAGACGATGCGCGGGCGGAGTTGGACAGGATAATTCTCGTTGATGTCCTCGGCCTGCCGCAAACGGTTTTGGAAGGCGCCGCGCTCGTGCGCGAAAAACTGTGCGCCGAACCCTCGGTGCGCGGCGACAAAAACGCCCCGCGCAAAAACAAGCGAAACTAAACACGCCCCCCGTCCCCGCGCCAAAACGCGGGGACGGCGGCGGGTCACAAATTCGGCAGTTCCGGCAAGGGTTGTCCGAACCATTTGCGCGAAAGTTCGTTCAATTCGCCGCCCAACTTTTTGTGCAGAACGAAAACATTGACCCAATTGAGCATATTGACTTCGCCCTGCCGGACGCCGATGAACGCGGGCGACTGGCGGATGACAAACTTGCTTTCAATGTTCTTGTCGGGGTTGTCGGCGATGATTTTGGCGGCGACCACATTGCCGGTCACAATCACATCCACTTGTCCGGCGAGATAGGCGGAAATGTTCGCCGCGTTGTCGCCGAAGCGCACAATGTCGGTCCCGGCGGACGCGTTTTCGGTCAGCCCCAAATCTTCAATCGTGCCGCCGGTTACTCCCACTTTGTAGTTTTTGAGGTCGGAAAAACCGGCAATCGCCAAATCTTCGGACGCATATGCGCCCGAATAAAACGGCGCGTAGGCGGAGGAAAACCAGATGGATTTGGCGCGCGAGGGATTCGCCCCCATGGAAGAAATCACCAAATCCACCTTGCCGGAAGTGAGAAAGGGCAGCCGCTGCTTGGAGGTTACCGGCAGCAGTTCCAGTTTGACGCCGAGGTCTTTGGCGATGAGCGCGGCGACATCCACATCGTAGCCGACATGCTCAAAGTTTTCCCCCACCGAACCGAACGGGGGGAAGTTTTCCGGCACGGCGATCTTGACGACGCCGCTTTCCAAAACACTTTCCAATTGGTCGGCGCTCGCCGCCGGCGAACCGGCGAGGGCGACGGCGCACATCGCAATTTTTGACAGCAATTTTTTCATAATATTTCTCCCGTGAAACAAAAACTCTTTCGCATTCTACCGCAATTTGCCGAAAATCGGCAAACTTGCCTCATCCGCCGACATTCACCCCCTTCGCCGCGACCATCAATTTTTCGCCGCCGCTCCGCCGCTCCAGCCGGCGCGAAAGCACCGTCAGCGGATAGCAGAGCAAAAAATAAATTGCCGCGACTATCGGAAAAACGACAAACGGCTCCGCGCCGTCCAACTGGGAGTTGCCGATTTTCTTCCCCCAGCGCATCAAATCGTTAAAATCAATAATGTAGGCGAGCGAAGTGCCTTTTATAATTTGCACCATAAAACCGACCGTCGGCGGTATGGCAATCTTAATCGCCTGCGGGGAAACAACATACCGCAGCGACTGCGCGAAAGTCAGCCCCAGAACGCGCCCCGCCTCCCACTGCCCGGCCGGAACCGACTGAATCGCGCCGCGCCAAACTTCCGACATATAAGCGCTGGTAAACAAAGTCAGCGCAGTCGTGGCCGCCGCCCACGGGGGGACATTGACCTTAAAAAACGCCGGCATCCCAAGCCCGATTAAAAAGAGCAGCATCAGCAAAGGAACCGATTGAAAAGTCCAAATGTAGGCCGCGGAAAACAAGCGCGCCCACTTCACCGGCGCGATGCGCAGCAGAGTCATCGCCAGCCCGATAAGCCCGCCGCCGACAAACGCCGTCAGCGACAAATATATCGTCCACTGCGTCGCCGAAAGCAGCAGCACAAGCATCCGGGCGTAAAAATCGCCGACAATGACGGCCAAAAAATCGGTCATGTCTCCCGCCACCAAGGAAAAAGCGCCTTGCCGGCGGCGGTCAACACCGCCCGAAAAAACACCGCCAACCCCGCATACAAAACCGCCAGCAGCAAAAACACCTCAAAATCGCGGAAGTTCCGGTCGGCGATGTAGCGCCCCGCCCAGGTCAAATCTTCCACGCCCACTTCCGAAATAATTCCCGTCGTCAAAAACAAAAAAATAAACTGACTGACCAAAGAAGGATAAACCCCCGCCGCCGCCTGCGGCAGCGACACGCGCCCGAGTATTTCCCGTTTTGTCAATCCCAAAGCGCGCCCCGCTTCCAGCTGCCCCTTGTTTACATTGTCCAGCCCGGCGCCGATAATCTCGGCGTAGTATGCGGCAAAATTAAGGCACAACGCGAACAGCGCGGAGACAAAAAACGGCCAGCGGTAATCCAGCAGCGTCGGCAATCCGAAGCAGATAAAAAACAATTGCACAATGAGCGGCGTGTTGCGCACGGTCTCCACATAGCCGGCCGCGGGCAGGCGCAAAACCGCAAAAACCGAACGCCGCGCCAGCGCCAGCGCCAGCCCGAAAGCCAGCCCGACGGCGCAGGCCAGCACAGTCAGCGAAACGCTCGTCAACACGCCCCAAAGCAGTTTGTCGACGAACACCGCCTCCCGCCATATTTCATAAAAGCGCAGGTCGGCCACGGCGCTTAGTTAAGAATGCGGCTCAGAAAAACGCGGCAACGCTCGTTTTGCGGCGAGCCAAAAAACTCCGGCGGCGGCGCCACCTCCAAAATCGCGCCCTCGTCCATAAACACCACGCGGTCGGCGATTTGCCGGGCGAACCCCATCTCGTGCGTTACGCAAATCATCGTCATCCCGGTCGCCGCCAAGTCGGTCATCGTCTCCAACACTTCGTGCACCACTTCGGGATCCAGCGCCGAAGTCGGCTCGTCAAACAGCATCAGTTCCGGCTCCATCGCCAGCGCCCGCGCAATCGCCACCCGCTGCTGCTGCCCGCCGGAAATGTCCGCCGGATATTTGTTCGCCTGTTCCAAAATGCGCACGCGCGACAAATACTCGCGCGCCCGCGCCTCCGCTTCGTCCGCATTCAGTTTCAGCACAAGGCGGAGCGCCAAAGTGCAGTTTTCCAAAACCGTCAAATGCGGAAACAAATTAAACTGCTGAAACACCATCCCCACCCGCCGCTGCACGGCCGCGTTTGTGCCGTCTTGTTCCAGCGCAACGCCGCACACCGTCACGCTGCCGCTCTGAAACTGTTCCAGCGAATTCATGCAGCGTATCAGCGTGGACTTGCCCGAGCCGGAAGGGCCGCAAATCACAACTTTCTCGCCCGCGGAAACGGCGATGTCTATGTTGTTCAGCACCCGAAAACTGCCGAACCATTTGCTCATCCCGCGGATGTCAACGCAAATTTTGCCGCTCTTCCCGTCCAAATCAACCCCGCAATCCCAGAAATTCATTATACCCAAAACCGCCGTTGCACAAACAACGGCATCGCAAAAAAAAGCCCGGCAAAAACCGCCGGGCTTTCTGCGGAAAAGCCGACCCTTACGGCAGGCAGTCCCAGTAGGTTTCCAGATCCCAAGTCGTTACCGTCGCCAGGAATTTCTCCCACTCGTCGCGTTTGTAATGCATAAACACGCGGTGCATTTCGCCCGGCAATGCGCGCTTGATGACTTCGTCCTCTTCCAAACGGTCCAGCGCCTCGCCGAAAGTGAGCGGCAGTTTCTTGACCGTCTTCCCTTTCTTAATCGCCTCGTATATGTTGCGCGATTCGGGCTCGCCGGGGTCGGCTTTGTTTTTCAGCCCGTCGTCAAAAGCCGCCAGTATCGCCGAAGACATCAGATAGGGGTTGACCGCCGAATCCACCGCGCGGTATTCAAACCGCCCGGGCGCCGAAACGCGCAAGCCGCAAGTGCGGTTTTGGTATCCCCAATCCGCATACACCGGCGCCCAAAAGCCGGTGTCCCAAAGCCGCCGGTAGGAATTGACGGTGGAACAGCCGATTGCCGTCAGCGCCGGCAAATGGTCCATCACGCCGCCGATGCAATGCAAGCCGACCTTCCCCGGTTTCTTTCCGCTTTTCGCGTCGGGCATAAACAAATTCTTGCCGCCTTTTGAAAGCGTAAACGCCCCTTTCATCCCCGGCAAATTCGCCGCGGTGTGCCCGAGCAAATTCACGGTGTCCCTGCCGCCTTTCCACAGCGACAAATTATGATGGCAGCCCGAAGCGGAAACCCCCATAAACGGCTTGGACATAAAGCACGCGATGATGTTGTGCTCCCGCGCCACCTGCGCGCAAATCTGCCGGTAGGTCGTCAGGCGGTCGCAGTTGCGCAGCGCGTCGTCAAACTCAAAGTTCAACTCCAGCTGCCCCGGCGCGTCTTCGTGGTCGCCCTGCACCATATCCAGCCCCATCTGCCGCGCGTAATTCACGACCTGCATAAACACCGGGCGCAGCATTTCAAACTGGTCAATGTGATAGCAGTTCGGCTTTGTGTAGCCGCCGGCGGGCAAACCGTCCTCGCCTTTTTTCAGCCACATCATTTCCGGCTCGGTGCCTTCGCGCAACTGCATTCCGTGCTTTTTTTGGAAAGCGTCGTGCATGCGGCGCAAATTGCCGCGGCAGTCGGAAGTCAACGGTCCCCCCGCGTCCTCGTCCTCTTCGCGGTTGCGAAAGCAAGTGCAAAAAACGCGGGCCACGCGCTTGTCCCAGGGCAGGCGCACGAAGGTTTCCGGGTCGGGGATGCCGATGAGCTCGGAGGCTTCCGGCCCGTAGCCGATGTAGTTCTTGTGGCGGTCGACGAAGAGATTCGCCGTCGACCCGTAAACCAACTGAAAGCCGCGCGCCGCCGTGCGCTCCCAGTGGTCGGCGGGGATGCCCTTGCCGACAATCCGCCCCGTCACCGAGACGAACTGATAGTAGATGTATTCAATCCCCAGCGCGTTGATCTTGCGGCGCACCTCCTTCACGAGCGCCGCCCGACCGGGCGCGGAAACATGTTTTTCAACCGGCTGCATATCCTGCTCCTTTGTTCTTTGTTGGTCCTGTGTGGTCCTTCGGTTTAACTCCAGGGAAACGGGCTCTTGCTGCGCGGGTGCGTCCTGCCCTCCGCGTAGCGCGAAAAGCGAAACGGCTCCAGCAGCCGCTCCCTCTTCCCGCAAAGTTCCGCCGCCACCAGTTTGCCGACGCCCAGCATTTTATACCCGTGATTGGAATCCGCGACGAAATAGGCGTTCCCGCAAAAGCGGTCAAACACCGGAAAACTGTCCGCCGTAAAGCAGCCGATGCCGCCCGAAGGTTCGTCGCGGAAGAGTCCCCCCTTCCCCGCAAAACGCTTCTGGCAAAAGGCAAGCGCCGAAGTCCACATCTTCGCAAAATCCGCGCCGACAATAAACTCCTCCGACTTCGGCCCGTAAGGATCCACCCGCACCTCCGCCGCCGGGCGCATAACCTCGTAAGGCGCCGCCCCGCCCTGCACCCCGCCAAAATGCAAATCCGGCTTGTAATAAATCCCCCACATCTTGTCCCGCAACAACTCCCCTTTTGCGCCGCCGCCACCGTTGCCGCCGCCGTTACCGTTACCGCCGCCACCGTCAACAGTGTCAACATATGCGCCGTCAACAGTGTCGGCATAAAGCGGCTCGTCGCAGTCCAAATGAATCACCGGCGGCATCCCCCCCGAAGGCGTCTGCTGCGTCTCCGGCGGCACCGCCAACACCCCCTCCTGCAAAGCCCAATACCGCCACATCGGCACAGTCCCCCCAGAACCCCCAGAGTCCCCATCTCCGATGGAATTTTTAACCCCCCCCCCATCTCCGATGGGGGGG
>JAHRAH010000176.1 GCA_020027345.1 Gammaproteobacteria bacterium | reverse complement strand
ATCGGAGATGGGAAAGGAAAACTCCGGGGGGGTGGAGAACGCCCGTCACAGTCAGCAACAACCGTCGCCATAAGGGCGTCCTCCACCCCCCCGGAGAATCGCCCTCCGCCTTTGGCGGCGGACGATTCTCCGCCCCCCCCCCGCAAGCGGCGGGGGGTATAAATAACTGGCGCGCGCACTTTAATTAATCCGGACATTCTAATTATTCCAAACCCCGCATCGCGTCCCGCACCCCCGCCTGATTCCATTCCGCAAGCGGAGTCATCGGCAGGCGAATCCCGGAAGGAATCCTCCCCGCATCAGCAAGCGCAAACTTCACAGGTATCGGATTACTCTCCACCCCCTGCGCGATATGAAACCCCCGCAGTTTTGCATCCACATCTTCCGCCGCCGCGGAGTCCCCCTCGCGCGCCGCCGCAGTCATCGCCCGCATCATCTTCGGCGCCACATTCGCCGTAACCGAAACAACCCCGTCCCCCCCCGCCAGAATATATTCCCGCGCGCTTTTGTCGTCGCCGCTCAGCTGGATAAAATCATCCGGCAGCAAATCCATCCGCGCCTTTGCCGCCAGCAGGTCGCCGGTCGCGTCCTTCACCCCCACGATATTCTCGTGCATCGCCAAACGCGAAAGCGTCTCGTCCCAAAGCCCGACCACGCACCGCCCGGGAATGTCATACAAATACACCGGCAAATCCACCGCATCCGCCGCCGCGCTGAAATGCCGAAACATCCCCTCCTGCTCCGGCTTGTTGTAATACGGCACCACCGAAAGCCCGCAGTCGGCGCCGTCCTCCCGCGCCCACTTCGCAAACGCCACCGCCTCCGCCGTCGCATTCGCCCCCACCCCGGCCATAATCGGAATCCTCCCCTCGGCAAAGCGCACGGCGTCCGCTATCAGTTGACGGTGTTCGGCGACAGTCAGCGTCGGCGATTCCCCCGTCGTCCCCGCCACCAGCACCGCTTCCGTTTGCGCTTCCATATGCCACTGCAAAAGCGCGCGCAGCGCCCCGCCGTCTATGCCGCCGCCGGAATCCATCGGCGTGACCAAAGCGACAATGCTGCCGGAGGGAAGTTTGCTCATAAATTGCGCGCGCCTATTTTAACCGAAATCGGCAACCGTTGCCATCCCCCGAAAAACATCCCGCAACAGTCCCCCCCCGCAAACAGTCCCCCTCGCAACAGTCCCCCCCGCAAACAGTCCCCCCCGCAACAGTCCCCTGCCCCATTAGTCCCATCGGTCCCATAAGTCTTATTCAGTGTCCCGCCCGTCATCCGCAAAAAGCGCCAGCCGAAAGTCCCCCGCCCTCGCCCCGCAAAGAAAGGCCCCAAAAAAATAAGCCGCCCCCCCCGCAACAACGCACCCCAAAAGAGTCCCCCCTTTTTCCCAAGCCCCCGCCCCCGCCCAAAAACCCGCCGCCGGAGTCAGCAAATGCAAAACAACCGTCATCGCCGAAAGCCCGACGACAATCCGCACCGCAAGAGTCCCCCACCCCGGCGGCGGCGCATACCACCCCCGCAAAACCAAAACCGCAAGCAAAATCCCCGCATTCGCGCACGCCCCCAAACCCACCGCCAGCGCGATCCCCGCGTGCGCCATATCCAACCCCCAAACAAAAATCAAATTCATCACCTGCGTCGCCGCCAAAGTCGCCAATGCCGCATACACCGGCGTCTTAGCGTCCCCCCGCGCGAAATAACAAGCGACAACCGGCCGCACCAAAACCAAACCCAAAACCCCGGCGCTGTAAGCCCGCAAAGCCGCCGCCGTCATCTCCGCATCGCGCGCCCCAAATGCGCCGTAACCAAAAAGCGCCGAAGCAAGCGGCAACGAAAGCAACGCCATCCCCGCCGCCGCCGGCAGTGCAAGAAAAACCGCCAGCCGCAAAACGCCGTCCAACATCTCCCCCGCCCGCTCCGGCGCCCGCGAAAATGCGGGCAAAGCGACAGTCGCCAGCGCCGCCCCCAGCATCCCCGCCGGAAGTTCCATCACCCGGTCGGCGTAATACAACCACGAAATACTCCCCGCCGCAAGCAGCGATGCCACCGCCAAATTAATCAAAAGATTGATTTGCGTCGCCCCGGCCGCAAGCGCGCTTTGCAGCATTTTCGCCAGCATCCGCCGCACCGCCGGCGAAGGCGGAAAACAAAACCGAGGACGCGGCAAAGCCCCCGCTTTCCCAAGAAACAAAACCGTCCAAAGCAACTGCGCGACGCCCCCGGCGGCGACCCCCCAGGCAAGCGCAAAAACCGGCTGCGCGAACAGCGGCGAAAGCCAAAGCGCCGCCGCTATCAGGCAGACATTCAGCCACACCGGCGCCGAAGCCCCCGCAAAAAAACGCCGCCGCGCGTTCAACATCGCCGCAAAAAGCGCCACCAGCGAAACCGGCAAAATATACGGAAAGGTCACCCGAAAAAGCGAAGCCGTCAACTCCTCCTCCGCAATCCCCGGCGCCAGCACCGCAATAACATACGGCGCAAAAACCATAGCAACCGCGCTCAGCAAAAAAAGCGCCCCCGTCAAAACCCCGCAAACCTCCCCCGCCAGCCGTTCGGCCCCAAGTTCCCCTTCCGCCCGCGCGCGCGAATACGCGGGGACGAATGCCTGCGTAAGCGCCCCCTCGGCCGTAAACCGCCGCAAAGTGTTCGGCAGCCGAAACGCCGCAAAAAAAGCGTCCGCCGCCCCCCCCGCCCCAAAAACCGAAGCCAGCGCGACATCCCGCAAAAGCCCCAAAACCCGAGAAACCAAAGTCAGCCCGCTGACCGTCCCAAATGCCCGCAGCAAACTCACGGCAAAAACTCGCAAACGCCGTTATCGCTGTACAATAACCGCTTGCCGGGAGAGATGGCCGAGCGGCTTAAGGCGCGCGTTTGGAGGGCGCGTATGCGGTTCCCGCATCGTGGGTTCGAATCCCACTCTCTCCGCCGCCCCCCTGCCATTCCCCCAATCTCGTTACACCTCTCCAGAGGTGTAACGGCGCCAATGATAGCGGGCGTCCCCGCCCGCTCCAATTTAAAGCCAGTAGACAACCACGAAAAGAAAAAGCCAGACGACATCCACAAAATGCCAGTACCAGGCGACCGCCTCAAAACCAAAATGACGGTCGGGACTGAAATGCCCGGCGGCGCAACGCCCGAAAATCACTATCAACCCGATAGTCCCCACCGTCACATGCATCCCGTGAAAGCCCGTGAGCATAAAGAATGTGGAACCGTATATGCCGCTGTCCAAGCGCAGGTTGAGGTTGGCGTAGGCGTCCTGATATTCGTGAATCTGCAGCGCCAGAAAGCACGCCCCCAAAGCGATGGTGAGCGCCAGCGCGACGAGCAAATCGCGGCGGCGGTTGAGTTTGAGCGCCCAATGCGCCCATGTCACAGTCACCCCCGAAGTCAACAGTATCGCCGTGTTCACAAGCGGAATGCCGAAAGCCGGAATGGTCTCAAAAGCGGAAGAAAAATGCGGACCCGCCGTCGGCCAAACCGCGTCGTACCCCGGCCACACAACCTTGCTGTGCGCCCCGCCGAGGTCGGGAACCGAAAGCGCCCGCGCGTAAAAAAGCGCGCCGAAGAAGGCGGCAAAAAACATCACCTCCGAAAAAATAAACCACGCCATCCCCCAGCGGAACGACATATCCTCCCACCCTTTGTAACTGCCGCCCTCCGATTCGCGCGCGACATCCCCCCACCAGCGCACGGCAATGTAGGCCGTCAGCGCAAAGCCAACGGCGAAGGGCAGCGCCCCCCACAAAATCCGGCTGAACAAAAGCACCGCCCCGGTAACCACCAGCAAAAGCGCCCCCGCGCAATACGCCGGCCAGCGCGAAGGACTCGGCACATAATAATGCGCGTGCACCCCGGAATGCGCGTGCGTCTCCGAACTCCCCCCGTCAGCCATACCCCCCCATTATACCCCCCGCCGCTTGCGGCAACTCCGTCATTCCGGCCTCCCTTGTCATCCCCGCCTCCCTTGTCATTCCCGCCTCCCTTGTCATTCCCGCGAAAGCGGGAATCCAGAAGGAGCCAAGAACGAACGCTAATGCCGGGGACGGTTGCCGCCGCGGGGTTGGCTGGATTCCCGCTTTCGCGAAAATGACAAGAAAGGCGGAAACAACACTCAACCAAGAGCCCCGCAAAGATCCCCAATCAAATCTTCGGGCGACTCCAGCCCCACCGAAAGCCGCACCAAATTCTCGCTAATGCCCAATTTTGCGCGCAGCGACTCTTCCACTTTGGAATGCGTAGTCGTCGCCGGATGCGAAACCGTGGACTTCGCGTCGCCGAAATTCGCGGTAACCGAAAACAAACGCAGCGCGTTAATAAACTCCCACGCCTCTTTGCGCCCGCCGCGCAAATACAAAGAAACAATGCCGCCGCCGAGCCCGTTTTGCTGCCGCATCGCCAAAGCGTGGCGCGGGTGCGAGGGCAGCGCCGTATGCAAAACGCTTTCCATCTTTTCGCATTTTTGCATTGCTTCGGCGACTTGCATTGCCGCGTCGCTGTGCGCGCGAATCCGCAGCGGCAGCGTCTCCAACCCCTTGCCGACGACCCACGCATTAAACGGCGACATAGCCGGCCCGCCGCAGCGCAAAAAAGGATAGATGCGGTCGCGCAAAACTTCCTCCCCGCCGGCGATAATCCCCCCCAGCACCCGCCCCTGCCCGTCCAGATACTTCGTCGCCGAATGCACGACGATGTCCGCGCCCAGCGTCAGCGGTTTTTGCCCGAAAGGACAGAAGCAATTATCCACCGCCAAAAGCGCGCCGCGCGAATGCGCTATCTCGGCAAGCGCCGCGATGTCGGCGATTTCCAGCGCGGGGTTGCTCGGCGATTCGGCGAGCAGCAGCACCGTTTCCGCCCGCGCCGCGCGCCGCCATTCTTCCGGTTCCGCGCCCGGAATCAACTCCACATCCACGCCGAACTTGGGAAAGACGCCGCCGAGCAATTGCAAAGTCGCCCCGAACGCGCTCGCGCCGCAGAGGACATGGTCGCCCGCTTTGCAAAGCCCCATCACCAGCGAAAGTATCGCCGACATTCCGCTCGCCGTCGCCAGCGCCAGCTCCGCTTCTTCCAGCGCCGCGACTTTGCGCGCGAGCGTCGTCACAGTCGGATTGGAAAAACGCGAATACACATAATCCGCCATCGGCTGCGCGAACTTCTCCGCCGCATCCTCCGCGCTCGCGAATGTAAAACTGGATGTGAGAAAAAGCGCTTCGGAATGCTCGCGAAAGGGAGTCGCGCCGACGCCGGCGCGCACAAGTTCCGTCGCCGGTTTGCGTTTGTCGTTTTTCATTTGCGTTTATTGTTTTTTGTTTTTCGCGCTTGCCGTCACTGTCGGAATATTAAGCGCGCGCCGATTGCGGCAGAAGTTCCATCTGCCGCCAGTCGGGCGGTTCGCTTTGTTCGCCGCCGCGTTCGCGTTCCAACCGGTTCAAATATTCGCCGTCTATGTCGCCGGTCGGATAAAGCCCGTCAAAGCAGGATGTTTCCAGCCGCTCAATGCCGGGGTTGATTTCGCAAACCGCGCGCGCGAGATTTTCCATCGTCTGATAAATAATGCGGTCGGCCCCCAATCGCGCCGCGATTTCTTTTTCGTTGCCGGCCGCGGCGAGCAATTCCCGCTTCGTGCAAATGTCAATGCCGTAAACATTCGGAAAGCGCACCGGCGGCGCCGCCGACGCCATATACACCCGCTTCGCACCCGCACCCCGCGCCAGCGAAACAAGTTCCTTGCCGGTAGTCCCCCGCACGATGGAATCGTCCACAAGCAAAACATTTTTGCCGCCGACTTCGCGCTCTATGACATTAAGTTTTTCGCGCACCTTGCGCTGCCGCGCCGCCTGCCCGGGCGCGATAAAACTCCGGCCGCTGTAACGGTTCTTTACCAATGCTTCGCGGTAGGGCTTGCGCAAAACATGCGCGAGTTCCATCGCCGCCACCCGCCCCGAATCGGGAACGGGGACGACGCAATCTATCCGCAAATCGGAATGCGCGCTTTGTATCGTTTGCGCGAGCAACCGTCCCATATTTAACCGCGCGTCATAAACCGAAACCCCTTCCATAACAGAATCCGGTCGCGCGAGATATATGTATTCAAAAGCGCAGGGAATGCGCCGCGTCTCCCGCGCGCATTGTTTGCGGTGCAGCCGCCGGTGCGCATCTATAAAAACCGCCTCCCCCGGCGCAATGTCGCCAATCAATTTAAACCCCAGCGGGCGAAAAGCCGCGCTTTCCGACGCGACCATATAATTGCGCCGTCCGTCCTCCGCAAGCGCGAGCGGGCGAATCCCCATCGGGTCGCGAAAGGCGAGCAACCCCGCACCGGCGATAAGCGCGACCGCCGAATACGCGCCGCGGCATATTTTATGCACATCCGCGACGGCCTCAAAAAGCATCTCCGGCTTTGCCGCTTCGCCCGCGCCGCCGCGTTCGGAAATCGCGTTTGCCAATGCGTTCAACAACGCTTCGGAATCGGACGCGCTGTTTATGTGGCGGCGCGCGCCGTAAAACATTTCGCGCCGCAGTTGCCGGTAGTTTGTCAAATTCCCGTTATGCACCAGCGCCATCCCGTAGGGCTGATTCACATAAAAGGGCTGCATTTCCGAAAGCGCCCGCGCGTCGCCGCGCGTCGCATAACGCACATGCCCGATGCCCGCGCTCCCCGAAAGCGCCGCAAGTTTTTCCCCGCCGAAGGCGTCCCCGGCGACGCCGCTCCCCTTTTCTATAAACAGCCGCGAACCCGCCATCGTCGCAATCCCCGCCGCGTCCTGCCCCCGGTGCTGCAAAAAAGAAAGCCCCGCCGAAAGCGCCGGCGCCGCCAACCCCCCCCCCGCACAACCAATCACCCCGCACATCAGCCACCACCCCCCGCATCAACAAAATTAACCCCATCTCCGATGAGCCCGTTACCCCCCCCATCTTTGATGAGCCCGTTAACCCCCCCCCCATCTCCGATGGGGGGGGCGGGGGGGGGGTTCCCCAAGTGAATAAAAAACATCCGCAACCCACCCATCAAATAGTCCCCTTCTTCCGCCCCGTCCGCTTGGCGATAATATTCTCCAATTCCTCCAAACAGTTCTCGTTCAATTCCCTGCAGGCGCCGAACATCTCCCCCGCCAACTGCAAAAAGCCGCCTTCCTTTTCTTTTTCCTTTTTCTCCCGCGCCTTTTTTTCCTCCCGCGCGCGCAAAGCCATCTCGTTCGCCGAAACCGCGCCCTGCGAATTCACTTTCGCGAACTCGTCGTTTATTTCCTCCAAAGTTTTTTTGCGGTCGCCCGCCGCGATGGTCGTTTTTTCGTTGTTCCCCAGCCCTTCCACAAAAGCGAGAGTGTTAAAAAGCGGCACCTTCGTCTTCTTCGTGTCCAGCACCCAGTACTTCCGGTAGGAAAGCAAAGCGTCGCTGCGAAAGGCCAAATACAAAACAAAACCCGCCACGCCCAGCGTCCGCGATTCCTTCCACGCCTCCGTTTTTTGCAAAGGCAGAAACGAAAGCATCAAAACAATCCCGAGCGCGAACAGCGAACCCCGCAAAAAACCGAACAGCGCCCCCCCCGCGAAATCAAAGCCGCCGAAGTCCATTCGCGCAAACATCGCCCGCAGCAGCGCCGAAACAATCGTCAGTATCACCAGCGCGCCGACGAAAACCATCGCATAACTCGCCGCCACCGTCAGCGGCGAGGGGCCCAGCCAGCCCAGCATCGCCGGCATAAACCCCGGCGCAAACTGCTTCGCAACCAAAAAAGAAGCGACCAGCGAAACCATCCCGAACACCGGCCGCAGCAGCCCCGAAAAGCAGCCGAGAACAGTGGACGCCCCCACCACCCCCAGCAAAACCGCGTCAATCCAATTCATAACCTACCGCAAATCTATCACTTGCGCTTCCGCATGTCCGAGCGCGCGCAAACCCCGCCGCCCTTCCTCCGCCGCCGCCCGCGTCGGATAGCCGAAAGCGCGCACCCGATGCAGCCGAACCCCGCCGCGCTCCGTCGCTTCAATCCGCGCCGCATATCCCTCGCCCTTAAGTTTGCGCAATATGTTTTCCGCCAAATTCAAATTGCTGAACGCCCCCACCTGCACAACAAACCCCGCCGCCTCCGATTCTTCTTTTTCCGATTCCGACTGCAATTCCGATTCCGATTGTTGCCGCGCGCTTTTATTCGTCCATTCGCCCAATTGTTTTTTCGCCGCAAGCACCGCGACTTCATCCGACAAATTAACTACCAACACCTGATGCAACTGCGCGCCATCCTTCCCCGCCCGCGCGCGCACGATTGCATCCCAACCTTCGCCGTCAATTGTCCTCGCCAAAGCATGCGCGTTTTTCGGGTCGGCAAAAACCCCGGCCGAAAACGAGTTCCCGTATTCTTCTTCGCCGACAGTTGCAGCAGCGGCAACAGTGTCAACAGTATCCGCGTTACCGTCACCACTTTCGCTTTCGCTTGCATTTTGCGCCGCAACATTTCCGGCAACAACACCGTCGTTACCGTCACTGGCAACAGTGTCACCGGCAACAGTATCATCCCCGTCGCTACCGTATTCATCCCCCGCAAAAGTCCCCGCGGCGGCGAGCCGTTCTTCGGCGTCGTCCCACGCATTGCTTTCCGCGGCCGGCTGCCACTCTTCGGCGGCCGGCGTTTGCGGCGCGGCGACCCTCGGCGGCGGAGCGCCCTCCCCCATAAACCAAAGCAGCGCCGCCAGCGAAAACATCGCCGCAGCCCCCACAAGCCGCCGCCGCACGACGGCCGATTCCGCCCCGTCCTTTTCCCCCTTTCCGCTTTGCCCGCTTTTGCCGCCGAGCGCGGCAGCAGTTGTGCCGTCCGCCATTATTCGCTCCGCATTTTGCTCCTGAAAAAACCGGCGACCGCCGAAAAAGAACCGGTCACCGTTATTCTATCATTTTTCCCCGCCCCCGCCCGCGCCCGCCGCAGCGCCTCGCCGAAATCCGCGCACTCATTCACAACAGTCCCCCCTCCGCAAGCCGCCCGCACCGCCGCCGCAAGCGGCGAACAGTCCCCCCCCTCGTCCGGCGAAAAAACAAACCACTCATCCACCCGCCGCCGCAACTCCAAAGCAGTCGCCCGCGCGTCCTTGCGCTCATGCATCCCGAAAACCGCGACCGTCCGCGGGAAATACCCCATCGCAAACAAAAACTGTTCCAGCGCAGCCGCCGCCGGAGGATTGTGCGCGACATCCACGACCGTCACCGGCTCCCCCGCAAAAACCTGCGCCCGCCCCGGCAGCGCAACAGTCGCCAACGCCCGCCGCGCCGCACCCGCCCCGGGCCAAAACCCCCCCGGCAACGCCGAAAGCGCCGCCAGCGCAGCCGCCGCATTCTGCATCTGATGCTCCCCCCGCATCATCGGCGCCGGCAAATTAAAAAGCCGCCGCCCCCCCCCGCGAAAGTCCCAGCCCCCCCCCGCCGAGACCGTCCCCGAAAACTCCCGCCCGGCAAGCATTACCCGCGCGCCCTTTTCCTCCGCCGCATCCAAAAGCGCGCGCGGAGCGTCACTGTCGCCGACAACCGCCGCAACACCCGCCCGAAATATCCCCGCCTTCTCCCGCGCAATCTCCGCAACAGTCCCCCCCAAATATTCGCAATGATCCAACCCCGCATTTGTGACAACGGAAACAGACGGCGAAAAAACATTCACCGCGTCCAACCGTCCCCCCATCCCCACTTCCAAAACCGCGCAATCGCAATCGGCGTCGGTGATGCATTGCGCCGCCGCCAGAGTCGCAAACTCAAAATAAGTCAGCGAAACCCCCGCCGCCAGCCGCGCCTTTTCCGTCTTCGCGAACGCGTCCAAAAGCGCGTCGTCCCCCGCCTCCTCCCCGCCAATGCGAACCCGCTCGTTAAAGCGCAAGAGATGCGGCGAAAAATAAGCCCCGCAACGAAACCCCGCCGCATTAAGCGCCCCCTCCACAAACGCGCAAACCGACCCCTTCCCGTTAGTCCCCCCCACAACAACAACCGCCCCCACCCCCGAAAAAACCCCCAACATCCGCGCAAGAACCGCCCCCGTCCGCCCCAGCCCCATATCAATCCCCAAAGGATGCCGCCGCTCCAGCAACCCCAACCACTCCCCCAAAGTCACAACACCCCCCCCTTTCTCCGACAAAGGCGGGGGGACTCTTGACGAGGGGACTCTTCACCCCCCCCCATCTCCGACGAAGGGGGAAGGGAAGGAAACTCTTCAACCCCCCCCATCTCCGATAGGGGTTGGGGAATGGACTCTTCAACCCCCCCCCATCTCCGATGGGGGGGGTTGGGGGGGGGAAATCCCTCACATCCCCGCAAGCGCCGGAAGGCGGGATTACGCCGCTCATCCCCCCGGCGGGCGCAAAAGCGAGAGCAGCGAAATCAAAACCTCGCGCAGTTCGCGCCGGTCGGCGATCAAATCCACCCCTCCCCGCTCCCGCAAAAACTCGCTCCGCTGAAAGCCCTCCGGCAGCCGTTCGCGCACCGTCTCCTGTATCACCCGCGGCCCCGCAAAACCAATCAGCGCCTTCGGTTCGGCGACAACAACATCCCCGATCATCGCAAAACTCGCCGCCACCCCCCCCGTAGTCGGATCCGTCAAAACACTAATATGCGGAAGCCGCCGCGCCGAAAGCCGCGCCAATGCCGCAGTCGTCTTCGCCATCTGCACCAGCGAAACCACCCCCTCCTGCATCCGCGCCCCCCCCGAAGAAGCAAACGAAATAAACGGCGCGCCCGATTCCGCCGCATCCTCCACCGCCCGCGTAAAGCGCTCGCCAGCGACGCTCCCCATGGAGCCGCCCATAAACGAAAAATCAAAAATCGCCGCAACCGCCGCCCGCCCCCCAATCGTCCCCCGGCAGGCAAAAACCGCCTCCCGCCGCGCGTCGTCCTTTTGCGCCTCCCGCAGTTTTTCCGCGTAGCTCTTCCCCCCGCCGCCGTCGCGAAAATTCATAAAGTCCACCGGGCGAACCTCCATCCCCAGCGGCGAAAGCGCCGGCTCCGCGTCAAACACCAGCCGCGCCCGCTCTTCCGCGCCGATGCGCTGATGATGATCGCAGTTCGCGCAGACATAACAATTCTTCCGCAACTCCACGCTGTATATCGCCGTGTTGCAGCCCGGGCATTTGCTCCAAACGCCGTCCGGCACAGTCGCCGCCGACTTCCCCTTTTTCTTTTTTATCCCCGGCAAAATGTCCGTGAACCAATTCATCAAACCGTCCCCCCGGCGACGACAACCGCCGCGCCATTTTTATTTTTGCTTTTGCTTTTATTTTCGCTTTCGCTTTTGCATTTGCTTTCGCTTTTCGTTTTGCCTTTGCTTTTGTTAACGGCAACGCCGCCATTGTCACCGTCATTCTTCCCCCGCAAAGCCGCCGCAACTTCCCCGACAAACTCCGCCGCCTTTTGTTGCGCGCGCGCGGGCGAACCCGCATCCGCCATTATTTCCAAAAGCCGGCTGCCGACGACGACGCCGTCCGCGCATTCCCCCAACTCCCGCGCCTGCAAAGGAGTCCGCACGCCAAAACCCGCGACCACCGGCAAACCCGACTCCCCCCGCAATTGCGAAAGCTGCGGCGCAATCTCCCCCACCGACATATGCCGCGCCCCGGTTATCCCCTTCAAAGAAATAAAATACACAAACCCCGCCGACAACTCCGCCAATTCCCGCCGCCGTTTTTCTTCCGTAGTCGGCGCAACCAGCGAAACCAAATCCACCCCCGCGCTCTTCCCCGCCTTCGCCCATTCCGCGCGATCAGTGTCCGAAAGATCCACAACAATCAAACCGTCCACACCGCTCCCCGCAGCCGCCCGCAAAAAATCATCCCGCCCCGCGCGAAAAAATGTGTTCGCATACCCCATCAACACCAGCGGCGTCTGCGAATCCCCCGCGCGAAACTCCGCAACATATTCCAATGTCCGCCGCAGCGTAATCCCGTTCGCCAAAGCAATCTCGCTCGCCCGCTGAATCACAGGACCGTCCGCCGAAGGATCCGAAAAGGGAACGCCCAACTCAATCAAATCCGCCCCCGCATCCGCCAGCCCGCGCAAAAGCGAAACCGTGGAATCCAACCGCGGAAAACCCGCCGTAACAAACGGCAACAACGCCGCCCGCCCTTCCGTTTGCGCCCGCAAAAAAGCCGCGGCAATCCGCCCGCAACCGTCCCCCTTTTTTTGCGCGCTCACAAACCCTCCTGCAAAGCCCGCGCAACACGCCAGAGCATCCACGCGCAAAACGCGATGAAATACCCCTTCGCCCCCGTCTTAAACCACCGCTCCGCAGTCCGCGCCCGCGCGCTTTTCCCCGAATGATAATTCGCGCACGCCAAAAGCATCGCCGCGCTCAGCGCAATCAAACCCAAAGGCGGCGGCGCCAAAACAAAAGAAACAACCCCCGCAAAAACAAAAAACATCGCCGCCGCCGGCAACTCCCGCCAGTGTCCCCCCAAACCGTCGCCGCCGTCAACAGTATCGCCGCCCTCGGAAACACCGCTCCGCCGCAACATATCGTCCATCTTCTTCCGCCAGAACTCCGGCGCGTTCTCCCCCGTCATCGCACGGTACGCCCGCTGAACCTCCTGAAACCGCGCCTGCGCCCCGCGCTCCGAAGTCCGGTCCGGATGCCAGCGCATCGCCAGCCGCCGATAAGCCGCAACAACCTGCTCCCGCCCGGCGTCCTCCGAAACGCCCAATATCCGCCACGGCGCCCGCACCGTCACTGTCCCCCCTCCCCCATCTTGCATGGGACAACCCCCCCCCCATCTCCGATGGGGGGGGATGGGGGGGGCGACCCCGGCCAAAAACCAAATCCAAAAACCCCATCACCGCACCACCTGCGCGCCTTCCACAGCAGAGTCCCCCCCCGCCCCCGAATACCCGATATTCCGCTCAAACTCCCGCAGCCGCTTAATAATGGAAAGAAACTTTGTAATACCCAGCCAATTTTGGACCAAATACGCAAAACTCTCCGACACTTTTGAGAATGCGTGCGAAACCTGATTCAAAACCCCCAGCGTCACCAGCCCCACCAATATCCCCGGGCCGATAAGTATAAAATCCACAATAATCAAAAACTGAAAGAAAAAGTTCTCCCACAAACGAAAATAGGTCGTATGCAAAAACAAGCGAAAATAATTAAAGCGCAAGCCGGTAAACAGTTCCACAAAGTTCGGCATATCCGCGAAGAGTTTGTCGTCCTCGGCGTAGGCCATCCGCTTGCGAAAAAGCGCCTCCACGCGCTGATTGTTGTAATGCAAGCCCGGCAACTTTATCCCCACCAAATACGAAAGCACCGTCCCCGCGACTGCCGTGACAATCGCCACCCAAACCAGCGAACCCGGAACAGTCGTCACAAAATCCACCCCCGCAAGCGCCGAATCCACAAACGCCCGCGCCGCATCGTCCAGCCCCGCCAAATTGCTTTCAAACTCCGAGAGTCCCCCGTCCGCCGCCGGCGCTTTCTTTTCCGTAACGGTCTGCGTCAACTGCTCGCTCACCGTCCACAGTATCGGCAGAAAAGCAAACAAAGTTAAAACCGCGCGGAAAAAACCCAGTCCCAAATTTTCCAAAATGTCGGCAAAATCGCGCGTGTCTTCCTGCATCCGCTGCGACGCGCCTTCAATTTCTTTTTCGGTCTTCTCCCAAAACGGGCGGTACGCAAACGATATCGCCTGCCGCCAGCGAAAAGCGTAATGCTGCGCCAGAAAATGGGAAAGCACCCGCACAAGTATGAACGGAAAAACAATCATGCAAAACTTCACCAGCAATTCCCCGAACTGCCGCAGCCCGCCGACGCGCTCCTCCGCTTTCTCAAAACCCGCCGCCGCCCCCAGCAAATCCCAGGTCTCCCGATACCACGAATTCAGCACCACCAAAATCTGCACCTCCGCCACGATGCTCGCCAGCAAAAGCGCCAGCCCCCCCCAAGCCCAAAGCGCCCACCGGCGCGAACAAAAAAAACTCCGCAGCATCGCCGCCGCCGATTATACAAAGCCCGCGATAAAATGCGCAAATGCACGACTTCCTCCGCCGCGCCCCCCTCCACGCAAAAACCGCCGCCGCCGCAACCTCCCACCCCCTCGCCTCCTGCGAAGCCCTCGCCGTCCTCCGCGCCGGCGGCAGCGCCGCAGACGCAGCAATCGCCGCCGCAACAGTCCTCGCCGTCGCCGAACCCCACATGACCGGCGTCGGCGGCGACTGCTTCGCCCTCGTCCTCGCCCCCGCCCAAAACGCCCCCGCCGCCCTCAACGGCAGCGGATGGACGCCCAAAGCCGAAACCGGCGAAGACAAAAACCCCGTCGGCGAAACATCCCCCCGCGCCGTAACAGTCCCCGGCGCAGTCGCCGCATGGAAGAAACTCCACAACCGATTCGGCAAACTCCCATGGAGGGGACTCTTCACCGCCGCCATCCGCTACGCCGCCGAGGGCTGCCCCGTCGCCAAACGCGTCGCCCACGACTGGCAAGAGTCCGCCGAAAAACTCCAACAACACCCCGAAACCGCCGCCCTCTTCCTCCCCGGCGGCAAGCCCCCCAACGAAGGCGAGCTCCACCGCCAACCCCAACTCGCGCAAACATTAGCCGCAATCGCCGACGACGGCGGGCGCTCCTTTTATCGCGGCGCAATCGCCCAAGAAATCACCGCAACCCTCCAAGAAAAAGGCGGCGTCCACCAACTCTCCGACTTCGCCGAATACCGTCCCCAGTGGCAAACCCCCCTCGCCGGCGAATACCGCAACTGGCAAATCTGGCAGTGTCCGCCGAACACACAAGGCGCAACAGTCCTCCTGATGCTCGCCGCAATGGCGCAAACCCCCGACTGGCAAACACTCCCCCCCCCCGCCCGCGCCGTCCGCTTCGCCAACATCACCCGCCTCGCCTACCACTGGCGCGACAACAACATAGGAGACGACCGTCATTCCCCCCCCTGTCATTCCCGCGAAAGCGGGAATCCAGCCGTTAACAACAACAACCCCGACAACACCATCACCCACTACCACCAAACCATAAAAAAAGAAGCCGCCCGCATCGCAAAAGCCGCGGCAAAAAACGAAATCCCCAACATCCCCCCTCCCCCCCCCGCCGCCGAACACAAAGACACCGTCTACCTCGCCGCAATAGACGCCAACGGTTTGTGCGTGTCCTTCATCAACAGTTTGTTCCATCCCTTCGGCAGCGGCATCCTCGCCCCGAAGAGCGGCGTCCTGCTCCACAGCCGCGGCTCCTCTTTCGTCCCCGAACCGGGACATCCCAACTGCATCGCCCCGCGCAAACGCCCGCTGCACACGATAATCCCCGCAATCGCAAAACGCGGCGAAGAAACCGCCGCCTTCGGCGTAATGGGCGGGCACTTCCAAGCCGCCGGACAAGCATGGTTTTTAAACAAATGGCTGGACGAAGGATGCGACTTGCAACAAGCAATGGATGCCCCCCGCTTTTTCAATTACCCCGACCGCATCCACGCCGAACCGTTCCTCGGAGAGGACATCATCACCGCGCTCCAAAAAACCGGCAACAAAATAGAATTCCGCAAAGCCCCACTAGGCGGCGGCCAAGCAGTCCACAAAAAAGCAAACGGAACAATAACCGCCGCCTCCGACCCCCGCAAACCCGGCATCCCCGTTGGCTACTAAACCAACCATGTCAACTATGTCAACCATCCCCCCCGCCGCCGGTGTTATACCCCCCGCCGCTTGCGGGGGGGGGTCGG
>JAHRAH010000137.1 GCA_020027345.1 Gammaproteobacteria bacterium | reverse complement strand
CCGACCTACTTGCGCGTGGTGGCGACGACCCGGTGCAATCTCAAATGCGCCTACTGCCACGGCGAGGGCGACGCTTATGCGGGCGGACAATTGGAGCGGGGTTTGCTGGACGGCTGCTTGGAAGTCGGCGCCGTTGCGGGCGTGCGCAAGTTTAAATTTCTCGGCGGCGACCCGTTGGTGCGCGCGGATTTGCCGGATGTTGTCGCCCGTTTGCGCCGCGTTGCGCCGGGGGCGGACATATCGCTCATCACCGCCGGTTCCCAGCGCGCGGACAAAGTGGACGCCGTTTTTGACGCCGGATTGGACCGCATTAATTTTTCCATACACGGTTTTACGGTTGCGGCGTTTGCCGCGCGGCAGTCGCGGAAAGTCAACGCCGCAAAACTGCATGCGCAGCGCGCCGAATTTATTGAGCGCGTTTTGTCATACGGGCGCCAGTGCAAAGTTAATTATGTATACACCGGCGCGGGCGACGAGGAGGATTTGAACGCGCTTTTGGATTGGGCGGCGCCCCTGCCGGTGACGGTGAATGTGCTGGACGATTTGAAGAACGAATCGCTGAGTTGCGATGCGCTTTGCCGCGCGCTTTTGCGCATGCGCGGCGAACCGTTGCGCGAAGAAAAATGCCCCGACCCCGACAGCATGGAAACCCGGCATTTTATCTGGGGGGACGGATTGCGCGTGGAAATAAAACACAAACAACTGGGCGAAATGCTCGCCTATGCGGCCTGCCCCGGCTGCGAAAAACGGCGGCAATGCCGCGAAGGAATTTACGCGGTGCGCCTGATGCATTCGGGCAAACTGCAATTATGCATGGACCGCCCGGACATTTCTTTGGATTTGGCGCGGGCGGTGCGCGAAGGCGGGGTGCGCGCCGGCGCGCGGGCGTGGAATGAATTCTTCAAGGAGGAAATGAACGATGGAAAAAATCACACTGGCTATTATCGGCGCGCACGGCGCGGGGAAAACGACCGTCGGAACGGCGATTGCAAAATCGTGCGGCTGCATCTTCCACAACGAATTGGGCGAGGCAATGCGAATTAAGCGGCTCGCCGAAGACGGCGGCGCGCACGCCATGCGCGCGCAGCAGGAGTTTGACGACGAAGTCGCCGCCGCCGAACTCGCGCGCGACAAAGAATGGGAAAAAAGCGGCGGCGGTTTTCGCGTCGTGGAAACATGGCATCCGGGAAACTTCGCCTACGCAATGCAAAGGCGTTCGCAAACATCCGCGGCGCGCGTTTGCGAAATGCGCCGCGCGGTTGCCGGCGCAGTTGTTTTGCCGCTGCGCATCGGCGGGGCGGCCGCGCTTGCGCGCCTGCGCGAAGGAAACTCCGAATTGCCCGACGGGGAAATGGCAAAGTTCTTTTTGACGGTCGCGGCGCGCGCCGGAGCGGCCGCGCGCGAATGGGGGGCGAATGTTTTGCCGCCGTTGTTTACGGAATGCGCGCCGCCGGCGGAAACAGTCGCCGCCGCGATTGCCGCGCTTGCGCCGTATAATATAACCGCCGCAAAATGAACGCCCCCGTTACAACCGCCGACGGTTACGCCCGTTTGCAGGCGCGCTTGCAGTCCGCGCTGGATTCGTATTACGCCGTTTGCGCGACAAACTCCGAAGCGGCCGGCGCCGGCGACAATTCGGTCTGGCACGACAACTTCGCCTACGAACAAAACCAGCGCGACATGCATAAATGGGCGGCGCGCATAGCCGGATTAAAAAAACTGCTGGCGGAAGTGCGGGTGGTGCCGCCGCCGTTCGCGCCGGAGACGGTGCAAGTCGGATGCGTCGTTACGCTGCGCGACGATGACGAAAACCGCGAATGGGTTTTTGAAGTCGCCGGCTACGAGGACGGCGATGTGGAGCAGGGGCGCGTCTCCTACACCGCGCCGCTGATGCAAAAACTCGCCGACGGCGAAGCCGGCGACGAGCGCGAATTGTTTTTGGACGGAAAAAGCAGGACGGTGACAATCGCCGCCCTCAGCGGCGCCAAACCGGCGCAGGGGAAAAAATGAAACCCGCCGAAAAACCCGCGTTCGTTGTTTTTGAGGGAATGGACGGCTGCGGCAAAAGCAAAATAAGCGAAATGTTCGCCAAACAAACCGGCGCCGTTTTGCTGGGCACGCCGCCCGCGGAATTCGCCGAATTTCGCGGCGAGATTGACGCCGTGTATTCCGCGCATGAAAACAACGGTTTGGCGGCGCAGTTGTTTTACGCTTCCACCGTCGTTCATGCTTCGGCGGCGGCGAAAAAAGAAATGAAGGCGGGGCGGAATGTCGCGATGGACCGTTACGCCGCTTCCACCGTCGTCTACGACACAATCGCGCGCCAAAGCGGTTTCCCCGACGAGTTTTGGCTCGGGCGGGTTTTCGGCGGCATTGCCGTTCCGGACGCCGTTTTTTATTTGCACGCTTCCGACGAAACGCGCAAACAGCGGATGGAAGAGCGCAAGGAAAAAGGCGCGACCGACGAGGAAAGCATCCGCAAAGCGAAACAATTGGCGAAACGCTACGGGAAAGTTTTGGCTTCGCTGGAGGAAAAGTATTCGTGGCGGGTTTTTTGCGTCGGCAACGAAACCGCGCCGGAAGAATGCGTTAACGAATGCGCGAAAATACTCGCGCAACTGCGGAGTTAACCGCGATGCAAAAGAGCGCTTTTGCCGCCGCCGCGTATCAGGGCGCGCGGGGGCGGCAGGAGGATTATTGCGGGTTTTATTCGGCGGAGGGGGCGGTTTTGGTTGTTCTTGCGGACGGTATGGGCGGGCATCCGGGCGGGTTGGAAGCGGCGGAGACCGCGGTTGGTGTTTTTGTCGGGGAATACGAAAAGGCGGCGAAGAATGCGAACGGTGCGCCGTTGCTTTCTTTGGATATGCTGCATTCGGCAAACGCCGCCATCGCCGCCGAAGCGAAAAAAGAAAAATCCCTCGCCGGAATGGGCTGCACTTTCATCGCCGCGCTGGTGCGCAAAGGCGGAATGGAATGGATCAGCGTCGGCGATTCGCTTTTGTATTTGTTTTCCGGCGGGCGGCTGCAAAAACTGAACGACGACCACACCGTCGGCGGCGTTTTGGACAAAAGGGCGGCGGAAGGAAAAATAACACCCGCAGAAGCCGCCGACATCCCGATGCGCGGCGCGCTGTATTCGGCGCTGACGGGGCGCGATATTCCGCTTGTTGACCATCGTTTCGTTAATTTTGATTCCGACGATGCGCTCGTCGTCGCCGCAAGCGACGGTTTGCTGACATTGACCGAAACCGAAATGGAAACCCGCCTGCAAAAAACGCGCGGCAAAAACGCCGAAATCATCGCCGCTGATTTAATAGAACAAACCAAATCCCGCCGCGCCCCGAAACAGGACAATGTAACCGTGGCGGTCGTCGCGCCAAGTTTTCTGGAATAAAACCTTTGCCGGAGTGATACAATGAGACGATGGGGGACGGGGAGCCATACCATCGGCTGGCGTTGCCGGCAAACACGCGCCTGCGGGAGTATGAAATAGAAAAAACGCTGGGCGCGGGCGGGTTTGGCGTCACCTATCTGGCGCGGCACAAGTATTTGGGAGCGGTTGCCATCAAAGAGTATATGCCCAATGAACACGCCGTGCGCGAAGGAACCGAAGTTTTCCCCAAGTCCTCGGGAGACGAGGATTTGTATAGGCGGGGGCTCGCCGGTTTCCTGCGCGAGGCGCGGGCGCTCAGGGAATTCAGGGACGAGCGCATCGTCGGCGTGCGCGACTTTTTTGAGCAAAACGGCACCGCTTACATGGTGTTGGATTACGAGGAAGGCGAAACCTTGGAGCAATTGCTTGCGGCCCGCGGCGGCAAACTGCCGGAAAAAGAATTGCTTGCGATTGTTTTCCCGCTTTTAAACGCGCTGGAAAAATTGCACGCCGCCGGGCTTGTGCATCGCGACATATCGCCGGACAATATTATTATTCGTCCCGGGCGCGGGCCCGTATTAATTGATTTTGGCGCGGCGAGGCACGCTATCGGGGATGTCAGCAAAAGCATAAGCATAATTCACAAGTCCGGTTATTCCCCGCCCGAACAGCGCCTAGGGGGCAAGCAAGGGAAATTTACCGACATTTACGCGCTGAGCGCGACGCTTTACCGCGCGATGACGGGGAATGCGCCGCCGGAAGGCAGCCAGCGGATTTATGACATAACCGCGGGAGGGGAAGATTCCATGCCGCCTCTTTCCGCCGACGGTTATTCGGAGCGCTTTGTGCGCGCGGTGACGGCGGGGCTTGCCATTAAGCCGAAGGAAAGACCGCAAACAATTCGGGAATGGCGCGATATGCTTTATCCGCTGCCGGCGGACAAGCCAAAAACGCGGCAATCCGCGCCGCCCTCCGCGAAAAAGGCCAGCCCGAAAGGAAAGGGCGGCGCGTGGAAATGGGCGGCGGCGCTTTTGTTGATTGTGGCATTCTTTTATCAAAACGACACGGAGTCCGAAAAAGAAGCCGCCGCATATCAGGCGGCGGAGCAAGCAGATTCTTTCGCGGAGTGGATGGCGTTTTTGGACGGCGATTACGGAAGCGGGGAGTATCGCAACAAAGCGGCAAACGCCAGCATCAAAAACGGCAAAGGGGTCGGCGGCAAAACGCTTTTGCATATCGCAAGCGGGGAAGGCAACTTTCCTGCCGTAACTTTATTAATTGCCGGCGGCGCGGATGTCGACGCGCGCCGTCCGTTAAATAATTATACGCCCCTGCATAACGCCGCGGATGGCGGGTATGCGCAGATAATTGGCGCACTTGCTCTCGCGGGGGGAAATCCGAATTTAAAAAGCAAAAGAAACCATACGCCCCTGCATTTGGCCGCGTATCGGGGGCATATTGAGGCCGCTGAGGCATTGATAAAAGCGGGCGCGGATGTTGATGCCGTTAATGATGAAAATGCTGCGCCATTGCATTTGGCGGCAACCAAAAGTTCGCCAAAAAATGCGGAGAACGGAAACATCATTATTGACATGCTTCTTGGTGCCGGTGCGAACATTGACGCTTGCTGGCATACGAAAAATAATGGCAGATTAACCGCTTTGGGCTCCGCCATATTTAATAATCACCGCAAGGCGGAAGAAATCCTTCGCAAGGCGGGGGCGACCATTGAAGAATGCTGACCGCTTTCCGGCGGATGCTCAATAGTGGATTTGTGCTGCGCCCCTTTGGGGCTTAGTTTTTTTAATGTCCCCCGTTTCACAGGGCGTTGCCGCTGTGCTACATAACGCCGCCCCTTTGGGGCTTTTTTTCCGCCGCAACCGGCGTTTTGCGCGGCGATGAATTTTAACCGAACACTATTGGTCGGACGCTGGAATCTTTACGGGGATTGGTTTTTTGCGAGTTTGGGGGCGGTATGGATTCCGGCTTTCGCCGGAATGACGGGGTTTTGGAATGACGGGGGGGGATGGCGGGGTGGGTGGGGGGACGGCGTTATACGGGGTTATAATTGGATTGCATTTTTGTATTGCAGTTTTTGGGAAGGAAGGCGGGGGTTTTATGCGCGGGGTTGAGATGGGGGTGGGGGAAATTGAATTGGTGGTTCGGGAGGCGCTGGTTGCGGCGGGGGCGGATTTTGAGAATGCGGGGGCGGTTGCGGAGACGGTTGTTGCGGCGGAGCGGGACGGGGCGCAGGCGCATGGGTTGTTTCGGGTGCCGGGGTATGTCGCCGGTTTGCGGAGCGGGAAAGTTAATGGCAAGGCGAATCCGTTGCCGCAACGGGCGGGGGGGACTGTTGTTCGCTGCGACGGCGAGAACGGTTATGCGCCGCTCGCTCTTAAGCGTTGCGTTGCGCCGCTTGCGGAATGCGCTAAGGAAAACGGCGTCGCGGTTTTGGCGTTGACGCGTTCGCATCATTTTGCGGCGCTCTGGCGCGAGACCGAATCGCTCACCGAACTTGGCGTCGCGGCTTTTGCCTGCGTTTCGTATTTGCCTTCGGTCGCGCCGGCGGGCGGGGCTTCGGCTTTTTTCGGGACGAATCCGATGTCGTTTGCCTGGCCGCGTTCGGGGCAGCCGCCGCTGGTTTTTGACATGGCGACGGCGGCAATGGCAAAGGGCGAAGTGCAAATCGCCGCGCGGGAAGGGAAGACGCTGCCGCCCGGTTGCGGGATTGGGGCGGACGGAAAACCCTCGCAAAATCCCGCGGACATATTAAAGGGCGCGCTGCTTCCCTTCGGCGGATACAAGGGTTCGGCGCTGGCGATGATGGTGGAACTTCTGGCGGGCGCGCTCGTCGGGGAGAGTTTCAGTTTTGAAGCGGCGGAAAAGGACAACGGCGACGGCGCCCCTCCGCGCGGGGGGGAATTTATTATTGCGCTTTCGCCGCAATATATCGCCGGCAACGGTTGGGATGAACATGCGGAATCTTTTATTGCTCGTTTGTCGGCGATGCCCGGGGTTCGTTTGCCCGGGGAGCGGCGGCATAAGAGGCGTTTGGATTTGGGGGGTCGGGTGGTTGATGAGGGGCTTTTGGGGAGGATTCGGGGGATGGCTGAGTAGGGTTTTTTTGATTTGGGGTTTTCCCCCCCCCACTCCCCCCCATCGGAGATGGGGGGGGGGTTAATTTGTTTTTTTAATTTGCTGGATTCCCGCCTTTTAGGAAGAGTGCGGGAATGACGCTTTTCAGTTAATTTGCTGGATTCCCGCTTTTTGGGAGAGTGCGGGAATGACGCGGTAAGGGGATTCCCGCTTTTTGACAGGGGTGCGGGGATGGCGTTTTTTTGTTTTTAAGGGGTTGTGATATAATTGGTTTTTTAATTGGTTCTTTGGGGGATGGGGGGCTTTAAAAAAGAAAGAACGAGATGAGCGTAGGGACGGGGATTATTTTGCAGGTTGTCGGTTCGGCGGCGCTGCTGCTTTGGGGGCTGCAGATGCTGCGGCATTCGGCGGCGCAACTCTTCGGCTGGCGGCTGAAACAACTCGCCTCCGGCGCGGGCAACAGCGGGATTCGGGCGTTTGGCGCGGGGGTGGTGATGGGCGGGGCTTTGCAATCCAGCACGGCGGCGATTTCCATCGGGGGGACGATGGCGTCCAACCGCGTCATCACGACATCGCAGGGTTTGGCGCTGGCGCTGGGGGCGGATGCCGGGGCGACTTTGGCGGCGCAGTTGCTGGGGTTTAACTGGCAGGCGGCGTTGCCGGTTTTGCTTTTGGCGGCGTATTTGACAATGCGCATCGGGCGCGGGGAGACGGCAAGACGGTCGGCGCATATTATGTTCGGGCTGGCGCTGATGGTTTTGGCGGTGCAGTTAATCGCGTCGGCGACGGAGCCGTTGCGGGCGGCGCCGGCGGCGCATGGTTTCTTTGCGGCGATGGTTTCGGAGCCGCTGGTTTTGGCTTTGGTTTTTGCTTTTTTGACATTGCTTTGTCATACGACGCTTGCGCCGGTGCTTTTGATAATGGCGCTCGCCGGGAACGAGGTTGCGAATTTGCAGGCGTGCTTTTGGATGGTGATGGGGGTGAACGCCGCCGCCGGCATCCCGCCGCTGACGGCGAGTTTGGGGGAGCCGGTGGAGTTTCGGCGGGTGGCGGCGGGGAATGCGGTTTTTCGTTTGCTGGGGGTTTTGATGCTCGCGCCGATTGTGGCGGCGGCTGCGGCATTTGCCGGGGAGTGGGGGCTGGACGGTTCGCGGGCGACGGCGCATTTTCATACTTTTGTTAATGTGGCGATGGGGGCGACTCTGCTGGTGTTCACTCCGCTGGCGGGGCGGTGGCTGGAACGCGCGCTGACGAAGGTGGGCGGCGACGAGCGCTTGAAGCCGCAGTATTTGCGCTCTTCTTCGGGGAGCATCGCGCAGGCGATTTCGGACGCGACGCGGGAGACGCTGCGGATGGGCGATTTGGTCTCGCAAATGCTGGAAAACAGCACGCGGGCGGTGCGGCGGGGGGACGCGGCGTTGCGGGCGCAAATCAGCAAGTTGGACAACGGGGTGGATTTTTTGAATCGGGAGATAAAGTTGTTTATCGCGGCGATGGACGAAAACAAAATGAGCGACGGCGAACGGCGGCGGGCGAATTTGTTGCTGGCGACGATTACGCATTTGGAACATATCGGGGACACGATTGACCACGGCGTGGTTTCCGTGACGCGGCGTTTGCAGGCGCGGCGGGTGCGGTTTTCCGAGGACGGGATGAACGAAATCCGCGATATTCATTCGCTGGCGCGCGAAAACCTGCGGGGGACGCTGGGGCTTTTGGTTTCGCCCGACCAGACCGTCGCCAAGCACTTGCACCAGACGCGGCTGCAAGTGGAACGGCGCTGCGAACAAACTTTTCGCAATCATCTGGCGCGGGTGCGCAGCGGGCGGGCGGAAAGCGTGGAGAGCAGCTCCATGCATTTGGACTGGGTGCGGGATTTGAAGCGGGTGAATAATCATATCGCCGAGATTGCGGAGGGGATTTTTGCGGTTAGTCAGGAGGGGTGAGGGTTTCGCGGGCGGGGGGGGGTGCTGGATTCCCCCCCCAGCCCCCCCCATCGGAGATGGAGGGGGGGGTAAAGAGGGGGTGGGCGCATTTCACTTCCTCCACCCCCCCGGAGTTTTCTTCCATCATCTCCTTTTAGGGAATAAAACTCCGACCCCCCCCCGCAAGCGGCGGGGGGTATAGTTACTGAGAGTCGGAGCGTGGGAACGAGGCCTGGGAATGACGCGGGAGATTTGCTGGATTCCTGCCTTTTGCGGGAATGACACATTGAAAAAAAAATTTTTTGGAAGTGGTTTTTTTGGGGGGGAAAGGGTATAATGGGCTTTCGCTTTGGCGCGGGGGGTTGCTTCCGGCGGGCGGATGTTCTTTGCAAAATTCGGAAAAAACAGCAGCCAACATGCGCGGGCGCCGGCACGGACAGTGAATACGGCGTCGCGCATGATGCAACAATCTTGCGGCGCCCCCGTTGCCGCCGACGGTGTCATCATCGTTTGCGGTAGCGCGGGGCGTAAAAAGCGCGAACGCCGGGAAAAATGCTCTTTTCAACTGAAGAGTTTGATCCTGGCTCAGATTGAACGCTGGCGGCACGCCTTACACATGCAAGTCGCGCGGTCAAAATGAGGGGGCTTGCCCCCGAAAGACGAGCGGCGGACGGGTGAGTAACGCGCGGGAACGCGCCCTTTGGAGGGGGACAACCTTGGGAAACCAGGGCTAATACCGCATAACCTCCACGGAGCAAAGCGGGGGATTTTCTTCGGGAAACCTCGCGCCAAAGGAGCGGCCCGCGTCCGATTAGTTTGACGGCGGGGTAACGGCCCACCGTGGCTACAATCGGTAGCTGGTCTGAGAGGATGATCAGCCACACCGGGACTGAGACACGGCCCGGACTCTTACGGGAGGCAGCAGTGGGGAATATTGGACAATGGGGGCAACCCTGATCCAGCGATGCCGCGTGTGTGAAGAAGGCCTCCGGGTTGTAAAGCACTTTCGCGGGGGAAGAAACGGCGCGGGTGAATAATCCGCGCAACTGACGGTACCCCGAGAAGAAGCGCCGGCTAACTCCGTGCCAGCAGCCGCGGTAATACGGAGGGCGCGAGCGTTAATCGGAATGACTGGGCGTAAAGCGTGCGCAGGCGGCCGTGCAAGTCGGATGTGAAAGCCCCGGGCTCAACCCGGGAACTGCGTTCGAAACTGCGCGGCTGGAGTCCGGCAGAGGAAGGTGGAATTCCGCGTGTAGCGGTGAAATGCGTAGAGATGCGGAAGAACACTAATGGCGAAGGCATCCTTCTGGGCCGGCACTGACGCTGAGGCACGAAAGCGTGGGTAGCAAACAGGATTAGATACCCTGGTAGTCCACGCCCTAAACGATGTCCGCTGGCTGTCGGGGTTTAACCGCCTCGGTGGCGAAGCTAACGCGTTAAGCGGACCGCCTGGGGAGTACGGTCGCAAGATTAAAACTCAAAGGAATTGACGGGGACCCGCACAAGCGGTGGATGATGTGGTTTAATTCGATGCAACGCGAAAAACCTTACCCGCTCTTGACATGTCCGGAAATCCCGCGGAGACGCGGGAGTGCCTTCGGGAATCCGGGCACAGGTGCTGCATGGCTGTCGTCAGCTCGTGTCGTGAGATGTTGGGTTAAGTCCCGCAACGAGCGCAACCCTTGTCGTTAGTTGCCAGCGGATAGCGCCGGGCACTTTAGCGAAACTGCCGGTGACAAGCCGGAGGAAGGCGGGGACGACGTCAAGTCATCATGGCCCTTATGAGCGGGGCTACACACGTCATACAATGGCCGGTACAGAGGGCGCGCAAACCCGCGAGGGGGAGCCAATCTCAAAAAGCCGGTCGTAGTCCGGATCGCAGTCTGCAACTCGACTGCGTGAAGTCGGAATCGCTAGTAATCGCGAATCAGCATGTCGCGGTGAATACGTTCCCGGGTCTTGTACACACCGCCCGTCAAACCATGGAAGCGGAGGATACCAGAAGCCGTTTGTTAAACCCGCAAGGGAAGGCGACGACCAAGGTATGCTTCGTGACTGGGGTTAAGTCGTAACAAGGTAGCCGTAGGAGAACCTGCGGCTGGATTACCTCCTTTCTCGGAAGATGCCGTGAAAGAAAAACCCGGACGCTTTTTTGCGGACGGTTTTTTCCCCCGGCGCCCGCTCATGTTGCGCTGTTGTTTTTTTGGGATTGGCGCCTTGTGCTATAATCCCCCCGCGTCGGGCGGACGCTGCGCCCGCAAAGGCGTATAACCCCCCCGGGGTCCGCGGTGTCAAATCCGCATACGCCGGGGTTTTTCTGTTATGGATTTTAGCGTGACTGCAATCATTGAATATATTCGGGCGCGTTTGCCGAATAGACCGACGCGCGTCAATTATCAGCTCACCCGTAAACAACTGGGGGCTGAATACAACGGGCATAATCTGCAGGCGCAATTGCAAGCGATTGCGGACAAAATGTGCCGCCACCTTTTCATAGAGCGGCCGATTAAGGTCTTGACGCGCAACGGGGTTGCCGCCGGCTCTTTTGATATGATTGACGATTTGGTGTGCATCTGGATAAACGGTGACACCGTCACCCAAACTTTCGAGCAAAAAATTGCCATTCTCGCGCACGAAATGTCACATTATTATCTTATCAAGAATCACGGCATAGCTCTTGACGATGAGCGCGAGAATGAATTGCTGACCGACATTAATGCGGTGTATGTAGGTTTTGGTTTTTTATTGTTGGAGGGATACAAGCCTCGGGAACACATATTTGATCAAACACTTGCCGGGCATACCGTAAAAACGACGAAAGTTGGTTACATTGATTCCTGCGACATAGTCAACGCTATTATTCAAACGGCGAAAGCCCGGAAACAAAAGCCACACTGGGTGGTGCGAAATATTGGTTTTCCCGCGAACATCGGCGCACTGTGCCGTCTGTATCCTTTGTTTAAGGAGTATTACAAGGCGAAAAAAAGATAAGCGAAAGCCGCCGTCAGGAATCCCGCCAGTTGTTGCCGGGCATCACGCGCTTTAAGAATTCGTCGAAAAGCGGGACGGTGAAGGCGATGTCGCCGTGCGCGGTTGTCATTCCTTTGTCAAGCGGGCGAGTTATAACAAAATAGTTCCCTGTATAACCCTGTATAACCCGATATATCACGGCGGCAAATCGCCGTTGTCCCGGCGCGCATCTGCGGCGTTACCTGCTCATCCGTGAGCAGATGCCTCCTCTATCTGTTCAAAATTCGCTGATTTTGAGCAGATAACCGCTTCATCTGTTCAAAAATCGCTGATTCTGAGCAGATAGCCATCCTATCTGCTCAGAATTCGGGTATTATGAGCAGATGGCGCGTTCCGAACTTCCCGCTTTTCCTCCGCCGCCTTCCGAATGGGAGACGCCCGCCGTTTTGCGCGCGCTGGCGGGGGCGCACCGGTTTCTGGCGGAACTCAAAGGGCTGGCGCAGTCCATTCCCGACGAGCGTATTCTGATTTCCACGCTCGGACTGCAGGAGGCGCAAAGCAGTTCCGCGATTGAAAACATCGTTACGACACAGCAGGCGCTGCACGAATACCGCCTGCGCCCGGACGACCGCGACCCCGCCGTCAAAGAAGCGGCGCAATACGCCGAAGCGATGGAAGCCGGCCGGCGCGAAGTGCAAACAACCGGGCTGCTTTTGTGCGCCACCGTCATCCGCGTGCAGCAAATCCTCACCGGCCGCCAAACGGAATGGCGCAAACTTCCCGGCACGGTGCTGAAAAACTCCGGCGGCGAAACCGTCTTTATTCCGCCGCCGCCCGATGCTGTGCCGGATCTGATGACGGAACTGGAAGCGTATATGCATAACGGCGGCGGCGCCGACCCGCTTGTGCAAATGGCGCTGACGCACTGCCGGTTTGAAACGATACATCCCTTTTACGACGGCAACGGCAGGACCGGGCGCATTATTAACATTTTGTTTTTGGTGAAATCGGGGCTGCTTAATGCGCCGGTTTTGTATCTCAGCCGTTACATAAATCAAACGCGCGCCGACTATTACCGCCTGCTGCGGCAAACGCAAAGCGGCGCCGGCTGGGAGGAGTGGCTGCTGTATATGCTGCGCGGGATTGAGGCGACGGCGCGGCACACCGTCGTTTTGGTGGAAAAAATGCGCGACATGCACGCGGAATACAAAAACCGCATTCGCAGCGCCCGCGCCTTTTACCGCCGCGAATTGCTGGACGGCATTTTCGCCCATCCCTACACCAAAGCGGCGCTTTTGGCGCGCGAGTTGGGCGTTTCGCGCGCGACCGCCGCGCGTTATCTGGACGCCTTGGCGGCGGACGGCATTTTGCGAAAAATCAAACCGCGCCGCGAAAACTATTACATCAATTTCGCTTTGGCGAATTTGCTTTTTAATCAGCCCGATATGGATTTGTAACGCGGGTTTTTATTAATGATTTTTCATGCGCGCGTTGGGCGGGGGCGCGGGAATTGTTATACAATCAGGGCGAAGGAGATTTGTTGTGGAGTTTGCGGGGACGAGCATAAAGAACGAACGGCTGCTGCCGGGGGCGGGGTTTGTCGGGGGCGAATGGCGCGGGGCGGATTCGGGGGGGACGGTTGCCGTTGTCAATCCGGCGAACGGGGAGAGCGTCGGGAAAACGCCGATGATGGGCGATGCGGAAACTCGGCGGGCGATTGATGCGGCGGCGGCGGCGCTTTCCGGTTGGCGCGCGCAAACGGGGAAGGAGCGGGCGGCGGTTTTGCGCGAATGGCATCGGCTCATTTTGGAAAACGCCGAGGATCTGGCGCGGATAATGACCGCCGAACAGGGCAAGCCGCTGGCGGAAGCGCGCGGCGAAATCGCTTACGGCGCGAGTTTTGTGGAATGGTTTGCCGAAGAAGCCAAACGCTGCGGCGGCGAGATTGTCCCGGGCGTGCGCCGCAACACGCAAATCCGCGTAACGCGCGAGGCGGCGGGAGTCGCGGCGATGATAACGCCGTGGAATTTCCCGGTGGCGATGATAACGCGCAAAGCCGCGCCCGCGCTCGCCGCCGGCTGCACTGCGGTCGTCAAGCCGGCGCTGCTCACTCCGCTTTGCGCGCTCGCCCTCGCCGCGCTCGCCGAGGATGCAAAAATACCGCCGGGCGTTTTCAATGTCGTTACCGGCGATTCGGCGAAAATCGGCGGCGAAATGTGCGCGAACCCCGCCGTGCGCGTTCTTTCTTTTACCGGCTCCACCGAAGTCGGAAAAAAACTCGCGGCGGCATGCGCGCCGACGGTAAAAAAACTCGCGCTGGAACTCGGCGGCAACGCGCCCTTTATTGTTTTTCCCGACGCGGATTTGGATCTCGCCGCGCAACAGGCGATGCTTTGCAAGTTTCGCAACAGCGGGCAAACTTGCGTTTGCGCAAACCGTTTTTACGCGCACGAATCCGTCCGCGATTCTTTTGTGGAAAAACTCGCGCGCGAAATGCGGTCGCTTAAAGTCGGCGACGGTTTCGGCGAAGGCGTTAATCAGGGGCCGTTAATTAATAAAGAAGCGGTGGAAAAAGTGCGCGCGCACATTGCAGACGCAACCGGCAAAGGCGCGAAAGTAGTTGTCGGCGGCGAAGCGCACGAACTCGGCGGTTGTTTTTTTCAACCGACATTGCTTTGCGGAATGCGGGACGATATGCTGGCGACGCGGGAGGAAGTTTTCGGACCCGTCGCGCCGGTGTATGATTTCCAAAGCGAGGAGGAAGTCGTCGCGCGCGTGAACGACACGCCCTACGGTTTGGCGGCGTATTTTTGCACGGAAGATTTGGGGCGGGCGATGCGCGTTTCGGCATCGCTGGAAGCGGGGATTGTCGGAGTGAACGAGGGGATTATTTCCTGCGAGGTCGCGCCCTTCGGCGGCGTGAAGGAATCCGGCATCGGGCGCGAAGGCGCGCGCGAAGGAATGGACGAATACACGGAAATAAAATACACGCTCATCGGCTATTGCGGCGAGGCGCGCTGAGGTTTTTTTGTCGTGAAGTTTTGCGGCGAACGGCGGATAGAAGCGGCGCCGGGCGAGGTTTTTGCCGCGCTCAACGATGCGGAAGTTTTGCGGCGCTGCATACCGGGATGCGTTTCGCTGGAAAAGAAATCGGAAAGCGAAATGTCGGCGAAAGTCCGGCTGAAAATCGGCCCCGTCAGCGCGCTTTTTTCGGGGACGGTTTCGCTTTGCGACATTGACGCGCCGCGCGGTTACACATTGCGCGGCAGCGGCGAGGGCGGAGCGGCCGGCGGTGCGCAAGGCGAGGCAAAAGTTTCGCTGCAAGAACAAAACGGGGGGACGCTTTTGCAATACGAAGCGAGCGCGCAAGTGAGCGGCAAACTCGCGCAACTCGGCGCGAGATTAATGGAGGGCGCCGCAAAATCGCTCGCCAATAAATTTTTTGACAACTTCGCCGCGGAATGGAACCCGCCGCAAACACAGGCGGGCGAGGGTGTTGCGGCGGCGGGGGACTCCGCGAAAAAAAAGAAAAAAAGGAAAAGAAAGAAAAGGACAAAAAAACAAAAATGGATGGTTTCGGTGTTGACCGCCGCCGCCGCCGTTCTTTTGTTTTTTTTGCTTTTCGTTTCGCGCTGACTGTCATTCCCGCCACCGCCCCTTGTCATTCCCGCGAAAGCGGGAATCCAGCGCTTTTTTGGGGTTGGTTCTGGATTCCCGCTTTCGTGTTCGTGTTCGTTTGGTTGTGCAGGCATTGGAGGGGGGTTTGCCGGTTTAGGCATTTCAGCCGCGTGCGGTTGTAGTTGAACACCACCCGGGCAACGAAAGCGTTGCGCTCGGCGTGCGTGCGA
>JAHRAH010000109.1 GCA_020027345.1 Gammaproteobacteria bacterium | reverse complement strand
TCGCCGCATCGTGCAGCGGCGTTTCGCCGTCGTTGTCCTGCGCGTTCAAGTTCGCGCCCAGCGTCGCCAGCAGCGATATTGCCGCCCCCGAAGCGTCGCCGTTCTTGGCCGACTCGTGCAGCGGCGTGTCGCCGCCGTTGTTGCCCGCGTCTATGTCCGCCCCGGCGGAAAGCAACAGTGTCATCGCCGTCGTCTGGTCGCGCCGGGCGGCGAAGTGCAGGGGAGTGTTGCCGTCGCTGTCCCCCGCGTCAACATCCGCGCCGAAGGCAGTCAACACCGAAAAGCGCGCCGCAGCGTCGGCAGTCGCCAGATGGTAAAGCAACGGTTCGTCGCCGACCGTCTCCGTCAAGTCCGCCCCCGACGCCGCAAACATAGTCACCGTCCGCAGCCCCATCGTTATCAAATACGCCAGCCGCGCCGCCGGAGTGTTCAGATTCTCCAAACCGAAAGCCGCGCAGCCGCCGCCAATCCCGCAGGAAGCCAGCGCCGACACCGTCAAAATCCCCCCCACAGTCCCCGAATCCGCCGCCGCGAAACTGCCGGCAACGACCGACCCCCGCACCGCATAAATGGTCGCGCGATGCTCCCCCGCTTGCGTCCCGCGGAAGAACAACCCCCCCGAAGCGTCCGCCGCCGCGCTCAGTAAATTCGGATTGCGCGAAAGATAGCGCGCCTCAAAGCCGCTCGCAACAGTCGCCGACACCGTGCCGACAACCCCCGCCGCCGTCAGCCCCCCGCCGCGCACCACAAATGTCAGTTGCGCATTCGCAATCAAAGTCGGCACCCCAATCCCCTCGCCCGCCGGCAGCGGCGGCAACGGGCAAATGGAGTCGGTGCGCAGATTGCAAAGTCCCCCCGCGGCGATAATGAGATCCCGCGCTTGCGTGTTGTTGCGGTCAATCGCGAGGTCCAGCGCCGTCGCGCCGTTTTCCCGTTCCGCATTGACATTCACACCGCTCGCCCCGAGTATGATATTCAAATGCTCTATACGGTTGTGAAAAGCGGCGTGATGAATCGGACCGTCCCCGCTGTCGTTTGCCAGATTAATGTCCGCCCCGCGCGCGAGCATCTGCGACATCATCCGCGCCCGCCCGGCTTGCCGCCCCGAATGCCCGCCGAAGACGACGGCGTCCTGCAGCGCCGTCCAGCCGGTGTTGTCCTGCGTGTCCAAGCCCACCCCGGCCGCGACCAAAGCGTCCATCAGTATCGGCCCGCTCCGTTCATTGACATACTGCACGGCGCGGTGCAGGGGAGTGTCGCCGCCGTTGTTCTTAATGTCCAAACTAATCCCCGGCGCCGCCACAAGAATGCGAACCAGCTCTTCGTTGCGCGTGAACTCCCGCCATTTCAAATACAAAGCCGCGTTGCCGTTGTTGTCGCGCAGATTCGGGTCGGCGCCCGCGGCGATGAGAATCCGCGCTTCGTTGTTTTGCCAGCGCGCCGCCGCCAGCATCAGCGCACTGTTGTTGTTGCTGTCCGTCCCGTCCAGAAAGACCGTCCCCTGCGCCGCCCCGATGAGCCGCAAATGATCCGGCTTGTCCGCCCGCGCAAGACGATACGCGACCGGCTCATTCCCTATCAAACCGTCCGCCCGCGCGCCCGCTGCCGCAAGCATCGTAACCGTCCGCAAATCCATCGCTATCAAACTCGCCAGCCGCGCCGCCGGAGTGTTAATGTTTTCCAACCCGAAAGCCGCGCAGCCGCCGCTTTGCAATATCCCGCAAGAATCCAAAGCGCGAACGGTCACAAACAGAGTCCCCGTCGCGCTCACCGCCCGCGCCGTAAAGCCCCCCGCCAGCAATGTCCCCGCAACCGCAAAGATAGTCCCCGTTTGCGCCCCCGATTGCGTCCCCTTAAAAACAATCTCGCGCCGCCCGCCGTCCCCCGCGCGCACGCCCAACAAATCCGAAGACGCCACAACGAGAGTAACCGTCGCCGCCCCCGCCGCGCCGGCGTCGGCGACATACCCCGCCGCAGTCAAAGCCGAATCGCGTTTTACAAAAATCAGATTCGGAGACGCGCCCAGAGTGACAACCGGCGGCGCCGAATCCGCGCAAAATCCCCCGCTCTGCTCGCTGCAGCTGCCGCCCTCGTCGCGCAAGAGTTCCGCCGCGAATTCGCGAAAGTTCGCCGCGGCGTCGTCCAGCGGAGTCGCCCCACTGTTGTCCTGCGCGGCAATGTCCGCCCCCGCCGTCAGCAAAATGCTAACCAGCACAGTGTCCCCCGCGCCGGCGGCGTAATGCAGCGGCGTCTTGCCGGCGGAATCTTGCGCGTCTATCTCCGCCCCCGCCGTCAACAGTATCGTCACCGCCGAAGAAAGCCCCGCCGCCGCCGCACTATGCAGCGGTGTCCGCCCGCCTTCGCCTTTTGCGTCAACACTCGCCCCCGCAGTCATCAGCACCGAAAACCTCCCCGGACGATTCGCCGTCGCCAAATGAAACAGCAGAAAGTTTTGATTAACCTGCTCGTTCAAGTTCGCGCCCGATGCGGCAAACATCGTAACCGTCCGCAACCCCATCGCCAGCAGCGTCGCCAGCCGCGCCTCCGCACTTTGCAAACCCTCCAACCCGAAAGCGTCGCAACCGTCGGTGATACTGCAAGAGTCCAGCCCGCGCAAAGTGACAAAAACCATCCCCGTAGCATTCGCCGCCGCGGGGACGAAGTTCCCCCCGGTGATAGTCCCCGTAACGGCGATAATAGTAGCCGTAACCGTCCCCGCCGAGTCCTCCTTAAAAATGACAAAATTGTCATCCGTAACCGAAACGGCCTCCGGCGTGGTAGTCCCGTAAAAGACAGTCGCCTCCTGCGCCAAAGAGTCCCCCGCCGCAAAAAGCGAAACCCCGCCCGCCACCAAAAAAGCAAAAGCCGCCGCAAAAGCCGCCCAACCCCCGCGCCCAAAGGCCCAAGCCGCAACCCCTCGCCCAAAGGCGAAAGTCATGTCAGAAGTGTTAGAATCGTTAGAATCGTGCCGTGCCGTGCCGTGCCGTGCCGTGCCGTGCCGTGCCGTGCAAACTTTGTCGCGCCCGCCCCTCAATGCGCTTTCCCCCCGCATACCCCCGATTATACTTCAACCGCCGTCCCGCGCCTTTCAGCGCGAAAATGCAGGAAAGTAATTGCGACTGTCAAGGCAACGGTCGTAGAGTTCCCGGTCAATCGGCAGCCAATCGGTTTTGTTGATGCCGCGGACGCGGCAACCCTCGCCTTCCGGGTAGGCGCTGGCTATCCTTATCCGGCGGTTCTCGTGCCGGGCGATGCGCCGCACTTCCTCGGCGACCTCGGACAAATCCTGGTCCTGGCTAAAAATCACCGCGACCTCGCACTTGCCTTCCAAAACAGCCCGAATCACATCCAGCGCGATGCGCACATCCACGCCCTTTTCTTTTCCGTTTCGCAACGGCCGGGAAAACACATTGACGCGGCTTTCCCGCATCGCGCGCAAGCGCGCATTCCAAAATCCGTGCCAGCGGGGATTGTCCCCCGCCTCGGGGACGCCGGTGTAGAAATTTATCTCTTCGGGCTGCCATCCCTGTCTTCCGCAAACCGCTCGCGCAAGTTTGCACACATCGTAATTGGGGACGGCGTAGCCAAACTGCCTTTTGGCGGAATAATACAGATTCTGTCCGTCAATAAAAACGGCGGCGCGGGAGGCGGGAGGCATCAGAAAAAAAAACCCCGCCGCGGCACAAAAGCACGCGGCGGGGGAGAAATCGTCCCCGTCATTATGCCACATTTTCAAGCAAATCAGGTTTTTTTTTCGTTTTTCCCTCCCCGGTCAAAAAAATTCACAACAAAAATTGCCCCCCGTCCCCGCCCGCTCATAAACTATACCCCCCGCCGCTTGCGGGGGGGGTGAATTAACCCCCCCCCATCTCCGATGGGGGGGGCAGGGGGGGGGAAAACCACAAATCCCGCCGACTGCCGCGCGCGGGAAAATATTTGATAGAATGGCGGCGGCTTAAGCGGCGGCTCTGTGCGAAGCCGCGAAGGACGAATCCCACAGAAAAGGAGAAATGCCGTGGAAGACAACATGACGCGGATCAAAAAAATCATTTCCG
>JAHRAH010000100.1 GCA_020027345.1 Gammaproteobacteria bacterium | reverse complement strand
TACCGCAACTTTTGCAACAAACTTTGGAACGCCGCACGGTTTGTTCTTTCCGCATGCGCCGATTACAAACACGAATCCGAAGCAATGGATGCCGCAAACGGTTACGGCGTCCCCGAACGCTGGATTGTCAGCCGCCTGCAGCGTTGCGAATTGGAAGTGGAAAACGCTTTTGCGATATACCGTTTTGATTTGGCGGCGGCGGCGATTTATCATTTCCTGTGGGACGATTATTGTTCGCGTTATTTGGAAATGGCAAAGGGGCGGCTCTTGCGCAACCGCAAACCTGCGCAGCGCGCGCTCGTCGCCGTTTTGGAAACGGCGCTGCGGCTGTGCCATCCGATAATGCCCTTCATCACCGAAACGCTCTGGCAAAAAATAGCGCCGCTCGCCGGAAAAAGCGGCGAAACAATTATGCTCGCGCCGTATCCCGCCGCCGAGAAAACAAAAATAGACGAAAAAGCGGAAGCGGAAATGGCGGGGTTTATCGCCGCCGTGGAAGAATGCCGCAAACTGCGCGCCGAACTCCGCATCCCGCCAAAAGAACGCCCGGCCGTTTTTATCGGCGAAAGCGGAAAAGCAACACTCGCCCCGCTCGCCGAAGATTTTTGCCTGCTAACCAAAACAAGCGAAATCCGCTGGAACAACCCCCCGGCAACACTCCCCCGGGTCGCCGTCGGCGGCGGCAACGATTCTTTTTATCTCGCGCTGGACTGGCGCGCGACGGCGGCGGCGGACAAAGAAGAATCCGCGCGAACCGAAAAAAAACTGCGCGCGACGAAAACGGAATTGGAAAAGTTGGAGCGCACCCTCGCCGACCCCGAATTCATCAACCGCGCCCCGCCCGCAGTAGTGAAAAAGAAAACAACCCGCGCCGCCGCCCTCCGCGCAACCCAAAAAGAACTCCTCCGCCCGCAACAAACCCCGTAATCCCCCCGCCCCCGCCCCCCCGTCATTCCGGCGAAAGCCGGAATCCATACAATCCCGCGAATACCGCCGAATTTCCCCCCCCGCCAAACTCGGCGAAAAAGCAAAGACCGTATGGATTCCGGCTTTCGCCGGAATGACGGTCAGCCGCCGGTTACGGGGGGGAAGATTGCAACTTCTTCGCCTTCGTTGACAGTCGCGTTTTTGTCGGCGAAGGTTTGCCCGACGGCGAAGGCGAGGGCGCGGTCTTCGGCGAGGGTCTCCGCCCAGATTCCGCCGCGCGCGCGCAAGGCAGTTAATACATCGGCGACGGTGACGGCGTCGCCGACGGTTGCGGGCGAAAGCGAAAGCGTCTCGCCTTCCGCGCCGAGTTGTTCGCGCAGGCGGGCGAAGTATAAAAGCCGTATTTTCATTTTTCGCTTTTTACTTCCGCGCCTTTTGCAAAAAAAAGCGCATGTATCACCGCCGCGTTTTCCGCAGCAGCACCCGCAGCGCGCCGCTGTTGCCGCC
Source organism: Gammaproteobacteria bacterium (assembly GCA_020027345.1). GTDB lineage: Bacteria > Pseudomonadota > Gammaproteobacteria > Tethybacterales > Persebacteraceae > JAHRAH01. Next base: position 11,029 of record JAHRAH010000100.1, on the reverse strand, counting down.
CGCTTCGCAATAGGCCAAAACCGCCGCGCAACCGGCGAGCCACTTGCGCGTTTTCGGGCGCAGCACCGCATCCTGAACGCTCGCGCCCTTGCCGTGAATGACTTCCACGCGGGTGATATTCCGGCGCATTGCATCTTGCAAAAAAACATCCAACTCGGCGTGCGCTTCCGCCGCCGTCATTCCGTGCAAATCAATAGTGTCCCGCGGCGAATGCTTTCGCAGTTCGCGCAGTTTGCGTTCGTCCACCCCGTTCGCGCAATAGGACGGCGAATCGCGAAAGCCGTCGTCGCTTCCAATGTCCGCGGGCAAAATTCCGCCGCCGACGGTCGCGGACGCGTCCCCGCCTTTAACTTCGCCGTATTTTTTATGCGGCGCGGCAAAATCCTCGCAAAACAATTCCGCGAATGTTTCGTTTTCGGAATCGCTTTTATGCATGCCCGGTTTCTTCCAAGTATTTTTTTGCGTCCAGCGCCGCCATGCAGCCGGAGCCGGCGCTCGTAACCGCCTGCCGGTATACGGAATCCTGCGCGTCGCCGGCGGCAAAAACGCCGGGAATGTTTGTCGCCGTCGCCATTCCCTCCGCGCCGCCGCGCGTTTTAATGTAGCCGCCGCGCATTTCCAATTGCCCGGAAAAAACATCGGTGTTCGGAATGTGCCCGACCGCGATAAAAACCCCGCTCGCCGCAATGTCGTCCGTCCCGTTGTTTTTTACATTGCGCAGGCGCGCGCCGGTAACGCCGTTTTCGTCGCCGAGGACTTCGTCCAAAACGGCGTCAAAGCGGATATGTATTTTTCCTTCGCGTTCGCGCGCAAAAAGCCGTTCCTGCAAAACCGCTTCGGCGCGCAGTTTGTCGCGGCGGTGAACCAATGTAACCGTCTTTGCAATGTTCGCCAGATACAGCGATTCTTCCGCCGCCGTGTTGCCGCCGCCGGCGACGACGACGGGATTGCCGCGGTGAAAGAAACCGTCGCAGGTCGCGCAAGCGGAAACGCCGCGCCCTTTGTATTTTTCCTCCGATTCCAATCCCAGGTATTTCGCCGACGCGCCGGCGGCGATTATCAGCGCGGCGCATTCGTATTCATCGCCGCCGCGCAATGTTTTTTTTTCCGCCGAGAGTTGCGCCGCGTCAATGTGGTCGCTTATTAATTGCGCGCCGAACCTTTGCCCGTGCCGCGCGAAGCGCTCCATCAATTCGGGGCCCTGAACGCCGTTGTCGTCGGCGGGCCAATTATCCACATCGGTCGTCGTCGTCAGTTGCCCGCCGGGCTCCTTGCCGGAGATGACGACGGGCGCGAGGTTTGCGCGCGCGGCGTAAAGCGCGGCCGTCCAGCCGGCGGGGCCCGAGCCGAGAATAATCAAAGGCGCGAACAAAACAAAAAACGCGCGCGCGCGTCAGTTTCCCTTTTGCAATTCTTCAAATTGCGCGAGGTATTTTTCCCTCAAACTTTCCAGTTTTCGGAGTTCGCGCGCGAGATGTTCGCGGCTTTGTATTTCGCCGCGCTTTGTCATTTCTTCCAGCATACCCTCCAGCCGGTCGTAGGCGAAAACAAATTCGTGCGGGTCGGTTATTTCGCCGTCCAGCAGTTGCCGGCTCAGCATTTCCGCCGCCGCCTCGTATTCGTTCGCGTTTTCGCGAAAGAATATTTCCAGTTGCCGCGTCCATGCGGGGACTTTTTCGGGGTCGGTTTTCTCGCGCAGTTCCACCGCCATCGCCAGCGCGAGTTTGTCGTCCTTCAAAACATAATGCGCGAGGTTTGTCGCAAAGGCCATCCACTCCCAGCGTTCGTTCGGCGCTTTGACAAACTGCCGCCAGACCCATTCAATCATCAGCCGCCGCCGGTTGTCGTCGTTGACGACGCCGTATATTTTTGCCGCGCTGAAATGCGGGTATTCGGCGCGCTCGTCCAAGGCGACGATGCGCTCCAGCCATTCGCCGACGACGGCGTAATCCAAATTGCGCAGCGGCACGGAAACGCCTTTTTGATTGTCGTAGCCCTGCAAACTCAGCATCAAAAGCCGCGCCAAAACCGGCGGCTCGCCGAGGGCGGAAAGGCGCAGCGCCGCATCGCCCGGCGGCGCGTGCAATTCTTCCGCCTTCGCTTCCGGCGGCGGAAGAACCGAGCGCGAAAAACCAATTTGCGCCGCAAAAGCAAAAAACAAAAGCGCCCACAAAAACCACGGCACCGTGCGCAGCGGTTGGTATTCGTCCGGGACTATCAGCCGGATGCGAAAGCGGAATTTTTTGCGCGGGGGAGCGGGCGGGGATAGTGTTGCCCCCCCCCGCCCCCCCCATCGGAGATGGGGGGGGGGTTAATTTGTTTTTTGTTTGACCCCCCCCCCATCTTTGATGGGGGGGGTTGGGGGGGGGAATTCTGCGCAGTCATTGCATTAAATATTCTTGCGCGAGAAATCAATTAATGCGGCGGCGCCGACGAGCGCGCAATACACGACCGTCTGCAAAACAATCAGCGGCAGCGCGCCGAACGCCGCCGCGGAATCGGAATACATCAGCCAGTCGCTGCGCGTGAAGCGTTCCAAGGAAGGCAAAACAAACGAAAGCGTCTCCACGACGAAGCCGATGACGGCGGAGCCGGTCGTATGCAGCAGTATCTCGCCCTTGCTTATTAAAACGATGCTGTCGGTTACGCGGCACAACAAATAAAAAAACAACGCCGCCGTGAGCGACGATGTGATTTGCTGGTTGAAAGTGAGCACGCAAAAGAAAGTCACCGTCGCCATCAGAATCAGCTCGCACGAAAGCGAGGCGAACCACGCGCCGACCGCCGCCGCGGGCGCGTAAAGCAAAAGCGCGGCGGAAAACACCGCGGCGAGCGCAAAGCCGGCAATGTAAAAGCCCGTCAGTTTTCCGGCGAAATACATCGCCCGCGATATCGGCAGCGAAAGATACAACTCCAAACACTTGTCGTTGAACTCGCGCACGATGGTGGAGGCGACCAGAATCATCATAACGAACACCGCGCAAAAGCGGTAGGACGAGGCGAGCACGGCGATTTCCACGCGCTTGTGTTCAATGACGGCGACATCGCCGACGAAGGACGCGGCGAAGACGCCGATGAATGTGAATATCAGCGCGATAAAAAGCACGCGGTTTTTCAGCGCTTCCAGCAGCGTGTATTGCGCGATGGCTGCGCCGTGGGCGATTCCGGAGCGGGCGTCGGTCATTGCGGTTTGCGTTTTCCTTTCTTTCGCGCGGTCGGCGAAAAGCGTTTGCGGTTCGTATCCCCCGCGCATTTTAGCACGGCGGCAACAGTGTTCGCTTAAAGTTGCCGTTTGCGAATTAACTATACCCCCCGCCGCTTGCGGGGGGGGTCGGAGTTTTCCTTTCCCATCGGAGATGGGGAAGGAAAACTCCGGGGGGGTGGAATGCTCCCTTGTAAAAACGATTAACCCCAACGATAACGGACACTCCCCACCCCCCCGGAGAATACCCCGCCGACTTCGTCGTCGGGGTATTCTCCGACCCCCCCCCCGCAAGCGGCGGGGGGTATAGGTAATCGCTTTTGGCAAAATCCCCGCTTTAATGGCAAAATCCCCGCGTGGAGGAAAAACCCCCGGCAACAAACGGCGCGGCGGCGGACACGGACGCCGAAGAAACGCGCGAATGGCAGGAAGCGCTGGAAGCGGTCATCGTCCAGCAGGGCCCCGCGCGCGCCCACTTCCTGATGGAAAAACTCATAGACCAGGCGCGCCGCAACGGCGCATACCTCCCCTATTCGGCGAACACCGCCTACATCAACACCATCCCGCCCTCAATGCAAAAACCTTCGCCGGGCGACGCCGAATACGAAAACCGCATTCGCTCCATCGTCCGCTGGAACGCGCTGGCGATGGTCGTGCGCGCCAACCGCAAGCCGGGCGATCTCGGCGGGCATATCGCGTCTTTCGCCTCGGCGGCGACGCTTTACGATGTCGGCTTTAATCATTTCTTTCGCGGCGCGAACAATCCGGGCGGCGGCGATTTGGTGTATTTTCAGGGGCATTCCGCCCCCGGCATTTACGCCCGCGCTTTTTTGGAAGGGCGCATCAGCGAAAAGGAATTGGAAAACTTCCGCGCCGAAACGGACGGCGGCGGGCTCAGCTCCTATCCGCATCCGTGGCTGATGCCCGACTTCTGGCAATTCCCCACGGTCTCCATGGGGCTGGGGCCGATTATGGCGATATATCAGGCGCGCTTTTTGCGTTACTTGCAAAACCGCGGGATGATAAAACCCTCCGACAGAAAAGTGTGGGCGTTTATGGGCGACGGCGAAATGGACGAGCCCGAATCGCTGGGCGCTATATCGCTGGCGGCGCGCGAAAAACTGGACAACCTTATCTTCGTCGTCAACTGCAACCTGCAGCGGCTGGACGGTCCCGTGCGCGGAAACGGAAAAATCATTCAGGAATTGGAATCGGTCTTTCGCGGCGCCGGCTGGAATGTCATCAAAGTAGTTTGGGGTTCCTACTGGGACGCGCTGCTTTATCAGGACAAAAAAGGCGCGCTCAAAAAAAGAATGGAAGAAGCGCTGGACGGCGATTACCAAACCTACCGCGCAAACAGCGGCGCCTACATTCGCGAGCATTTCTTCGGCGCAAACCCCGAACTGAAAGCAATGGTCGCCAATATGACCGACGAGGACATCTGGCGCCTCAACCGCGGCGGGCACGACCCGCACAAAGTATACGCCGCCTACCACGACGCCTTTTATCACAAAGGGCAGCCGACCGTCGTCCTCGCAAAAACAATAAAGGGTTATGGCATGGGCGACGCCGGCGAAGCGCGAAACATCGCACACCAAAAAAAGAAAATAAGCGACGAAGCAATCGCGCGCGTGCGCGACCGCTTTCGCGTTCCGGTGCCGGACGAAAAAATAGGCGAAGTGCCGTTTTACAAACCGCCCGAAGATTCGCCGGAAATGAAATACTTCCGCGAGCGCGTGAAAGCGATGGGCGGCGGACTCCCCGCGCGCAAGGACGGCGCGGAACCGTTGCCCGTCCCGCCGCTTTCCGCGTTCGCTTCGCTGCTTAAGGATTCCGGCGAGCGCGAGTTTTCCACGACGATGGCTTTTGTTCGCATTCTCGGAATGCTTACGCGCGACAAAAACCTCGGCGCGCGCGTCGTCCCCATCGTCCCCGACGAATCGCGCACTTTCGGAATGGAGGGAATGTTCCGCCAACTCGGAATCTATTCGCAAAGCGGGCAGCAATACCGCCCCGAAGACGCCGACCAGATGACATACTACCGCGAGGACGAAAAAGGGCAGATACTGCAGGAAGGAATCTGCGAAGCCGGCGGAATGTCCTCGTGGATAGCCGCGGCGACGGCGTACAGCGGCTGCGGAATGGCGATGATTCCGTTTTACATTTTTTATTCCATGTTCGGATTCCAGCGCGTCGGCGACCTCGCATGGGCCGCCGGCGACATGCGCGCGCGCGGCTTTTTGCTCGGCGCGACCGCGGGGCGCACGACATTAAACGGCGAAGGGCTGCAGCACGAAGACGGGCACAGCCAAATTCAGGCGCAGTTAATTCCCAACTGCCGCTCCTACGACCCGGCTTTCGCTTTTGAACTCGCGGTCATTATCCAAAAAGGATTGCGCCAAATGCTGGAAGAACGCCGCGACGAGTTTTATTACATCACCGTGATGAACGAAAACTACCGCCACCCGGCGCTGCCCGAAGGCGCCGAAGAAAACATACTGCGCGGAATGCATCCGCTGCGCCGTTCGCAATTGAAAAAGCCGAAGGCGAAAGCGCGCCTTATCGGCGGCGGAACGATTTTGATGGAAGCGCTCGCCGCCGCCGAAATGCTGGAAAACGATTTCGGCATCGCCGCCGATGTTTTCAGCGCGACTAGTTTTAACATTATGGCGCGCGACGGAAGGGACTGCGCCCGGTGGAACCGCCTGCATCCGCAAAAAAAGCCGCGCATATCCCACGCCGCAAAAATGCTGGCGGGCTGCGATTCGCCGGTAGTCGCCGCCACCGATTACATCGCGCTCTACGCCGACCAAATCCGCGAGTTCGTCCCCGCGCGATATGTCGCCCTCGGCGCCGACGGTTTCGGCCGCTCCGACACCCGCCCGAAACTGCGCCGCCATTTTGAAGTAGACCGCCACCACATAGCCCTCGCCGCCCTCTCCGCGCTTTCGCAAGAAGGCAAGACGCAGCCCGCAACAGTAACGGCCGCCCTAAAAAAATACAAAATAAACCCCGAAGCAGCCAACCCCCTGGGGCTTTGACAGCGCCGATGCCGGTTTTTTTCCTGTGGTAACATTGCCGCGGGGAGAGCGGGTTATGCGGGAGAATCGGAATCAGAATCCGGATTATTTGCCGCCGGCGGGGGAGGCGGCGGCGCTGGGGCTGCAGCATGTTTTGGCGATGTTCGCCGGGAATGTCGCGCCCGCTTTTATCATCGCCGGCGCCGCCGGGCTTGCCGCCGCCGAGACGGTGTATTTAATTCAAATGGCAATGCTCTTCGCCGGGCTTGCGACGCTTTTGCAAACCGTCGGCGCGGGAAAAATCGGCGCGCGCCTGCCGGTGATGCAGGGGACTTCCTTTGCTTTTGTTCCGATTATGATTCCGCTGGCGAAAACGGCGGGAATGGGCGCCGTCGTTTGCGGCGCGATTGTCGGAGGAATCTTTCATTTCTTTGTGGGGGTTTTCGCCGCCGCGAGTTTGCGCAAGCACATTCCGCCGCTTATATCGGGTTTGATTATTATGAGCATCGGCATTTTTCTTTTTCCCGTCGGAATCCAATACGCCGCCGGCGGCGCATGGGCGATGCACAACAAACCGGAACTGTTCGGCACGCTGGCGAATTGGTCGCTGGCGATGCTCGTCGTGCTTGTCACCGTGGGAGTTAAATTTTTCGCCCGCGGTTTTGCGACTTCCGCCGCCGCGCTTATCGGCATCGTCGCCGGCTGCGCCGCCGCGGTTTTGCTGGATCTCGTGCATTACGGCGGAATCGCCAAAGCCGGATGGTTTGAACTGCCGCGTCCGTTTAAATTCGGATTTCATTTTACGATAACCGCCGCCGCCGCTTTTTGTTTAATGTCCGTCGTATCCGCCGTGGAAACCGTCGGCGACATTTCCGTGGTGACAAAAACCGGCGCCGGGCGCGAAGCGACAAAAGATGAAATCGCCGGCGGCACAATGGCGGACGGACTCGGCACCGCCGTCGCCGGGCTTTTCGGCGCGCTGCCGAACACTTCGTACAGCCAAAACGCCGGGCTTGTCGCGCTCACCGGCGTGATGAGCCGGCATGTCGTCAGCGTCGGCGCGCTTTTTCTAATCGCCGCCGGATTGATTCCGAAAATAGGCGCGGTTATCGCCGCAATGCCGCCGGCCGTTTTGGGCGGCGGAGTTATCGTTATGTTCGGAATGGTCGCCTCCGCCGGTTTGAAAATGCTCGCCGATGTGAAGATGACGCCGCGCAATATGGCGGTCATCGCCGTCTCGCTTTCTTTCGGCATCGGTTTGAAAGCGATGCCGATGTCCCTGCATTTGTTGCCGGAAGAAGTGCGACTGCTCTTGACCAGCGGATTGCTGCCGGTCGCAGTCGTCGCTTTCGCATTAAACGCCGTCCTGCCGAAAGACAAAGAGAAGAAAGAGACGGGGGTAAAAACCTCCTCCTGATATTCGCGTTGCGCTCGCGCGGGATTGTTTTGTTCGCCGACGGGTTGCGGCGTGTTTTGTTTGCGTTTGCGGCGCTCGCCGTTGTTTCCTCGGCTTTTGTTTTTGCGGTTTTTGCGGGGGAAGAATCGGACGGTGTTGACTGGCTGCGCGCAAAAAACGGGCGCGAAGTTTTTGCAAAAGGTTTTGCGACCGCCGACCCCCTGCGGGCGAAAGATTTTGTCGCAACCGGCATTGCGCCGAAAACGATTACGCTGAACGGCTACGCCGTCGTTTTGCGCTCCGGAATATATTACAGCGATGAAGAAAACCCCGACGAATCCCGCGACATTCCCGCGTCGGCGGAGATTCTAAAAAACGGCGCAAGATGGTTCGCCGCAAAGGGATACAAATTCACAAACGCCCGCGAAGAAAACGGCGCGATTGTCGTCCGCCACTGGCAGGGAAAAATGGGCTGCGCCTTAACCGATTACCATCTCCGCCCCGCCCCCGCCGGACTGACGCTGACAAAAACCGAAACCCTAAACACCCGCGACAACTCCCCCTGCCAAACGCAGTAACCGTTACCGCTGGCGGAGCGGATGATGACGGTAACGGTATTCGTCAATTTGCCGCAAAATGTCCCGGGGGTCCAAATCCCTGTTGCACCGTTCGCAAATAACGACATCCCATCCCTTGCCTTCCGACTTCAATTCCTCTTCGTCGCAAAAGGGATATTTCCCCGCCGGCAAAAAGCGCACGGTCTTAACCTCGCTTTCGTTGACGATAAAAGCGTCCCCCCCGCAATGCGGGCAACGCGCGATGCTTTGTTTTTCTTCCGTCATGGATTTTCCTCCCAAGCGGGGACCATAACAGGACCAGCGAAAAAAGTCAAGCCCGCCGAATTTCCGCGCGAAAATGTGTTACAATCTGCGGCGAGGGCGTTGTGACGGAGGTTAAAATTCATTGCGGCGACTGCGCGGGGTGGCTGGAAAAGGCGCCGACGGGGTGTTTTCATTTGTCGTTTTTGGACCCGCCTTTTAATCAGGGCAAGGATTACCGCCGCTTTGACGACAAGCGCGACGCCGCCGAATATTGGCAGTGGATGACCGGGATTTTGGCGGGCGTCCGCCGCGCGACGGCGGAAGGCGGCTGGATATATTTTATGCAGCGGGAGAAAAACGCCGAGTTTGTTTTGCGCGCCCTGCGCGAATCCGGCTGGAACTTTCAGAACCTCGTGGTCTGGAAAAAGAAAACATCCGCCGTGCCGTGCGCGGGAAAATTCGGGCTGCATTACCAGATAATCGCCGCCGCCGCAAACGGAAAATCGCCGCGGGTGTTTAATCGCTTGCGCATTTCGCCGCCGCCGCAGCCGGGGCATAAAATCCCGCGCGAAAACGGCGTGTATGTTACCGATGTCTGGGACGACATTCGCGAGTTGACTTCCGGTTACTACGCCGGCGACGAAGCGCTGCGCGCGGAAGGCGGCGAACGGTTTCACAAACAGCAGGCGCCGCTTGCCTTGCTTGCGCGGATTATTTTGTCGTCTTCGCGCCCCGGCGATTTGGTTTTTGACCCTTTTGCCGGCACCGGCACGACTCTCATCGCCGCCGCTTTGCTGGGGCGCGAAGGAATCGGTGTGGAGATTGACCCGGAAAATGTCAAATGCATTCGCAAGCGGGCGGCGGAAAAACGCAAAGCCGACGCCGCCGCGATGGAAAAACTTCGCGAATATTACGCGCACACGGAAAACCTGCGCGCTGTTTGGGGGGACTCTTTCGCGCGCGCCCGGCAACAGTCGGGCAAAACGGAAAACAAACCGGAAAAACGGCTGCTTGTCGCGTAAGGTTTTTTATTTTTGGTTTTGCATATTGTTAAACACCCCGCGTAATCTTTTTTATTTCCGCTACGCCGAAGTCAATGTATTTTTTTTCGGTTTCCATTCCGATGTGTTTGCGGCCGAGACGCTCGGCGGCGATGTTGGTGACGCCGCTGCCGGAAAAAATGTCCAGCACGATGTCGTTTTTGTAGGAGTAATACTGCACGACCCTGCGCGCGAGTTCCTCCGGAAAGGGGCAGGGGTGGATGTTTTCGCGCGGCGCGACCGGGCGGATGTTCCAGATGTTTTTGCTTTGCTCCTGATAGCCCTCCATATTCAGCCGGCTGGCGCGCTTTTCCGCCGCCGTGCGGTTGTGGTAAATGTTGTTTTCCCGTTTTTTGCCGGCCGGCTTTTGGAAAACCAGAATGTATTCCGCGGCCAAACTCGGATAATAATATCCGGGGTAGGGATGCTGCATCAGCACGCCGCTCCTTTTGTCCCTGACGACTCCCTTTTCCCAGATGATGTCCTCCTTGAAACGCCAGCCGATTTCTTCCATCCAGCCGACGAAGTGAAAAGGCAGCGGCACGCGCCGCCCCTGCCACGCCACCGGCGAAAGGTTGACGACATTGTGCCCGCCCTGTTTGACGACGCGCAGCAATTCCTTAAACCGGCCGACCAAAAATGTTTTGTAAAAACCGTAAGACATTTCCGCCCGCTCCCAGCGCCCGATTTCGCCGCTCAGTTTTTTGACATGGTCGGCGTAGTTAATTGCGTTGTGGTAGGGCGGCGAAGTGAAGGCGAGAATGACGCTTTCGTCGGCGAGCGTTTGCATTCCTTCCATGCAGTCGCCGCAGATAAATTCCCCGCGCCCGGCCGGATACGCGCGCAGTTTTTTCTTCGGCAACCTCGCGGGTTCGGACATTGCCGTCAAATTAACATAAAAACGGCAAAAAGTTAAATACCGAAAAAGCGCGGGAAAAGGCGGCATTGGTGGTATAGTTTTTGCGGGAGGAATTTGTTATGGGAATGGCGGAGACGGTTGCGGAAGAGCGGGCGGGGGCGGAGGAGGTTTTGCGGCGGGATTTGGCTTGCGCTTTTCGCTGGGCGGCGCGGCTGGGTTTGCACGAGGGCGTCGCCAATCATTTCAGCGTCGCCGTTGACGACGGCAACGGCAACAGTAACGATGGCGCGGCGGGGGAACGGTTTTTGATGAATCCCGCCGGGCGGCATTTTTCGCGGGTGCGGGCTTCGGAGTTGCTGCTTTTGGATTCCGGCGGCGACGCTCCCCTCGGCGAGGGCGCGCCCGACCCGTCGGCTTGGTGCTTGCACGGTTATTTTCATCGCAATGTTCCGCGGGCGCGGTGCATTTTGCATTTGCATTCGCAATACGCGACGGCGCTTGCGTCTCTTGCGGATTGGCGGCTGCTGCCGGTTGACCAGAATTCGTGCCGTTTTTTCAACCGCGTCGCATACGACGAAAACTTCGGGGGGATGCTGCTCGCCGAAGAAGAAGCGGCGCGGCAGGCGAAGGCGCTGGGCGGGATGCCGGTTTTGGTAATGCGCGGGCACGGCGTGATGACCGCCGCCGCCAC
>JAHRAH010000083.1 GCA_020027345.1 Gammaproteobacteria bacterium | reverse complement strand
GCTGCAAAACCATCCCGGACTTCCCGTCCGCCACCAGCAATCCCTCATCGCCCATCTGCTCCTCTCCAAATGCCCGAAAAAAGCTCCACGAAATGTTACTTAACTCTCTGGAGAGGTGTAACGAGACCGGGGTGGTGGTTTTGTTTTTTAATTTGCTGGATTCCCGCCTTTTAACAGGAGTGCGGGAATGACGCAGAATGATTCCCGCTTTTTAACAGGGGTGCGGGAATGACGCAATTGGGAATGACGCAGTTGGGGGATGAGGCGGGGGCGGGGGGGTTAGCGGCATTGGGGGATTTTTTGGGGGTGGGGGGAGTCGGCGGGGGAGAGGAGTAGTTGCCACAGTTGCAGGCGGCGGGCGCGGAAGGCGCCGGCGCAGGAGCTGAGGAAAAAATCCCAAGTGCGGAAAAAGCGTTCGGTTTGGCGTTTTGCCGGCATTTTGGCGAAGTTATCGGCGAAGTTGCGGCGCCACTGCATCAGGGTTTTGTCGTAGTCGGCGCCGAAGTTGTGCCAGTCGTCAATGACAAAAAGCCCCTCCATCGCCGCGGCGACATCGCGCTGCGAGGGCAGTTCGCCGCCGGGGAATATGTATTTTTGCGCCCACGACGGCGAGACGGATTCGTGCGCGGCTTCGCCGATGGTGTGGAGCAAAAACACTCCGCCGGGTTTGAGCAGCCGCCGCGCGGTTTGGAAAAACTCGCGGTGGTTTTTTTTGCCGACATGCTCAAACATTCCGACGGAATATATCGCGTCGTATTCGCCTTCGCAGCGGCGGTAGTCGCGCAGCAAAAAGCGGACGCGGGGATGCGCGTTTTCGTTTTCGGCGAACTCGCGCTGGCGTTCGGAGAGTGTTATGCCGGTTATGTTCGCGCCGTATTTTTCGGCGAGGTAGCGCGCGCAACCGCCCCAGCCGCAGCCGATGTCCAGCGCTTGCATTTTTTTTTGCAGGCGCAGTTTGGCTGCGACGAGGTTCATTTTGTGTTCCTGCGCTTCGTCCAGATTTTTTGCGCGGGGCCAGTAGGCGCAACTGTATATCATTCGCCGGTCCAAGAAAGCGCGGAACACTTCCGGCTCCATATCGTAATGCGCCGCCGCCGATTTTTTTGCGCGCGAGACCGACTGCGGGTTGAAGAAAAACCCGGCGGCGGCGCGGGCGAATTCGGCGGCGCGGGCTTTGCGTTTTTTCCCGCCGCGGAGCGCGCAAAAGACCATTTCGTCGGGGGCGTCGCACTCAAACCATTTTTCCACGAACGCTTCGCCGAGTCCGAGCGCGCCGAGGCGGAACACTTTGGCGAAAAAGCGGGGGTCGTTGACGCGAATGTCGCGCGGGTTGTGCCCGCCGACGGCCACGCCGGCCTGCGCGAAATATTCCGTGACCTTCTTTTCCGCAGTTTGCGCAGACATCGCCGACGGAATTGATTATATGGGCGAAAGCGGCAAAAACAACGGCGCAACGGCGGAGAGGGCGGGATTCGAACCCGCGTGCCGGGTTGCCCCGACCATCTGATTTCGAGTCAGCGCCGTTATGACCGCTTCGGTACCTCTCCGGCGCGCCTGCATTTTATCAAAAACGCGGCGCGTGATAGAATGCGCCGTTATGAACTTTGCGGCGGAATGGTGGCACTGGGTTGTTTTGGGCTGCGCGCTGCTGGCGGCGGACGCGCTGCTGATAAACATCTATTACCTCATTTGGTTCGGCGCCGGCGCCGCCCTCGTCGGCTTGGCGCTTTTGCTTTTTCCGGATGCGCCGTTTGCTTTGCAGATTGTTCTTTGGGGCGCGGTTTCGGCGCTGCTGCTTTTGCAGTGGATATTCTGGCTGCGCCCGCGTTACGAAGGCAAGCGCGCGAGCGAGGCGAAAAAACAACTGCCGGGGCAGGCGGGAGTCGTCGTGCGCTTTAACGACGGCGCCGGGGTTTTGCGTTTGCAGCGCCCCGTCGGCGGGCGCGATGTTTGGGATTTCAGTTCGGGAAAATCGCGCAAGCCCGGCGAGCGCGTCGTCATCGGCGCGGTTTCGGGCGACGGCAAAGCGATTGCCGACGATACAAAGGAGGAATAAAAACATGGTTGAAGAATTCAGCGGGCTGGTTGTCGGCATCGCCGTTTTTGGTTTGCTTGCGGTCTTGCTCGCCAACGGCGTGCGCACGGTTTCGCAGGGGGAAGAGTGGGTGGTGGAACGCTTCGGCAAATACCTGCGCACGCTCCCGCCGGGGCTTTCGTTTATCATTCCGCTGTTTGACCGCGTCGCCTACCGCGTCATCACCAAGGACATCGTGCTGGACATTGACAAGCAGGAAGTAATCACTTCCGACAACGCCGTCATTTCCACAAACGCGGTATCTTTTATTAAAGTCGCGGACCCGGTCGCGTGCGTTTACGGCGTAGTGGATTTTCGCGTGGCGGTGCGCAATCTTGTGCAAACTTCGCTGCGCTCCATCATCGGCGAAATGACACTGGACGACGCGCTTTCCTCGCGCGAACAAATTAAAACCCGGCTGCGCTCAATGGTCGCGGAAGAAATGACGAGTTGGGGAATTACAATGAAGACGGTGGAAATACAGGACATACAACCCTCCGGTTCCATGCAGCAGGCGATGGAGCAGCAAGCCGCCGCCGAACGCGAGCGCAAAGCGATGGTAACGCGCGCCGAAGGGGCGAAACAATCCGCAATTCTGGAAGCGGAAGGGCGGTTGGAATCCGCAAAGCGCGACGCCGAAGCGGAAGTTACACTGGCGGAAGCGTCCAAAAAAGCGATACTGTTGGTGAAGGAAACTACCGACGACACCGCTTTGCCGCTGGGTTATCTTTTGGGGCAGCGGTATGTTGACGCGATTAAAACTATGGCGTCTTCCGAAGGCGGGAAGTTTGTTTTGCTGCCGGCGGATTTGCAGGAGGCGGTGCGCGGTATTTTGGGAAGAAAAGGCGGCTGACA
>JAHRAH010000062.1 GCA_020027345.1 Gammaproteobacteria bacterium | reverse complement strand
GGGCGCAGGACCGTCTCCTCCCCGACATCGTGCGAATGCTTTCGGGCGAGGGGGACGCTTTGTCCGTGCGCAATCCCGATGCCGTGCGGCCGTGGCAGCATGTCCTGGAACCGCTCGCCGGGTATTTGACTTTGGCTCAGCACTGTCGGGAAAATTCCGGGGGGGGGACGGAGGGTTGGAACTTCGGCCCCGACGAGGGCGAGGGCGCGGCGACCGTCGGCGAAGTTGCAAAAATGATGGAGGAAGAGTGGGGGGGGGAACTTCCGGAGGGGGGTGTTGACGATGACGGTGACGGTAGTGACGGTAGTGACGGTGGCGGCGGCGAAACTCTTCCTTACGAGGCGAAGTTTTTGCGTTTGGATTCTGCGAAAGCGCAAAAGCGGCTGCGCTGGAAACCGCGCCTGACACTGCGGCAGGCAGTGCGCATGACTGCCGAATGGCATCGCGCGCATTTGCGCGGGGATGACATGCGTGAATTCACGCTTTCGCAAATAGGAGAATACGAACGCGCCGGGAAGGGAAAGGGATAAACCGGCGGGGGATAAGTTGGCGGGGGATAGTCAACCCCCCCCCCATCTCCGATGGGGGGGGTGGGGGGGGAAAACCACAAATCCCGCCGACGCAGATTCCCCCCCCTCACCCCCCCCATCAAAGATGGGGGGGGGGTTAATCCCCCCCCCCCGCAAGCGGCGGGGGGTATAGTCAATTGTCATTCCCTCTACTTTGTCATTCCCTCTACTCTGTCATTCCCGCGAAAGCGGGAATCCAGAATTTTGATGTTGCGGCTGGCGACTGGATTCCCGCTTTCGCGGGAATGACAAGGGGGGTGCGGGAATGACAAGGGGGGGGCGGTTATGACAGGGGGTGCGGGAATGACAAGGGGGGGGGCGGTTATGACAGGGGGGCTTTTCGTTTTGCGGCGTATTGGGCTATGGCATCCCATGCGGCTTTTTCGGACCATTGGAGGGCGGCGGGGTTGGGGGTGTCGGTGTTGACGCGCGCGCGCGGTTCGGGGAATTGGGTTTGCTTGGCGAATTGCAGGCGGCAGGGGAGATGCAGGCGCTTTCGCATTTCGCGGGCGAAACGGCGGGCGAAATCGGACTGCTTTTCGGCGTAGCCGGAAGGATGCGCCGCCGCAAAACTCTTCCGCCCGGAAACAAAAGCGCGGACGAAATCGGCGTAACACAAGGCGAGCAGCGATATGTGAATGTTGTCGCGCACATAATCGGGCGCGCGCACTTCCGCGCTTTCGCCGTTTTGCCACTGGCGCAAAAGGAAAGCGGTAAAGCGCGAATCGTCCTCCATCGGGCCGAAAGGATTGGGGATGACGAATTTTCCCAGCCGCATTTGTTCGCTTTTTGCGTAAAACACAAACGCTTCGGATGTCATCGTTTTCGCGAGTCCGTAGGGGAGTATCGCGGGGAGTCCGGCGGCGCCTTTTCCTTCGCCGCGTTCAAAAACGGAGCCGGTGAGGACGATTGCGCCGCATCCGCCCGCGCGCATTTTTTGCAGCGTCTGCGGCAGGCGGCGGGTGTTTGCGGCAAGGGCGGCGGCGGGGTCGTAACCGGCGGCGCGGAAGTTGCCGGCGAGGGCGGCGTGATGACAAAGCGCGTCCCAGCCGGGGCGCTCGGCGGCCAGGCGCAAAAACTTCGCCCCGCCGAAAGGGGCGGAAAAGACGCGCCGGCACACGCCGGACAAATCGGCGACGCGGCGCTTGCGTTCGCCTTCGTAACCCTCTTCGCCGGCGGCGCGGAAAGTGGCGGCGACTTCGTGTCCCTGTCGCGCGAGTTCGCGCACAAACCAGCGTCCGGAAAAGGAACTCGCCCCGGTGAAGAGGATTTTCATTGGCGTGGTTTTTTACCCCCCGCCGCTTGCGGGGTCGGAGCAGTCCACGACGACGAAGTCGGCGGGGACTGCTCCGGGGGGGTGGGGGGCGTCCGTTACCGTCGGGACGACCGTTGTTTTACGGACGCCCTCCACCCCCCCGGAGTTTGCCGTCCCCAACTGCCGATCGGGACGGCAAACTCCGACCCCCCCCCGCAAGCGGCGGGGGGTATAGTCAACCGTCATTCCAGCGAAAGCTGGAATCCATACGGTCTTTACTTTTTCCGATGAATTGCGGACGGCGGAAGATTCGTCTTTGTCCCCGCCCCCGTATGGATTCCCGCTTTCGCGGGAATGACGGGGTAGAGTAGAATTCGGGGCGATGCGGGGGCAAGTGCTGCATGGGACTACGATACTTTGCGTGCGGCGGCGCGGGGCGGTGGCGATGGTCGGCGACGGGCAGGTCACGCTGGGCGACACCGTCGTCAAGAGCACGGCGGCGAAGATACGGCGGCATTCGGTGCGGCGGCGGGCGGCGGGCGGCGAGTGGTTTTCGGACGACATACTCTGCGGTTTCGCCGGGGCGACGGCGGACGCTTTCACATTGTTGGAGCGTTTTGAAAAACGGCTGGAATCGCATTACGGACAACTGCAGCGCGCGGCGGAAGAACTCGCGAAGGACTGGCGCACCGACCGCGTTTTGCGGCGGCTGGAAGCGATGTTGTTGATAGCGGACAAAAACGAAACGCTGGTGCTTTCCGGTTTGGGCGATGTCGTCGCGCCGGAATACGACGCGGCGGCCATCGGCAGCGGCGCGGGTTACGCCGAAGCGGCGGCGCGGGCTTTGCTTGCGCATTCGCAGTTGCCGGCGATGGATGCCGCCCGCCGCGCAATGGAAATCGCCGCCGACATTTGCGTGTATACCAACCGCAATTTCACAACGGAAGAAATCGTCGTCGGCAACGGGGACGATGCCGCCGGCGGCGACAAAAACAAAAACGGCAAAAACAAAAACTGACACCTGACGACTGAAAACTGATGACCGAGTTTGAGGACGACCGCGAGTTTTGGAAGAAGATGACTCCGCGGCGGATTGTCGCCGAGTTGGAGAAGTTCATCGTCGGGCAGGAGGAGGCGAAGCGCGCCGTCGCTCTCGCCCTGCGCGGGCGCTGGCGGCGGATGCGGGTGGAGGAAGAACTGCGCGAGGAAATCGTCCCCAAAAACATTTTGATGATTGGTCCGACCGGCGTCGGCAAGACGGAAATATCGCGGCGGCTGGCGCGGCTGGCGGGGGCGCCGTTTATTAAAGTGGAGGCGACGAAGTTTACGGAAGTCGGCTATGTCGGGCGCGATGTGGATTCCATCGTGCGCGATTTGGTGGAGATCGCCGTGGAAGGCGCGCGCGAGGAGTTCGGCGAAGAAATGCGCGAGCAGGCCGAAAGCAGCGCCGAAGAACGGATTCTGGACGCGCTGCTGCCCGGCGGCGGCGGCGAAACAACGCGCGAAAAACTGCGCAAGCAATTCCGCGAAGGGCGGCTGGACGAACGCGAAATAGAAATAGAAACCAGCGGCACCGCGCAAGTGGAAATTATGGCGCCGCCGGGGATGGAAGAGATGACGGCGCAGTTCCAAAGTATGATGCAAAACTTCGCGCGCGAGCGGCGGCAAAAACGCAAAATGCGCGTCGCCGCCGCCTACGACCAATGCGTGGAAGAAGAAATCAACCGCCGCGTGGATATGAACGAGGTGAAGGAAATCGCGATAGACCGCGTGGAAAACCACGGCATTGTTTTCATTGACGAGATGGACAAGATAGCCGACAACGACCAGCGTGGCGGCGACATCTCGCGCCACGGGGTGCAGCGCGATTTGCTGCCGCTGGTGGAGGGGACGACGGTCTCCACGCGCCACGGCAATGTCCACACCGACCATATTTTGTTTATCGGCAGCGGCGCTTTTCATTTCAACCGCCCGTCGGATTTGATACCGGAATTGCAGGGGCGCTTTCCGCTGCGGGTGGAGCTCTCGCCGCTTACCGTGGAGGATTTTGTCGCCATTCTGACGACGACGCGGGCGTGTTTGACAAAACAATATCAGGCGCTGATGGCGACGGAAGGGGTGAAGTTGAGTTTTTCGGCGGACGGCGTGCGCGCGGTTGCGGAATATGCGTGGCGCATAAACGAAAGCGGCGAAAACATCGGCGCGCGCCGTTTATACACGCTGATGGAACGGCTGCTGGAAGACATATCCTTTGAAGCCGACGCAATGGACGGCGCCGCAGTAACCGTGGACGCCAAAATGGTGGAGGCAAGAGTGGCCCCCCTCTCCGAAAACCGCGAACGCTCCCGCTATGTTTTGTAAAACAACCGGCCTCGTTCCCACGCTCCAGCGTGGGAACGCATACCCCCCGGCGTCCACGCCGACAGCGTCATTCCCGCACTCTTCCAAAAGGCGGGAATCCAGCGAATTAATATCATCCCGTCAGTTTTTTAATTCGCTGGATTCCCGCTTTCTAACGGGAGCGCGGTGAATGACGCAAAAACTAACGCCGGCCGGCGCTTAGTTTGCGCTCTAAGGAACGGCTGTAACGGGACATTAAAAAGCACACAATCCAGAAAAAAGCCGCCACTATAAAATAGCCGCTGTCGGTTGTTGTCGGGGCTATCCATTCCGGGTCTTTTGTCGTCAACTGCACCATTCCCAGAACATCAAACAGTCCGATGATTAAAACCAGCGTCGTGTCCTTAAGCAGCGCAATGTAGGAATTGACAATGCCGGGGATGGATGTTTTCAGCGCCTGCGGCAGGACAATAAGCAGCGCCGTTTGCCAGTAGGAAAAGCCCAGCGCCTTCGCGCCTTCTTCCTGCCCCGGCGGCAGCGCCTGCAAGCCGCCGCGCACGACTTCCGCCAAATACGCCGCCTGAAAAAGCGCGACCGCAATCAGCGCGCGCAGCAATTGATTCACCGTCGCGCCTTCCGGCAAAAAAAGCGGAAGCATCACCGAAGCCATAAAAAGCACGGTGATAAGCGGGACGCCGCGCACGAATTCAATAAACCCCGCGCAAAGCGTTCGCAAAGCCGGCAAGCCGCGCGCGCGCCGCCCCAGAGCGAGCAAAACCGCCAGCGGCAAAGATGCGGCGTTGCCGGTCGCGGCGATGACCAGCGTGAGCATCACCCCGCCCCAAAGCGGCGTTTCCACTTCGGGCAGGCCGAACATTCCGCCGCAAAGCAAAACAAAAGCGAAAACGGGATACGCGGCCGCAAAAAGCGCGCCGACTGTTTTCTTTTTCGGCATTTGCGGAAAAGCGAGCCACGCCAACCCCGCCGCCAAAACGACAAAGGCCAAATCGGGGCGCCACCGTTCGCTTTCGGGGTAACGGCCGTAAACCCACTGCTCCGCTTTTGCGAAAACAAAAGGCCAGCACATCCCCCCGCCGCCGGCGCAAGCATCGCGCCCGCCGGAAAAAACGGCGTCGGAAAAAGCCCAACGCAGCGTCGCGGAAAACAAAAACCACATCGCCGCCAGCGAAAGAACGGTGAGCAGCGCTCCGCCGGGCGAGGCAAAAAAGGCGGCACGCAAGCGCGCAAGCGCACCCGTTTGCGAACGCGGCGGCGGGCGCATCACCTTCCGCGAAGCGCCGCGCGGCGGTTGAACCAATTCATAAACGCCGCAATGCACAAACTCAGCGAAAGATAAAAAAGCATCGTCATAAATATCACTTCTATTTCGTTGCCGGTGATGTTCAGCACGATGCCGGCGAAAACCGAAACCAATTCCGGATAGGCGATTGCGACGGCGAGCGAGGAGTTTTTCGCCAAATTCAAATATTGATTTGTGAGCGGCGGAATAATAACGCGCATCGCCTGCGGAATAATCACCAAGCGCAAAGCCAGCGCGGGCGGCAGCCCCAAAGCGCGGCACGCTTCGCTTTGCCCGGCGCCGACCGCCAACACTCCGGCGCGCACATTCTCGGCGATGAACGACGCCGTGTATACGGAAAGCGCAAGAAGCAGCGCGATGAATTCCGGCGGCAGCCACAACCCCCCGCCGATATTAAAACCGCGCAACTTCGGAAACTCCAAAGAAAGCGGCGAACCCGCGGCAAAAAAAGCAAAAAGCGGAAGAACAAAACAAAGAACAAGCGAAGGAACAAAAACCGCGGGACGCTTTCCCGTTTGCATTTGCGTTCGCCGCGCGCGCCAAAACAAAAAAGCGGAAAGTATCAATGCAAGCGCGAGCGCGACCCAAACCCAGCCGAAACCGTCGTCGGCAAGCGGCTTCGGCAAATACGCGCCGCGGTTGTTAAACAACGCCCCGGCGAAAGCCGCGCTGTTTTTCGGCGGCGGCAACGGCCGCAGCACGACAAAATACCAGAAAAATATCTGCAGCAAAAGCGGTATGTTGCGAAACAATTCCACATATCCGACCGCCAATGCGCGCGTCAAAGGATTAGCGGAAAGTTGCGCGACGCCGACCGTAAAACCGATAACGGTCGCGAACACAATTCCAATCGCGGAAACCAGCAAAGTATTAAGCACGCCGACAAAGAAAGCGCGCCAAACCGTGTCGGTCTCGGCGTAGGGAATGAGATGAAAATTAATCGCAAAGCCGGCCGCGTCCTCAAGAAAACCGAAGCCGGCGGTTTTTCCCTGCCGCGCGAGGTTTTCCGCGGTGTTGCCGCCCAGCCACAAAACCGCGGCGAGGACGGCGGCGACGACTACCGCCTGCCAGAAAAAGGCGCGCGCGCCCGGTTTGCGCAAAAAGCCGGACACGGCGCGGCGGCGGCGGACGCGTTACCGTACCGGCGGGGCGTAAAGAATGCCGCCCTGCGTCCACAGGCGGTTGAGACCGCGCGATATATTAAGCGGCGAATCCTTTCCGACATTGCGCTCAAAACTCTCGCCGTAGTTGCCCACTTGCGCGATGATGTCGTGCGCCCATTCGTTTGTCAGCCCCAAATCTTCGCCGAAGGAACCCTCCGAACCGAGCAAACGGCGCACGGCGGGGTCTTTGTTTTCTTTCATCGCGCCGGCGTTTTGCGAATTGATTCCGAGTTCTTCGGCGTTTATCATCGCGTTCAGCGACCAGCGCACGATGTCGCTCCAATTGCCGTCGCCGTGGCGCACCATCGGCCCGAGCGGTTCCTTGGAAATAACCTCCGGCAAAATAATGTGCGCGCCCGGTTCGGAAAGCCGCAGTTTTTGCGCGTACAGCGCCGACTGGTCGGTCGTGTAAACATCGCAGCGCCCGTCCTGATAAGCGGCGAGCGATTCGGCCGTGCTTTCAAATGCGACGAGTTCGTATTCCATTCCGTTCGCGCGAAAGTAATCGGCGATGTTCAGTTCCGTGGTCGTCCCCGTGTTTGTGCAAAGCGACGCGCCGGAGAGTTCCAGCGCGTTTTTTACCCCGGCGTTTTTGCGCACCATCATTCCCTGCCCGTCGTAATAATTGACTCCGGCAAAATCGCCGTGCTTGACATCGCGCGTCATCGTCCATGTCGTAACGCGCGAGAGCATGTCAATCTCGCCGGAAGTGAGCGCGCTGAAGCGCTGCTTGCCGGAGAGCGGCACCGCCTTGTATTTTTCCGCGTCGCCGAAAACGGCGGCGGCGACGGCGCGGCAGATGTCCACATCCAGCCCCGACCATTTGCCGGCGTCGTCCACGATGGAAAAGCCGCCCAGCCCCTGCGAAACGCCGCAGCGCACAAAACCGTTCGCGCGCACATCGTCCAATGTCCCCGCCTGCGCCGGCAAAGCCAAAGCCCCCGCCAGCAAAATCCAAGCCAACCGTTTTTTCATAACTCGCTCCTCTTCCGTTTTTTCCCCGCGCAACCGCGGATTGTTCGCCCGCCATTATACTCCCAAACCGAAAAACAAAAACACCCCCCCGAACAAAAACGACCCCCCGAACAAAAACGACCCCCCGTCATTCCGGCGAAAGCCGGAATCCATACCATCTTGACGAAAAAGCGGAATTGTCCTTTCCCCGAAAACAGCGGCAAAAAGCAAAGCGCCAATGGATTCCGGCTTTCGCCGGAATGACGGCCAGTCCCGCCCCCGCAAAAGCGGAAGGAACCCGAGCCGACACCACCAAAGCGTCATTCCCGCACATTTCCCAAAGGCGGAAATCCAGCGAATCAAAAAACCGCTATAATCCCCCGATGCCGCATCCGAAAAAAAAGCACCCGCCCCGCCCTTGGAAACAAGCGGCGGCAATCGCTTGCGCGCTTGCCGCCATCGTCACCATCGCCGCCATATTCCGCGACACTTTCGCCGAATGCCTCGGCTATGCCGCAACGGTAACGGAAACGACCACTGCACCCGGCGACACAACGGCGACGGTCAAAGAAATCGCCACCTCGTCCCCGGGCGGTCGTTTTCTCCGCGACTTCATAATCGCCCTCGCCGTCGTCATCGGAATGATGATTGCGGGAGTTCGCAGTTACGCTTCTTTCACTGAATCCAAAACGGCGGAAAGCAGGTTGCTTAACGAGCGGTTTGCTGCGGCGGCGGAATTGATGGCGAAAGAAACCGCAAACGGAAACCCCGCCATCGCCGCCCGCATCGGCGGCATTTACATTATGGAAGAATTGGCAAACAGCAACCCCGCCCGCTTCCTGCGGCAAGCGGTCATAAATCTCATCGCCTACATAAAAGACAACGCCCAATTGACGGCGACGCCGCCGCTGAAAGAAGGGCGCATTCCCGACGCTCCACGCTTTTTGGGCGAGGATGTCAAAGCCGCGTTTGCGGTAATCAATTCACTGCGAGAAAGCCACAAGAAAGGATTTCCCGCCGCCGACTTGGACTTGTCGCATCAAAATTTCTCCTGCCTGAATTTCAATAAAGGGCAAATTGAAGGTATGCGTTTTTTCAATTGGGAGCACACCGTGTTGCAGGGTGCTCTCTTAAATGAGACGGATTTGCGCGGGACAGACCTGAGCAATGCGGATTTGCGCGGGGCAATTTTTCTCCGGACAAAATTAAACGGAGCGGAATTGCAGGATGCGGACTTGCGGCTCGCATATTTGCACGGGGCAAGCATGCAAGGGGCAAGTTTGCTTGGCGCGAATTTGTCGGGGGCGCATTTTCCCTATTCGGATTTGCGGGGGGCGGACCTTTGGTCGGCGCGCATTCACAACGCATGTTTTCCGTCAGGTACCCGTTTTGGGGAAACAGAGATGCCCATAGAAGAGTGCATTGGAGAATGGTCGGAAAGCGACCGACACCAGTGTCTTGAGGAAATGGGGCGGCTTGGCGTTAAGCCGCATCCGGAGGTTCGTCATATCGGCAAGACCGTTTTTCTGCGTAGAGATATGGACGGCAAGATATGGGGGTGTCAGGGATGGCCGCATAGCGCGCATCGTCCGGACAAAATGCCTTGGGATTTTTCTCAATACGAGGACGGTTATGCGATTGCCGGAATTTTGCGGAATTTCGCCAAGAAAAGCCCCGGTTGTGTTAAACCCCCTGAACCAGAACGCGCAAAAGACCTGCGGATGCAGGCGCGTCATGCGCTGGAAAATGGCAAATTGCCCCAAAATCTTCCGGAGAAGTGGCGGGAATGGTTGTCGGGCGTATGCCCTGACGACGACAGCCATCTGGTTGATTCGTTGCCTTAATAGCGTAGCGAAATGACTCATTGCCGTGCCGGCGGGGAGAATGCCGCCATTGTTGTGAGAAGCGAAAAAATTGGCAGGAAAATAGATAAACCTCACTTTTCAAGTATAATTGCCCTGCCGCTGCCAATGGCGGCGGAAAGGACTGACGCGAATGACGAAAAACAAGGACAAGGACTTTGATAAAAAGTTGAGTGAGGCGCGCGCGCTGGTGAAAGCCCATAAAAAGGCACATGGCGACAAGAAATCGGTCCCGGAGGCCGAGACGAGCCGGCGCGTGGATGACATTTTGTGCCTCCTGTGCGGCTACGATTCCTACGAGAATCTGAACCGGGAACTGCGCTCCAGAAAGGGGATTTCCGACGCGGTGGACTTCGCGGTGCGCTTGCATTTGAATGATACGGTGGTGCGCATGATTGTGGAGGTGAAATCCATCACCAAGGGCATCGGCAGCCGCGACTACAATCAGGTGGGGAATTACGCGCGCAAAAATGACTGCGATTGGACGGTGCTGACCGACAGCGAGAACT
This sequence comes from Gammaproteobacteria bacterium, assembly GCA_020027345.1. Classification (GTDB taxonomy): domain Bacteria; phylum Pseudomonadota; class Gammaproteobacteria; order Tethybacterales; family Persebacteraceae; genus JAHRAH01. The sequence goes on along the minus strand of JAHRAH010000062.1, from coordinate 3,211 downwards.
GGCAACTTTTGCATACCGCTCGCGTCAGGGATGGCGAAACCTTTCCGATTGAGGAGTGGAATCTGCTAACCAGCGCGTCGGACAAATTGCAGGAATGTTTTGCCCTCATCTCCCTCAAAAACTTACAAAAGGAGGGACTGGACAAAGAATGGCAAAAGCGGAAGCCGCTGACGGATGAGCCGCTGACCAGGGCGCTCTTTTCCGACCGTATAATGAACGCTTTGCGCAACCAGTTGAAGGTGGGCAAGCGCGGTCGCCCCAAAGATGGGGATTTGTTTGTCGCCTTGCGCGGACTGCTGAGGGAAGATGTCCGCGAATGGGCGGATGAGCAGTATAAGCAAAGGAGCCCCACGCCGGGGCAACAGGCGGAATTGACCAAAAAGCGCAGGCGGGAAGCGGAGGCGAAAGCCGAAGCCGTGCCGCCGCCGCCTGTCGTTACGCCCGACGACTCGGACGGGGAATAAATTCCCTCGTGCGCACTATCATTCTGCTGGCGGTCGTCCTGTGCGGGGTGATGACCGTCAGTGCGGCGGAGGAGACGCTGGCGGATCTTTGCAAGCGCGGGGACAAGGCGGTTGAATTGCATTGCGCCGTGATGACGGATGATGTTGACGGGATTGAGCGGCTCATCGCCGCCGGCTCGGAGGTCAATAAGATTTACGACGAAAATTTTACTCCGCTGGATGTGGCGGCGGCGAATAATCGGGCGGAGGCGATAGCCGCGCTCGTCAAAGGCGGGGCGGATGTTAATCGGAGCGACAGCAAGGGTTTTACTCCTCTGCATTTGGCGGCGGCGGGCAATCAAACACAGGCGATTATTGCCCTCGTTAAAGCGGGGGCGGATATCAACCGGGAAAACGACGACGGCTTTACTTCGCTGCATTCGGCGGCATATTACGGGCATGCGGACGCGATACTCGCCCTTGTCAATGCCGGGGCGATTATTCAGAAGGGAGAGCGGCGGGTTGGACGGGGAGTGCAAGTCAGCTCCGTCAAAATCTTTATTGACATTAATCGGGCGGCGAAAAATGGCGACACTCCGCTGGATTCTGCGGCGCGGGAGGGGCATGCGGAAGCGATAGCCGCACTCGTCAAAATCGGGGCGGATGTGAATCGGGCAAAACAATACAATAATACGGCCTTGCATTTGGCGGCGGAGGGGGGGCACGCAAAAGCGATAATCGCCCTTCTCAAAGCCGGGGCGGAAGTTGACCGGGCAAATGATGTTGGCAGGACTCCGTTATATTGGGCGGTAAAGGCGGGAAATATAAAAGCAATAGACGCCCTCCTCCAAGCGGGAGCGGATATTAATCGGAATGCCGACGACGGCACTTCGCCGCTGCATGTTGCGGCAATAAACGGGCATGCGGACATAATAACTTTCCTCGTCAAAGCCGGGGCGGATATTAATCGGAATGCCGACGACGGCACTTCGCCGTTGCATTTGGCGGCAATAAACGGGAATGCGGACATAATAACTTTTCTCGTCAAAGGCGGGGCGAGTGTTAATCGGGGGGACAAAGACGGTTATACCCCGCTGCATTTGGCGGCAGGGGAAGGACACGAAAAAGCGATAGCCGCTCTTGCCGAAGCCGGCGCGAATATTAATCAGAAATCCGATAATGGCTCTACTCCATTTGATTGGGCGTTTTCTAATAAACACATGAAAGCGATGGTCGCCCTCGCCAAAATTGGTGCGAATGTCAATCGGGCAAATAAGAAAGGCGACACGCCGATGCATTTGGCGGCAAGAAAAGGAGATGCGGGCGCGATAGCCGCTTTTGTTAAAGCAGGGGGGAATGTCAATAAAAATGATAACGAACTCTTAACTCCATTGTATTTTGCGGCGCGGGAAGGACACACACAAGCAGTAATCGCTCTTATTAAAGGCGGGGCGGATGTTAATTTGAAGGCCAGCCTTATCTGGACTCCGTTGCACATTGCGGCAGAGTATGGTAATGCGGAGATGATAAATTTCCTTATTAACGCGGGGGCGGATATTAATCCGAAGAGTGTGTATGGATTTTCGCCATTAGATAGGGCGATTAGCCATAGTAATAAGGAAGCAGAAGCCGCTCTTCTTAAAGCCGGGGCGAAGAAATCTCTCTGTGGAGGAAACATACTGTTGCACGCAAGGCACAGGTTTTTATCCGAAAGAGGGGAGACAGTACAAGAGTGCAATTAGTGAAAAGGCGTTAACTCACGAAAAAGCGTTAACTCACAGGGCGACGCTGTCGGGTGCGGGGATGACGGCGAGGTTGGGGTCGTTAGAGTAGCGGAGTTTGCCGTCGTTGCAGCAGTCGCAGCGGTGGTATTTTTGTACTTCCGCTTCGCTATGTCCTCCGTCATTCCAGCGAAAGCTGGAATCCATTGGGGCGTTGGGAATATTGCTAAGTTTTGGGTTCTGCGGTTTTCGCGGGTGCGTATGGATTCCAGCTTTCGCTGGAATGACGGGGTGGGGATTTCTGTTTTTTGCGGGGATGACGGGGTTTGCTGGATTCCCGCTTTCTAACAGGAGTGCGGGAATGACGCGGTTGGGGATTTTCCGGATTTTTGGCGTGGCGCGGGCATTACGGTCGTATAATCCGGCGGTGGCGCACAAATCGCACAAGGCGAAAATCGGGGCGGGGCAGAAGCCGTCGCTGCCTTACGATTACGACCGCGCGTTGAATATGCATGCGCTCGGTCCCGGCGAGCCGGTGCTTTCGGAATGGCGCGAACTCGGTTTGCAGTTGCCGGATATGGACGCGGTGCGCCGCCACCGTCTGGCGCGGGTGCGCGGCGAACTCGTCAAACGCGGGTGCGCGGCGGCGGTGCTTTTTGACCCGCTCAACATCCGTTACGCGAGCGACGCGACGAATATGCAATTGTGGACCGCGCACAACGCGGCGCGGTATTGTTTTGTCAGCGCGGATTCGCTCGTGGTTTTTGACTACCGCGAGTGCGATCATTTGTCGGCGCACAATCCGCTGATAGACGAAGTGCGCCCGGGAGTTTCGTGGTTTTATTTTTCGTCGGGCAGCCGGCTGCGCGAGCGCGCAAAAAAGTGGGCGCGGCAAATCGCCGAACTCGCGCGCGCCGCCGGGGGAAAGAAGCCGCTGATTGCGATTGACAAATGCAATCACGAGGGGATTGACGAACTGCGCGCATTGGGCGTGAGCGTTTGCGGCGGCGAGGAAGTGATGGAAAACGCGCGAATGATTAAGTGCGC
>JAHRAH010000026.1 GCA_020027345.1 Gammaproteobacteria bacterium | reverse complement strand
CGGCGCCCTCGCCGGTTTTGGCGCTGACGCGCACGGCGCCGCTTGCGCTGATGCCGGTCATCGCTTCCACTTCGGCGGCGGCGGCTTCGGGGTCGGCGGCGGGGAGGTCGGTCTTGTTCAACACCGGAATGATGGTCAGCCCCTGCGCCGAGGCGACGCCGCAGTTTGCGATGGTCTGCGCCTGCACGCCCTGGCTGGCGTCCACGACCAGCAGCGCGCCCTCGCAGGCGGCGAGCGAACGCGAAACCTCGTAGGAGAAATCCACATGCCCGGGCGTGTCTATCAGGTTGAGCGCGTACTCGCGCCCGTCGGCGCAATAGCGCAGGGCGGCCGTTTGCGATTTGATGGTGATGCCGCGCTCGCGCTCCAGTTCCATCGTGTCCAGCACCTGCGCCTTCATCTCCCGCTCCGGCAGCCCCCCCAGCCGCCGAATCAGCAAATCCGCCAGCGTCGTCTTGCCGTGATCAATGTGCGCGATAATGGAAAAATTGCGAATCGCATCCATATCCCCCGCAAATTATACGCCCCTTTGCGCCCGAAGGCGGGATTCCCGTTGCGCCGCCCCTTCTTTGGCGCAACAAGAACCGCCTTTGCGGGAAGGACGACTGCTTGCCGTTTTGTTTTTTGCCGTTCCCCGGCGGGGGGGGGCTCAGGGACTGTTCAGCCGCCAGTCGTATTGGTCGTCGGCGACGGTCTCCACTTCGGTCAGGGCCGCGCGCAAATCGGCGGCGGCGTATTGGCGCAGGTGTTCTATCACGCCGCGGTCGTCGCCGCCGAAATCCTCCGCGAACCAGCGGTAGATGCTGGAAACCACGAGTTCGCCGTCCTCGTCAATCATCGCCCCGCGCGGGTGGTTGACAAAATCGCGCGCCCCCGATTCCAAAAGCGCGTCCGTGTTGCCGGCGGTGAAGGCGTCCGTCATCAAATTCGGGCAGCCGACCGACGCGCAATTGACCGCATAATGCAGCCGCGCGTCCCGCCAGATCGGGCGCAGAATGCGGTGTTCTATGTCGTCCAGCGAGAGTTCCTCGCCTTCCACGCGCGCGAGTTTCTTGCCCCACGGACCCGACGAAAGAAAGCCCGGCGAAATGTCAATCTCGCGAATGCTCTCCACCGGATAATGCTCCAACACCACATCCGCCGTCAGCGCGTTGTACAAATTAATCCAATACGCGCGCTGCTCCCCGCGGCTCAGCGAAGAAACCGGCGCATCAAAAAGCGCCTGCAAATACCCGCGCAACACGCGCTTGTCGTCCTCGCCGATGGCGGCGTAGTCCAGTCGGTTTATTCCCCCGCCCGGGCGCAGATGCTTTTTCAGAAAGGCGTCCCACGCCGAATGGTCCAGCGAAAGAGTGGACGACGCATCGTGTTTCTCCCACTTCTCCCACAACTCCGCCTTCGGCGCGGCGTCCGCAAGCGGCGCAACAACCAGCGCGACAGTCCCCCACAAAAAACGCCGGCGACCCGCGACAGTCATACCGTCATTCTAACAGTCCCCCGCCCTTTGCAAACCCATAGCGGGGGAAAAAGCCGCCGCGCAACAGTCCCCCATTTGTTATAATCGCGCCGGTATGTCCGCGCCGCACCTGCTCGTCCACAACAAAAAAGACAATGTCGGCGTAGTCGTCGCCGAGGATTTGCGCGGCGGCGACGAAATGCTTTGCGTCGTCACCGAAGACGATTCCGATTTTCGCCTGACCGCATTGCATAGCGTCCCCCTCGGGCACAAAATCGCCCTCGCCGAACTCGCCGCCGGCGACGCCGCAATTAAATACGGCGAAGATATCGGCGCCGTCACAAAAGCCGTCGCCAAGGGCGGGCATGTCCACACGCACAACCTAAAAACCAAACGCTGGTAACGGTAACGCGGCGAAAATGGTTGCGATGACGGTCGCAACGGTAACTGTAACCGAAAACAAAAACCGCAAAACAAAAAAGCAAAAAAACAAAACAATGAAAACAAAAACCTTTTTCGGCTGGCGCCGCGAAAACGGGCGCGTCGGCATTCGCAATCATGTCGCCATTTTGCCGGTGGACGACATCTCCAACGCAGTTTGCGAAACCGTCGCCGCGCGCATCGCGGGGACTTTGGCGCTGCCGCATTCTTACGGGCGTTTGCAGTTCGGCGAGGATTTGGAATTGCATTTTCGCACCATCATCGGCGCGGGCGCAAACCCCAACATCGCCGCCGCCGTCGTCGTCGGCATTGAGCCGGGCTGGACGGCGCGCGTCGCCGAAGGAATCGCAAAAACCGGAAAGCCGGTCGCCGCCTTTTCCATAGAACAAAAAGGCGACATCCAAACCGCCGCCGACGCCGCGCGCAAAGCAAAAGAATTCGTGCATTTCGCGACTGCGCTCCCGCGCGAAGAATGCGAAGCCGGAGAACTTTGGATTTCGTGCAAGTGCGGCGAATCCGACACCACGACCGGGCTCGCTTCCTGCCCCGCCGTCGGCGATATGTACGACAAACTTCTGCCGCTCGGATGCACCGGCGTCTTCGGCGAAACTTCCGAACTCACCGGCGCCGAACATCTCTGCCGCGCGCGCGCCGCAAACGAAAAAGCCGGCGACGCGTTTATGCGAATGTTTTCCGCCTACCAAAGCGAAGTGATAGAAGCGCACAAAACCTCCGACCTTTCCGAATCGCAGCCGACGCGCGGAAACATTGAAGGCGGGCTCACCACGATAGAGGAAAAAGCGCTCGGCAATTTGCAAAAAATCGGCAGGCGTTCGCGCTACATCGGCGCGCTCGCCCCCGCCGAAACTCCGAACAAAGGCGCCGGTTTGTATTTTATGGACACTTCCTCCGCCGCCGCCGAATGCATAACGCTGATGGCCGCGGCGGGTTTTGTCGCGCACGCATTCCCCACCGGGCAGGGAAATGTAGTCGGCAATCCGATTGCGCCGGTCGTCAAACTCACGGCAAACCCCCGCACCGCAAGGACAATGGCGGAACACATAGATGTGGATGTCTCCGGCGTGCTGCGCCGCGAAATGACAATAAGCGAAGCCGGCGACGCGCTGATAGAAATGATTCTGCAAACCGCCAACGGCAGATTAACCGCCGCCGAAGCCCTCCGCCACAACGAATTCGTAATGACAAAACTCTACCGCTCGGCCTAACCGTTTCTATACCCCCCGCCGCTTGCGGGGGGGGGTCGGAGCATTCGCCGACGCGAAGTCGGCGGGGAATGCTCCGGGGGGGTGGAGGGCGTCCGTGACTGTTGGGGTTAATCGTTGTTTTACGGACTCCCTCCACCCCCCCGGAGTTTGCCGTCCCCATCTGCCGATGGGGACGG
>JAHRAH010000025.1 GCA_020027345.1 Gammaproteobacteria bacterium | reverse complement strand
CGGGTGGTGTTCGCCTATAACCACACAAGGCAAAAACGCCTCGGCTGGAAAGCCCCCGTGGAACTCCCGCAAAACCAACACAACAATGCGGAACCCAACACGAAAGCGGGAATCCATACGAGGCCGGCGAAAAAGCCAAATCTTTCGCCGTCCGCAATCCATCGGAAAAAACAAACCCCGTCTGGATTCCCGCTTTCGCCGGAATGACGGGGGGGGGGTCATTTGTTTGCCGGGGGTGGTTGGTTGTTTATGGTGACGGCGTTGTTTTGCCAGTCCAGCAGGCAGGTTTTGGGGAGGGCGTTGTTGGCTTCGGCTTGGGCGAGGGGTTCCAGAACGCGTTCGCGGAGCAGGCGCTGCAGGGGGCGCGCGCCTTCTTTGGGGGAAAAGCCGTCGGCGCGCAAACTCTTTCGCAGCGCGGCGGAGACGGTCACGCGCATTCCTTTGTTCTTCCTGATTTCGGCGAGCATCTCGCGCAGTTGCCGCCCCAGTATTTTTTGCACGGTCTTCGCCGGCAGCGGGCGAAAGCGCACGACGGCGTCCAGCCGGTTCAGAAACTCCGGCGCGCACAGCCGCGCGATTGCGTCCTCCGCCGCCGCCGCGGAATCGGCGCGGGCGTAACCGGCTTCGCTTTTTTGCCATTCGCGCGCGCCGGCGTTGGTCGTCAGCACAATCAAGGCGTGCGAGAAATCCGCGCGCCGCCCGCCGGAGTCGGTGAGCGCGGCGTAATCCATTATCTGCAGCAGCACGCCCAGCACATCGGGGTGCGCCTTGTCAATCTCGTCAAACAGCACGACCGCCCCCGGATGCGCGGCTATGTCGCCGGTCAGCCGCCCGCGTTCTTCGTAGCCGACATAGCCGGGCGGCGCGCCGATGAGTTTCGCGGCCGAATGCGCCTCCATATATTCCGACATGTCGTAACGCAAAAGCGGCAGCGCCAGCAAATCCGCGAGCTGCCGCGCCGTCTCCGTCTTGCCGACGCCGGTCGGGCCGGCGAACAAAAAAGCGCCCGCCGCGCGTTTGCCGTCGTGGTAGCCCAGCCGCGCGCGCAAAACCGCGCCGCAAAGCCGCCGCACCGCTTCGGGCTGGTCCAAAACGCGCTCGCCCAGTTTTTCCTCCAACTCCGCGAGGCGCTTTTTTTCGTCGGCGCGGACGACCGACGAAGGCAAACCGGCCGCGTCGGCGACGGCGTCGGCAATGTCCTCGCGGCGGACTGTTTTAACTTTGCTATCGTTGTTGCCGCCGGAGGGACTGTTGTCGTTGTTGCCGCCGGAGGGACTGTTGCCGTTCGTTGCCGCGCTCAGTCGGCGGCGGGCGGCGGCGTCGTCCAGAATGTCAATGCCCTTGTCGGGGAAGTTGCGCGCCGGCAGAAAGCGTTTTGCCAGCCGAACGGTCTCCTCCACCGCGCCGGCTTCGTATTGCAAACGGTGGTGTTGCGCCAGCCGTTTTTGCGCGCCGTCCAGCATTGCGCGCAATTCTTCGCCTTGCGGTTCGGCGACGACGGTCTTCTGAAATCGGCGGGAGAGCGCGGAGTCCCGTTCAAAAATGCGCGCGTAATCGGTCTCGGTCGTCGCGCCGATGCAGCGCAGGGCGTCGTCGTCCAGCATCGGCTTGACGATGTTCGCGGCGTCCAGCGCGCCGCCGCTGACTGCCCCGGCGCCGGCGAGAGTGTGGATTTCGTCAATGAAGAGAACGGTGCCGGGGCGCTTGCGGCAGATGTCCAGCAGGTTGCGCAGGCGCTGTTCAAAGTCGCCGCGGTATTTGGTTCCGGCGATCATCTCGCCCATCGCGGCGGGGACGATGCGCGCGGCGGCGAAGGCATCGGGCGCGTCGCCGGCGGCAAAGCGGTGCGCGAGCGCGCGCACGACGGCGGTCTTGCCGACGCCGGGCAAGCCGACGAGGAGCGGGTTGTTTTTGTATTTGCGCGCGAGAATGCGCATCAGGGCGTCGGTCTCCGCGCGCCTGCCGAAGGGCGCTTCCAACAGTCCGCGCCGGGCGAGCGCGACCCATTCGGTTTCGTTTTCGCCTTCGCCTTCGCCGAGGGCGGTTTGCGCGGGGGACGCTTCGGTTTCGGCTTCGGCGCCGCCGTCGGCGAGATGGGCGATGACGGTCAGGCGCTCTATTCCGCTTTTCTTCATATAGTAGGCGGCGAAGGAATCGGGCTCGGAAAAAATGGCGGCGAGGACATGCACGCCGGTGATGCGCTCGCGCGTCTTGCCGTTTTGCAGGGCGCGGCGGAGGACGCGCTGAAAGCCCTCGCTCGGCGAAGGCGGCTGCTGCCCGCGGGGGACCTTCGCGCGCAGGAAATGCGAGAGATTCTTGCGCAGCAACTCCACATCGGCGCGGCTGCTGCTGAGGAAAGAACGCACCGCCGGGTTTTCCAAAAGCGCGAGGGCGAGGTGTTCCACCGTGAGCGTCGCCAGCCCGCGCCGCGCGGCGTCGCGGCGGGCGTAGTGTATGCTGGCTTCCAACTCCTGAGTGATCATCGTCCGCGCCGAAAGGAATCATAATACACCACGCAAAAAAACCGCCCCCCGCCCGCGTCATCGTCCCCCCGTGCGCGTCATTCCCGCACTCTTCCAAAAAGCGGGAATCCAGCAAATTAAAAAAGCGCGCGCTTCCCATGCGTCATTCCCGCACTTCTCCAAAAGGCGGGAATCCAGCAAATCAAAAAAGCGCGTCATTCCCGTCAACACATCCCCGGAAGAAAATCGCAAACGCAAAGGGGCGTATAATTTGGGGGGGATATGGATGCGATTCGCAATTTTTCCATTATTGCGCACATTGATCACGGCAAGACGACGCTGGCGGATTTGCTGATTCGGCGGCTGGGCGGGCTGCCCGAGCGGGAGATGAAAGCGCAGGTCTTGGACACGATGGAGCTGGAGCGCGAGCGCGGCATCACCATCAAATCGCAAACGGCGGCGCTGCGCTATTGCGCCGACGGGCGCGAGTACGCGCTCAACCTGATAGACACGCCGGGGCATGTGGATTTTTCCTACGAGGTTTCGCGTTCGCTCGCCGCCTGCGAGGGCGCGCTGCTGGTCGTGGATTCCAGCCAGGGCGTGCAGGCGCAGACCATCGCAAACTGCGGCGTCGCCTCGGCGCAGGGACTGACGATTATCCCGGTGTTGAACAAGACCGACCTCCCCGCCGCCGACCCCGAAGCCGCCGCCGCCGAAGTGGAAGCGATGACCGGCATCAGCGCAAGCGGCGCCGTGCGCGTCAGCGCCAAAACCGGCGAGGGCGCCG
>JAHRAH010000020.1 GCA_020027345.1 Gammaproteobacteria bacterium | reverse complement strand
CGGCGGCACCGCCAACACCCCCTCCTGCAAAGCCCAATACCGCCACATCGGCACAGTCCCCCCAGAACCCCCAGAGTCCCCATCTCCGATGGAATTTTTAACCCCCCCCCCATCTCCGATGGGGGGGTTGGGGGGGGGGCAACCAAATCCTCTTACTCACTCAGTGCTTTCCGCCGACGGTCGGGGGGATTGAAAACTTGATGGGGGGACTTGCCGACGCGCTTGCGGCGGCGGGAGCAACAGTTACTGTTTTCGCCGACGCCCACCCCGCCGCCGATGACGACAACGATGACAATGCCGACGGAGTTACCGTGCGGCGTTTCGGCGGGATAAAGTTTTTTCGGCGGCGGCGCAAGGGGCGGGCGGCGGCGCGGATTGTGTCGTCCGCCGCTTTCGCGCATGTCTTTTGCGACAGTTGGAAAAGTTTGGAACACTTGCCGCCGCTGCCCGCACCCGCTCCGGCGGTGACGGTCTTCGCGCACGGCAGCGAGTATCCGCCCGCGCCCGCGGCGGAAAAACTGCGGCGGATAACGGCGGCGCTGGCGAAGGCAAACCGCGTTTTTGCGGTTTCGGCGGCGACGCGCGCGCGCATGGGCGAATGCGGCGTGGATGTTTCGCGCGCGCGCGTTTGGCATCCGGCGATAGCGTCCCCGGCGATTCCCGGCGATGGCGAGCGCGAGTGGGCGGCGAAGTTGTGGGGGGACTCTTCGCCGCGCCTTTTGACGGTGGGGCGGCTGAGCGCGCGCAAGGGGACGGACGAGTTTTTGCGCGCGGCGGCGGCGCTTGTTGCGGGGGGATTTCCTTCGCTGCGCTGCGTCGTCGCCGGCGAGGGCGAAGAAGGCGAAAAGCTGCGCGGACTGGCGGCGCGGCTGGGGCTGGGCGGCGCGGCGGTTTTTGCGGGGACAGTGGGCGACGCGCAAAAATCGGCGCTCTACGAAAGCGCCGATGTTTTTGTCTTGCCCGCGCGCGCCGAGGGCGGCGATATGGAAGGTTTCGGGCTGGTCTTTTTGGAAGCGGCTTTTTGGGGTTTGCCCGCCGTCGCCGGGCGCAGCGGCGGCGCGGCGGAAGCGGTGGAGGACGGCAAAACCGGGCTGCTTTGCGAAGGCGACAGAGAATCGGTGCGCCGCGCGCTTTTGCGAATGCTTTCCGACGAATCCCTCCGCCGCGAAATGTCCGCGCGCGCCCGCAAAAAAGCGCAACGATTTTTGTGGAGCGAACGGCTGCCGCTTTTGTTTGCTCCCGACGCTTGTCAAGGGAATTAAATTAGAATAGGGCGCGAATGCATATTTTGATGATTCCCGGATGGCTTGCCGGCGGCGGGGAGGCGCTTTCGGCGAGCGGCGTTTTCTTTTTGGAGCAGGCGCGGATTATGCGCGAGTTTGGCGGGTGCCGCGTCAATATTTTCAGCCCCCGCATCGTCAGCGCTTTTGGCGAATGGCGGCGGCGGCGGCGTTTGCCTTCGCGGCGCGGGCTGGAAGTTTCCGGCGAAGGCGGCGGCGAAGTTTGGCGCGACTGCCGCTTGCGCTGGCTGCGCGGGAGGCGAGCGGCGGCTGCGGAATCGGCGCGGGGGTTTTGGCGCAAATACCGCGAGAAAAACGGCAGCCCCGATGTTTTGTGGGTGCAAAGCGCGCGCGGAAACGCCGCCGCCGCCGCGCAGAGTTTGTCGGCGGCGGGCGGCGTTCCCTATTTTGTCGTGGAACATTCCGCGCGCTTTTTTTCGCCTTTCGGTTTTTGGGAACGGCGGCGCCTGCGGAATTTGTTTTCCGGCGCAATCTTCACGGCGGCGGTCAGCGATTTCCTGCGCAAACAAATGGCGAAAGTTTGCCCCGATGCGACCGTCCTGCATAATCCGGTCGCGCCCGTTTTTTTTGAACCGGTGTCGTTGCCATCGTTGCCGTCATCGGCGGGCGGAAACGATAACGAGTTTGTCTTTCACAGCACCGGGCGGCTGGAAGCGGACAAGGGGCACGAAACCGTCATCGCCGCATTCGCCCGCTTTCCGGACGCGAATTGCAAATTACAAATCGCCGGCGAAGGCGCGCTGTTGCCGAAACTGCGGCGGCTTGCGAAAGAAAAAGGAATCGCCGAACGCGTGGAGTTTTTCGGCGCGCGCGGCAGAAAGGATCTCGCCGAAGATTTGCGCCGTGCCAACGGATATGTCTCGGCGAGCAAGCACGAAACTTTTAATCTTTCGCTTGCGGAAGCGCTCGTCTCCGGCCTGCCCTGCGCGGCAACCCCGACGGGCGTCGCGGCGGAAATCATCGGCGAAGAAAACGGCGCGCTCGCCGGGGGATTCGGCGAAGAGAATGTTTTCCAAGCAATGAAAGAAGTGCGCGAAAACCGTTATGACAAACAAAAAATAACCGCAGCCGCCCGCGAAATGTTCGCCCCAAAAAAATACGCCGACACTCTCGCCGCGCTAATAAAATCCGGCCTACCGCGGCGCAAATAGCGCGCGCATCAAAACCGGGCGCAAGTGTTAGAATAGTCCGGGGGCGAAAGAAAAATGGCAAAACAACAAAAAGAAGCCGGCAAACAGGAACGGCTCGTCGTGGAAATGGACGGCGCCGGCGGCGTTATTCTTTTGCGCGATTTGGAAACCGTCGTTCAGAATGTGCGGGGATTGTTGCGGCAGGCGGACAAGGAGGGAGAGGGCGAGAAACTTCCCGATTTTTGCGTCGGCAGCATCTCCCGCAGGAGTCCGATGAAGATGGAAATTGTCCGCTCGCCGGGCGCGGCGATGCTGTTTCCGGATTTTTCCGGCGGCGTTTCGGGCGTTTGCGCCGCTTTGCGCGATGTCGCCGGGGGCAAAGCCGATGATGTTTCCGACCGCATGATAGCGGCGATGGAAAAAATGGTCAGGCCCTCCGAGGGCGGGCGTCTGCGTTTTTTCCGTTTGGGATTTGACGGCGCGGGCCGGATTGACATAAACGCAAAATTCGCGGCGAAAGTCAAAGAAGCGCGCGCGCTTGATGTTTGCCGCCACGCCGCCGTTTCCGGCATTGCCGAACTGTTGGATTTGCGCGGCGGGGAAAGCAAAAAAATACGGATGGTGCTGCATCCGCAAATCGGCGATGATGTGATTTGTCTGGTTCGCCGCGAATTGAAGAATCTTGCCATCAGCGCGGTGGACAAAATTGCGGCGGTGCGCGGAATGGGGGAATACCGCCCGAATTCCTTTTTCCCCCATAAAATTGAAGTGGAGGAAGAAGGGGATTTTGATGTCTTTGATGCCGACACCCCGCAGTTGTCGGAATTTGAGGGCGCTTTTCCGGGCTTGACCGGAGGAATGAAAACCGAGGATTACCTCCGCGAAATTCGCGGAGAGTAAAAAATGGTACCTGACCGGAAAATTTACGCCGCAGATTCCGGCTGTTTGATTGAGTGGCTCAAGCCGCCGGAAGAGCGCCAGCACCCTCCGGAAGTTGCCGGGGGGATGAGCAAATTGATTGAAGCGGTAAAGGCGAATAAATGCCGCTTTGTTCTTTCGGCGATGGCGCTTGCGGAAGTCCGCAAACTGAACGAAAAACAGCGCGAAAAATTTGACGCCCTTTGCGCAAGGGGATACAATCCCGCCGTCATTGCAGTGGATGCGCAAATAGCGCTCCGGGCCGCTCACTTGGGCGAAGCGGCGCGCCTCAAACCCGTCGACGCCGTTCATCTCGTAACCGCCATTGTCGCGAAAGCCGTCGCGCTTTTCACGACGGACAAGGGGCTGCTCAGGGTGGATGCGCGGACAATTCTCTTAAAGCGCGCCAAGGGCAAGCCGCTGGCGCCGCCGGCGGGGTTCAGCATCAAAAAGCCGCATCCCGGCTTTTTCGCAGAATGAAAACATAAACCGGATTTTCCGTCTTTGACGGGGGATTAAAAGACGCGCGATGATTATTCTTTCGCTCAGCACGGGGTTTCACGACAACAGCGCCGTCGTCGCCGATGACTACCGCATTCTTTCCGCGATACAGCGCGAGCGAATCACCCGCATAAAAACGGACGGCGGCTTTCAGCCCGAAGGTTCGCTTATGCCGAAGACGGTCGCGGAAGCGCTGCGAATCGCCGGCGCGCGCCCTTCCGACATCGGGCAGGTTCTTATCAGCCGCGGCGCGCTGCCCGCCGAATGTTTTCGCTGGCATCCGCTGCGGCGTTTGCGCGACGCCGTCCGCGCGCGGCTTTTCGGCAAAAAGAAAAAATCCCTGCTGAGCTCGCAAATGGTGAAAAGGCAAACGACGGACATTTCGCGCTTTTTCCGAAGCGATGTGTTTTTGCGCATGCACGGACTGCCGGAAAACATACCGCTCGCCGATTACAACCACCACCGCGCGCACGCGCTCAGCGCGCTCTTTTTTACCGACTGGGAAAACGCGCTGATATACACGGCCGACGGCGGCGGCGATTCCTCCTTTTATTCCGCATGGCATTACAAAGACGGCGAACTTCAAAAACTCTTCGGCGATTACGGCGAACTGCTTTCGCATTCCGCATTTTCCGCCCAAAGCGTCGGGCTGGTTTACGCCGCAATGACCGAGGCGCTCGGATTCAAGCGCAACCGTCACGAAGGCAAACTTACCGGACTCGCCGCTTACGGTTCGCCTTCGGTTTATGAAGACATTGCCCGGCATTTTTCCGTAAGCGGTGAAGGCGCAGTGGAAACAACCTTTCGTTCCGAAAAAGAAATGGAGCGGCGAATTGCCAAAATCGGAAAATCGGTTAAGCCGGAAGACGCCGCCGCATCGGTGCAAAAATTTTTGGAGGAAACGATTCTTTCTGCGCTGACGGCGCATCTGAAAAAAACGGGCGCCGAAACAATCGGCCTCGCCGGCGGCGTTTTTTCCAATGTCGCGCTCAACCGCCGCGCCGCCGAACTGCCCGGCGTGCGCGAGATATTTGTTTTTCCCGGAATGGGCGACGAAGGCATCGCCGTCGGCGGCGTTTATGATTTTTTGCTGCGCCGCGACGGGTGCGAAAAATGGCGAAGCCAAAGGCGGCGCCTGCATAATGTTCTCTGGGGCGGGGAGTTTGACGCCGAAGTCGCCGAGTTGTTTTCGCGCCGCGCAAAAAAGATTGCAAAAAAAGAAAACGCGCCCCGCGCCGCCGCGCAAAAAATAGCGGAAGGCAAAGTCGTCGCCATTTACTGCGGCAGAATGGAATTCGGCCCCCGCGCCCTCGGCGCGCGCAGCATTCTCGCAAACCCGGCGGACGCCGACATTAACCGCGTTCTTAACGAACGGCTGCGGCGCACCGAGTTTATGCCCTTCGCGCCGTATGTTTTGGCCGAAGACGCCGGCGAGGTTTTTGATATGTCCCCCGCGATTCGCTATGCCGCGAATTTTATGACGGTAACCTGCCCCGTGCGGGAGCAATGGCGCGAAAAAATACCGGCGGTAACGCATGTCGACGGCACCGCCCGTCCGCAAATCATCGGCGGCGATTCTTTTGCGGTCTATGCGGAAGTTTTGCGCGAGTTTAAAGCGCTGACGGGACTGCCGGTTTTAATCAACACGAGTTTCAACGCGCACGAAGAGCCGATTGTCTACAAACCGGAAGAATGCCTGCGCGCCCTCAACGACAAAAGAGTGGATTTCGTCCTCCTCGCCGAAGGGCTTTTCGCCGCGGAATGAGATAACTGTCATTCCCGCGAAAGCGGGAATCCATACGGGGCCGGGGGAAAAGGAATCCCCGCAACGACAACAGGACAGGAAGGATTGTATGGATTCCAGCTTTCGCTGGAATGACGATTAATCGTCGGAGTCGCCAGAAATTACCCAGCCAACAATTCCGCCAATAACCCCGCCGGCCACAAATCCCGGGAATCCCGCCGACGCGCCAATCCGAGCGCCAACTATGGCGCAAACGGGAATGGTTATTCGCGCCCGCTTCCGGCGTTGCCGTTTTGACATCGGGGGTTTGGTGTAACCGTGCTTGCTGCGGACGCTTGCATTGGAGCGGTTGCCCTTTTGCCGGTTGCACGAAACACAAGCGGGGTAAAGGTTGTTAAGATGGTTTGTGCCGCCCTTGGAGCGGGGTTTGGAATGTTCTCTTTCCCAACCGTCCGGACTGCCGTAATCGCCAAACGACAATTCACGCCGACACAAATGACAACGCCCATTTGTCCGTTCAAAAATTTTCTTCATTTTCAGTGTTTCCGGGGACATATTTCCTCCTTTGTTTTTGCAATTATACCACAAAATGCCAAAATTTCCAAACGGGCTTGGAAAAGCCCCGCAGGGGCGGCCGGATGTAGCACAGGGCGACGCCCTGTGACAACGGCAACAAAGCCGTCCAGCCCTGTAAGGGCGGCCGAAAACAATGATAACGCGGTTTTCCGGCGTTTTCCGCTCGGCCGCCCTTACAGGGCTTGATTTTAATATCCGCACACACAGGGCGTCGCCCTGTGTTACATCCGGCCGCCCCCGACGGGGCTTCAATTGCGCGGTGATATAATTCCGCCGCGATGAAAAAGAAAGGCGCGGGTTCGCGGCTGTTGGCGGAGTATTGGCGCGAGCCGATTCGGGGGTTTCGCGCCAAGTGTGCGGAGTTGTCCGTTTTTGCGCATGTTACCCGCGCGTTGGGAACAAAACCCGGCGCGGAACCGTCCGGGGGGATAAAGGTCTCGCTGCTTTGCCCGACCCGCGCCCGCCCGAAAGAAATGGCGCGCATGTGGCGTTCTGCCGTGGAAACGGCGGCGAACCCGGAAACTGTGGAGGTCGTTTTCTATTTGGATAACGACGATGTCGCCGGCATATGCGGGCTGCGTCTCGCGGCGGCGGTGCGGGCGGAACAGGTGCGCGCCGTCGTCGGGGGGAGAATGATACTCAGCAAATGCTGGAACGCCGCCGCCGAAATCGCGCGCGGCGAAATATTTATGCATTGCGGCGACGACATTATTTTTCGTTCCCGCGGATGGGACGCCGTCGTTGCGGAAAAAATGTCAGCGTTTGACGACCGCATCGCTTTTGTCTACGGGCGCGACGGCATACAGGATGAAAAACTCGGCACGCACGGTTTTATTCACCGCGAATGGACGCGCGCCGTCGGTTATGTGGTGCCGCCGCTGTTTTCATCGGATTACAACGATACTTGGTTAAACGAAGTCGCCGAACGGGTCGGGCGGAAAATCTACGCGCCCGAAATATACACCGAACACATGCATTTTGCCGTTGGCAAGGGCACAAAAGACGCTACCTACCGCGAACGGTTGCGCCGCCACCGCGAAGACGGCGTTGATGAAATGTACCAACAAACGGAGCCGCAAAGAATTGCCGACGCGGAAAAATTGCTGGCGCGCATTAAACAATGCACGGAAAGGGAAAAACAATGAACATCGGATTTATGGGGCTGGGCAAACTCGGCTTGCCTTGCGCGCTTGCGGCGGAACTGCGCGGGCACAATGTCGCCGGCTGCGACATCAGCGAAACGGTGCGGGCGAACATCCGCGCGCGCAAAATGCCCTACCGCGAAGAAGGCGCGCGGGAGGCGCTGCAAAAAAGCAAACTGCGGCTGGTGGAATTGCCGGCGCTTGTCGCCGAATCCGATTTTGTTTTCGTCCCCATCCAAACGCCGCACGAGCCCGGCTACGAGGGCGTCTCGCGTCTGCCGGAGGAGCGCGCCAATTTTGATTATTCGCACCTGAAAGCGGGGATGCGGTCGCTCGCCGAAGAAATCGCGCGGCAGGGCGCGGAGAAAATAGTCGTCATCATATCCACCGTCCTGCCCGGCACCGTGGAGCGCGAAATCCGCCCGCTGCTGAATGCGCATGTCAAACTTTGTTACAACCCGTTTTTTATCGCAATGGGAACGACGATGGACGATTTTTTGCGCCCGGAATTCGTTTTGCTCGGCGCCGACGACAAAGGCGCGGCGAAAACCCTGCGCGGGTTTTACGCGACGATACACGGCGCGCCGGTTTTTGAAACGACGATAGCGAGCGCGGAACTCGCGAAAGTGGCGTACAACACTTTCATCAGCATGAAGATTGTTTTTGCGAACGCGATGATGGAAATATGCCACAAAACCGGCGCGAACATAGACGCGGTTTCGGACGCGATGGCGCTGGCGAAAAAGCGCGTCGTCAGCCCGATGTATTTGCGCGGCGGAATGGGCGACGGCGGCGGCTGCCACCCGCGCGACAACATCGCGCTTTCGTGGCTGGCGCGCGAACTGGGGCTGAGCTTTGATTTCTTTGAATCGCTGATGCTGGCGCGCGAAAAACAAACCGAATGGCTGGCGGAACTGATGGCGGGCTACGATTTGCCGAAAGTGATTTTGGGAAAATCGTTCAAGCCGGAAACAAACATCACCGTCGGCAGCCCCTCGCGGCTTTTGCATTCGCTGCTGCTGGAGCGCGGCGAAAAATGCGAAATGTGGGATCCGCACACGGACGGCGAAACGCCGCCGGCTTTCGCGCCTTCGTGTTTTTTAATCGGCACCAAACACGCCGCCTTCGCCGAAATGCAATTCCCGCCCGGCTCCGTAGTAATAGACCCCTGGCGCTACATCCCCGACCAACCCGGCGCAACCATAATCCGCCTCGGGGAATAAGCAAGAGCGGGCGGGAACGCCCGCTATTGTCAGTCCCGTTAACACCGCCGGAGCAGTGTAATAAGACGGTTTTTTACGGCTTGTGATGTTATTGTGGCGGGAGGGGGAGAATTATGCGGGGGGCGGTTTGGGCTTTGTTTTTTTGGCGCCAATTGGAGGGGAGTTCCAGGGCGTAGAGGGCGGGGGCGGCGGAGCAGTGGGGGGCGGTTGTGTTCGGGCGCATTTGGGCGGCGTTTATTATTTTTCCTTTGGCGTTCAGGAAAAGCGCCTCCAAAGGAATGTGCGTGTTCTTCATCCAGAGGCAGATGGTTCGCGGTTTTTTGTAAACAAAAAGCATTCCGGCGTTTTCCGGCAGGGTTTTTCTTTCCGACAATCCGCGCGCGCGCTGTGATTCGGTTTCGGCCACTTCCGCAATGATGTTTTTTCCGGCGATTTGCACGGTTATCTTTTGCGATTCGGCTTCGGCGAAAGCCGCCGCGACCGTTGTCAATGCGGCGACGGTTATTGCCGCCGCCGCCGCGATTGTTTTTGCCGCCCGCATTGTTTTCTTTTCGCGCTTTTGCCGCCGCGTTATATCAGTTTGTCGGCGTGCAGCGTTTCCAGTATTTTTTTGTTGCCGCCGTGCACGGACGGTTCGCGGCACCACTGCTCGCGCAGTATCTGGATGTTTTCTTCCGGCATTGTTATTTTCAGCATTTGCAAAACGACGCGGTCTATTTCCGCGCGGTTCTTGTCGCGCCACGCAAAACTGCAGGGCATCAAAGTCAATTTTGCCAAGCGCGGAAATTCCTTGTTCGCGATTTTTACGGCGCGCTTCGCCACCGGGCTTTTGCCGGAAAAGGCGGGGCAGGGCAACTGCGCGAGGTCGCCTAACTGCATTCGCGCGCGCCCGGGATGCTGCCGCCCGCCGCACCACCATCGCACCATCAATCCCGGCAAACTGTTGAACCACAAACAATAGGCGGCGCGCGCTTTTTTCGGACATTGCAGCGCGTTCCACGCGCTGCCGCCCATGCACGGTTTTTCCGTCATTGCGGCGGCGAGTTTTTGCGATGTCATGCGAAAGTTGCGGGACAAAAACAAAGTGGACTGTTTTTTCATCATGCGCGCCGCCAATTCTTCCCGCCCGGAAACCAAACACCCGCGGTGCGTTGGCGCGCAAAGCAACCGCGTTTGCTTTTTGCGGTCGGCTTTCCACAGGGACAAATTAACTTTGTCAACACGCCGCAATTCGCGAAAAGCAAATGCGCCCCTGCCGTCGCCGCCGGTCGGATGGCCAATCTTATCGTGCGAAGGGCCAATGCCGGCATGCGAAACAAGCGAGGCCGGCGGCGCGGCGAATTTGAATTCGCCGACAAGTCCGGGATTTTTTAGCATCCCTTCGGTAATGTTTACGGCGATTTCCGCCGTTTCATAGTTCTTAATTCCGCCGCCACCCCATGATTCCCCTTTTTGGGGGTGCAATTTGACGCATGTCGCAAAAATATATTCGCCGACTTTTAATTCGCCCTCTGCTTTCACGCCACGCAGGGCGCGCGCGGTTTCGTTCGCTTCCACAAATTCGCGCGGCAGGCGGTTTAAATTGACAAATGTTACTTCGCCGCTGGTTTTTTCCCCGTCGCCGTTGTTTTTGCGCGCGCATATCAGCATCTCGCCCATTCCGGTTTCGGCGGAAAAACTTTGCAATGTTTCCGCCGCCATTGCGACGACGGTGATATTTTCGTAGTTTGCGGCGATGTGCGCGCGAAATTTTCGCCAACTGTTCTGCCCCGCCGCCGAAAGCGGCAGCACGGCGGCAAGCACTCCGCCGGGTTTCAGTTTGCGGTCCGCCAGATAACAAAATGCGGACGCCATCCCCGCCTTCATATTGGCGAAGGATCCTTGCAGCGCCTTGTTTAAATTGTCGACGGATTGTTTGCGGCTGTAGTCGGGCATTCCCTCCACGCCGAAAATTTTTTTTCCGCCGTGCGGGCGGGAATAGGGCGGGTTCATTATGCACAAGTCAAAAGTGCGGTCGGCAGGGGAGAAATCCGATTCCGTTTTGTCGACGCCTTTTGCGGAGGAGCCGAACAAATCGCGCAAGGATTCCGTTTTCAACAAATCCAGCGAGCCGGTTTTGCCTTCGCGGATGTCGGCGCATATCACATTGGAGTTGTCGTAATCGGCGGCGGGGTTCATTCCGGCGAGTCCCGCCGCGGTGAGATGGGCGGCTATCGGCTGGATATCGGCGCCGTGCAAGCATTTTTCCATATATGTTTTGTGCAGGGCGTTCATATTCGTTTTTTTGTGTTCGGCGCGGCGGCGCACCTGACGGTATGCCGCTTTCAGCAGCGCGCCGGTGCCGCAGGCGAAATCGGCTATTTTGAGTTCGCGCCCGTCGTCGGGGATTAAATTAAAAGCAAGCCCCGCGAGAAGTTCGGCGACTTCCATTTTTGTGTAATATGCCGCGGTGACTTTGCGGTCGGTCGCAAGTTCGGGGAACATATCGGAGGAGACATCGGCGACGCCGCCGAGTTGCAAACTGTTGATGGCGTCCACTTGTTTGCGCAAGCGGTCAAGGACATTTTTCGCCAGCGCCTCGTTGCCTTCCAGCAGCATAAGGGAATCGCGGGCGGGGAGGAAGACGGATTTGTAATCTATTTTTAATATGTCCTCCCACGCTTGCGCGATTTGCCCCAGGGTTTTGCATTGGGAGGGCGCTCCCACTTCGTCCGGGCGGGCGAAGGCGAGTTTGCTGTGCAGCGAGAGGGCGTTCAGCCAGACGCAAGCGGCGACGCGCATCGCGTGTTCGTCCGGCGGCTGTCCGACTTTGTCGGCGATTTTGTTTTGAATTTGCGGTTTGAGCCCCGACATCATTTGCGCGCCGATTCCGCGCACTTCGCCGCCGGCGAGATAGGCGACTTGTTTTATTTTTTTATCGGGCGTCGCGGCGAGTTCTATCAGATTCGCCAAATCGCGGGGGGAGCCGCAAAGATAGCCGCTGTTCGGTTTGCCGTCCGGATAGCGAATGTCAAAAGGCGGGGCTCCGGCTTTCCCCTGCTCGCCCGGCGCGGTGGAATAAATCGCGTATTCCAATATTGCGCTTTCGGACAAAAGCCATTCGCGCATTCCCTCGGTGCCGCGCGGAATGTCGCGGGCGGACAACGGTATCTTCACTGCGACCGCGGTCATTATCTCGCGCATTGTCTGGCTTTCTTTTTTGCCGAGGCGGGCGATGGCGTCGCCGTCAATGTTTGCGGTTTCCTCAAAGGCGGATTCCACGACGACGGGCTGCATATTGTCGGGGTAGATGAGAATGTCGGCGCGCCCGCGGGCGGGCCCGCCGACGATGCTGCCGTTCATTTCCGCCTGCACGCGCTCCCGCCAGCTTTGGCGCTGGCACTGCAAAACTTCGCCGAGCGCGTAATTAAAATTGGCTTCGTTGTTCGGCATCGGTGTTACCGTTCGCGCCGTTGCGGGGTTATTTCCTTCCGCCGGGGCGGGGGGCGAATTCAAAACTGAATTTGCCGGTTTTTTCGGAGGGGTCCATTGTCAGGCGCGCTTTGAAAGGGCGGCCGGTTTTTTTGGAGACGAAGCCGTTGAGGAAGTCGGTTTTGCCGTCGCCGAGGAGTTTTTTCATTTGTTCGGGGGCGAGTTCCTGCTGCAGGATGCGGCCGTAGATGGAGAAGTCGCATTCGCCGGCGCGCTCGCAGGAGTAACGGTTTCCGGCGTTTCGCACTTTTGCCCCGCACTTGGGGCAGTCGCCGACTTCGGGCTGTGCGGCGATGTCTTCGGGCGTTTGCGCGTTTGCGCCGGAATCGTTTGCGAAAACGAAGGCGACTTTGTGTTTGCCGTCTTCGCCTTTTTCCAAGCGGGCGGCGGCGGAAAAGTCGCGCCCCTTTTTGCTGCGGAAGCCGGAGATTTCGGGCAGTTCGCCTTTGGATATGAGTTCGGAGATTTCCTCCGGCGCCCACTTTCTTCCGGCGAGGACGCGCCAGAGAAAAAAGCCGCACGGTTCGGATTCGCATGCGAATCCTTTTCCGGTTTCGCGCACGGCGGCGCCGCAGGCCGGGCAGGGCGCGGCGAGCGTTTCGCATTCTTCGGGCGGTTTTTCGGCGTCGCCGCTTTTTGCCGCGTCGACGATGTCGCCGCTGAGTTTTCGTATTTCGTCCATTAGCGTCTCCCGCTTTCTTTCGGCGCGCTCTATCTGGCGCAGTTTGTATTCCCATTCGCCGGTCATCGCCGGCAGTGTGAGCGATTCTATTTTGAGCCGGCGCAACTGCTCCATCAGGTCGTCGGCTTTTCGCGTCGGCAGCAAGTCGCGCCGGTCGCGCACGATGTATTCGCGGCGCAGCAATTCCTCAATGATGGAGGCGCGCGTCGCCGGCGTTCCCAGTCCGCGCTCGCGCATTGCCTCGCGCAGTTCTTCTTCTTCCACAAATTTGCCGGCGCTTTCCATCGCGGAGAGGAGCGTCGCCTCGGTGTATCTCGGCGGCGGCTTGGTTTGTTTTTCTTCGCAATGGATTTCGCGCACGGCGACGGTCTCGCCCTCTGTGACCGGCGCAATCGGCGCGTCTTTTCCTTTTGCGACTCCGCCGACTTCGCGCCAGCCGGCTTCCAGCAAAACGCGCCCTTTTGTTTCAAAGCGGTGCTCGCCGACTGTCGTCGCCCGCTCGGTTACTTCGTATTTTGCCGGCGGATACCACACCGCGAGAAAGCGGCGCAATATCAGTTTGTAAACTTTCGCTTCGGTTTCGCGCCACGACGGTTTCGGCTGCGCGCCGGTGGGGATGATTGCGAAGTGGTCGGACACTTTGGCGTTGTTGTATATGCGCCTGTTTCCGCCGCGCGCCCAGTTGTTTTCCAAAACGGTTTTGGCGAACTTCGCATCGTCGCCGCCGCTTTCGGCGACGGCTGCGAGCGCTTTTGCGACGACGGGGGGATAATCTTCGGGCAGGTTTTTGGAATCGGTGCGCGGATAAGTGACGGCTTTGTGTTTTTCGTAAAGCGCCTGCGCCGCCGCCAGCGTTACTTTCGCCGGCAAACCGTGACGGGCGTTTGCTTCGCGCTGCAAACTCGTGAGGTCAAAAAGCGGCGGGGCGATTTCGCTTTGCGGCTTTTTCTTTTCTTTCGCGACGCCGGTTTTGCCTTCGCATTCGGCGCAAACTTTTTCGGCGAGCGTTTTCTCAAAAACGCGCTCGGGTTTTTTGTCAATGCCGGGCTGCACATAAACGCCTTCGTATTCTCCGGCGGCGGCTTTGAAAATTGCGCGCGCTTCCCAATAATTCTGCACGACGAACGCGCGTATTTCTTTTTCGCGCGAAACTATCAGCGCGAGCGTCGGAGTTTGCACGCGCCCGACTGTGGTGAGAAAGAATCCGCCCTGCCCGGAGTTGAGCGCGGTCATCGCACGGGTGGCGTTTATGCCGACCAACCAATCGGCTTCGGCGCGGCTTAATGCGGCGGCGCGCAACGCGGGGATGTTTGGCGCGCGGCGGTTTTTTTGTTTTGCATCGCCGCCGTCCGCCGGGCACAAATTTGCGAATCCTTCGCGTATTGCGGCGGGGGTCATTGAGCTCAGCCACAGGCGGCTGACGGGCTTTGCGGTTTTTTTCCCGGCGGTGATGTAGCGGGCGATGTTGTGAAAAATGAGCTCGCCCTCGCGCCCGGCGTCGCAGGCGTTGACGATGGCGGCGATGTCGCGCCTTCGGTACAGGCGTTCCAGCAGTTTCAGGCGCGACTCGGTTTTCTCCACGGGGCGGAGGTCAAAATAATCGGGCAGCACCGGCAGGTTTGCGAGCGTCCACTTTCCGCGTTTTGCCTCAAACTTTTCGGGCGCGGTCATTTCCAGCAAATGCCCGATGGCGGAACTGACGACATATTCGCCGCCCTCAAAGAAGTCCTTTTTCTTTTGCATTCCGCCGAGGGCGCGCGCGATGTCGGCGGCGACCGAGGGCTTTTCGGCAATGACGAGCGTTTTCTGCCCGGCGGGGGGAGATGCGGTTTCAGATGTCAAGGTTGGCGACGGATTTGGCGTTTGCGCCGATGAATTCTTTGCGCTTGGCGACGACATCGCCCATCAGCATGGAAAAAACGCGGTCGGCTTCTTCGGCGTCTTCCAGCCGCACTTGCAAAAGGCGGCGCTTTTTCGGGTCCATTGTAGTCGTCCACAATTGTTCGGGGTTCATTTCGCCGAGCCCCTTAAAGCGCTGCAAGCCGGTTTCGGCGCGCGCCTGCTCCTGCAGCCATTCCATCGCATCCGAAAAACAAGCGGCGCGATGCGACGCGGTTTTGTTTCCGGAAGGGCGCGTTACCGTCGCCGGTTGCGCGAACACCCCGGACAATTCGTTCGCCGCTTTTTGCAGCGCTTCGTAACCGTCGCTGTCCAGAAAACGGTTGTTGACGCGGAATTCCACCGTGCGCGCCGGGGTTTCGCGCTTGCCGTGCAAGAACCATTCGCCGTGCGCTTCGTCCCTTTCCGCAACAATGGAAAAGGGGTTTTCGTTTTTCTTTTCCTGCAGTTTTGCGAGCGCGCGCATCGCTTCGGTCAGTTGTTTCGCGCTGGCTTCGGCGTCGCTTTTGCTTTCCAGATTCAAACCTTCGGGCAGGAGGAGCATCGCCGTCAACGCGTTTTCGTCCATCGCGCGGCCGTAGTTGTCAATCACATTTTTCGCCAAGCGCCAAGCGCGCGCGCGCGCGGCGAGAACGGTGTCTTCGCCGTTCGCTTTCTTTTTTTCAGTTGTCTTTCTTTCGCTTTTTTTGCCGTCGGTGTCGGCGTTGTCGGCACCGTCATCGGCGCCATTACTTTCGCCGGAATAATAGCGCGCGCCGTCCAAAGCGGCTTGCGCCATAAAATCGGCGAGCGCTTTGTCGTCCAGCAAAAACTGCTCGCGCTGTTTGCGCCGCACTTTGTACAGCGGCGGCTGCGCGAGGTATATGCATCCTTCTTCCAGCAGTTTGCGCGTCATCCGGAAAAAGAAAGTGAGAAGGAGCGTGCTTATGTGCGCGCCGTCCACATCGGCGTCGGTCATAATGATAATGCGGCGGTAGCGCACTTTTTCCAAGTCCACATTGTCGCCGGCGGCGCCGCAGATGCCGGTGAAGAGTGTGATGATTTCCTGCGAGGAGAGCGCCTTGTTTTTGTTCGCCTTTTCCACATTGAGTATTTTGCCGCGCAGGGGCAGCACCGCCTGAAACTGACGGTTGCGCCCCTGCTTTGCGGAACCGCCGGCGGAATCGCCTTCCACAAGAAAGAGCTCGCTTTTTGCGGGGTCGCGCTCTTGGCAGTCGGCGAGTTTTCCGGGCAGTCCGGCGGATTCAAAAGCGCCTTTGCGGCGCGTCATTTCGCGGGCCTTGCGCGCGGCCTCGCGCGCCTGCGCGGCGGTCATTATTTTTGCGATTATCGCTTTGGCGTCTTTGGGGTTTTCCTGCAGGAACACCGTCATTCTTTCGGCGATGATGTCTTCCACGACGGGGCGCACTTCGGAGGACACGAGTTTGTCTTTTGTCTGCGAGGAAAACTTCGGGTCGGGCGCGCGCAGCGAAAGCACGCAAACGAGCCCTTCGCGAATGTCCTCGCCGGCGACTTCGGTTGTTTTGGAACGGCGCCCGGCTTCGCTTTGTTCTATGTGCGCTTTCAGCGCGCGCGTAATCGCCGAACGCAAGCCGGTGAGATGGCTGCCGCCGTCGCGCTGGGGGATGTTGTTGGTGTAGCAGATGACGGACTCCTGATAGCCGCCGCACCACTGCATCGCGGCGTCCACTGCTGTTTCGCCGCGCTTGCCCTCGCAGCGTATCATCTTTTTTTGCACGACGGCGTGGGATTCGCTGAGGTATTCCACATAGGACTTTACGCCGCCTTCAAAGCGGAAGGTTTCGCTGCGCCCGGCGCGCTCGTCGCTGAGCGAAAGGGAAAGCCCGGCGTTGAGGAAGGCGAGTTCGCGCAGGCGCTTGGCGACTGTCTCCCAGTGGAAATCTATTTTGCCGAACACTTCGCGGTCGGCGAGAAAGCACACTTCGGTGCCGCTGCCTTCGGCGGCGCCGGCTTCGGCAAGGGGGGTTTTGCGCTTGCCGCGGGCGAAATCCATTCGGTAAACGCGCCCGTTGCGGCGGACGGTCAGGCGCAGTTTTTCGGAAAGGGCGTTGACGACGGAAACGCCGACGCCGTGCAGCCCGCCGGAAACTTTGTATGCGCTGTTTTCAAATTTGCCGCCGGCGTGGAGCTCGGTCATCACGACTTCGGCGGTGGGGCGTTTTTCGGTGGGGTGCATATCCACGGGGATGCCGCGCCCGTCGTCGCCGACGGTCACGGCGCCGTCGGCGTGGAGTTCCACGGTGATTGTTTTGCAAAAGCCGGCGAGGGCTTCGTCCACGGCGTTGTCCACGACTTCAAATATCATGTGGTGCAGCCCGGAGCCGTCGGCGGTGTCGCCGATGTACATTCCGGGGCGCTTGCGCACGGCGGCCAGCCCCTTAAGGACTTTTATCTGCGAGGAATCGTATTTTGCGTGCGCGGCTTGCGCCGCCGCCGCCGCCGTTATGTTTTCGCTTGCCGCCATTGGAACCGGAAGTATACCACACCCGTCATTCCAGCGAAAGCCGGAATCCATAACCCGCCCAATAAAACCGCAAACCCAAAACTCCCCGGTAACCCCAAAGATGGCATAGATTCCAGCTTTCGCTGGAATGACGGTATGCGCCGGAACGACGGGGGACGACGAAAAAAAATTAAAAAAATTGGGGTTTTTTGGGGAATTGTGTTATATTCCCCCGCGAAACAAAATGCTTTTCACCCCCCCCCCCCCCAGAAATAGCGCTCAGACGCGCGTAGACGCCCTTGTTTGCGTCATCGCCGTCCTTTTGACTTTTTTCCTCGCCGGAAGCGAAACAGCGCAAAGCAGCCCCGTCATCCCGGCAAAAGCCGGAATCCATACCAACGGAATTAACCCCCCCTCCATCTTTGATGGGGGGGGAGTTAATTTGTTGGTTGCGTTCTCCGAATTGGGGGAATGGAAGCGGGCGGAGTTGCGGCGGTTGTTGGGGGCGGCGGAGAATCGCGCGGGGACGGTTATCGGCGATGCGGCGGTTTCGCGTTTTCACTTTGTTAAAAAGGCGCGCGTTGATTTTCAAACTTCATTGGGCGGACGCAAAGGGCAATTTGCGATTGACGCAATCGGCAGTTTGCGCGAGAGGGAGGACGATGCACTCGGCTGGCATTTGCGCGGTTATGCCGGGGAGGAAAATGCGCGCGGGGGGAATGCGGGTTTGTTTTGGCGTTTTGCAAAAGCGGAATCACTTTTTGGCGCGAACGCGTTTTTGGATTACGAACGCGACGACAATGCCGGGGGTTTTTGGCGCTGGTCGGTCGGGGCGGAATGGAAAAACAAATACGGCGAACTTTCGGCAAACCGTTATTGGCGGATAACGGAAGGAAAACAGCAAACGGACGGTTACTATTACACGCGCGAGGGATTTGACGCGGATGTATATTTGCGCGCGCCGGGATTAGAATGGGCGGCGTTGCGCGGGGGATATTACCGATGGGAAGGCGAGCGCGGGGACAATGACGACGAAGGATTGCGTTATGGTTTGCGCCTTTCGCCCGGCGGCGGTATATTTGTGGAAGCGGAATATGACGAGGACAGCGGCGATTTCGGCGGCAGTTTTTCGTATTCGCACACTTTCGGCGAAGCGTCTTCGGGCGCGGAAAAAGCGGACGGTTTCAATCCGCGCTTGCATTTTTATGATTCCGCGCGCCGGGAATATTCACAGCGCATCTCCCGCGCCGGTGCCGGCGTTTCGCAATTCGCGGCGGTGTTGGTTTCCAGCAATTTGCAAGTGAGCATCGGCAGCAGTGTAACAAGCGCCGTCGTCGCCGCATCACCGGAAAGCATTAATTATCCGTTCGCATTAACCGCCGATGTTACCGTTTCCACAGGCGCGACGCCCGCAAGCGGAAATGCATTTGTCCGTCAACAGGCGGAGGGATGGAATCTTACATTAAACGCAGATTCGCAAATCGCAATTTTGCAATCGGCGCAAGTGCTTTCGGTCGCGGCGGGCGGCGGCGAGTTTGAACGCTTTGGCAGTAATCGTTTGCAAACGGTAATAATGCCGGGCGCAACCGTCCGCCTTTTGGGAACGCGTTTTGCGTGGGCAATCGGCGGCGGCGAGACAAAAATAACCTTGCGCGAAGGCGGCGTTTCCGTCGTGGGTTCGGGCGCGGCTTTGGCTATGGACATTGCCGCCGGAGCGAACGCATTAATCGGCGGCGAAAATGTCGGCTGCGGCGCGGGGCAGACCGTGCGCGAAGGCAATGTCCGCGCGCATTGCGCTTTGGCGCGGGCGGCGAGGGACGCTCCCGCTTCCGGGGCGGCGGCGACGGTGCTGCCCGGCGATGCGCCGCTCGCCGTCGGCAGCGTTCTTTTGGCGGCGGCGGGCGAGAATGTTTCGGCGGCGGTTTCGCCGGACGGCATTTATGAAATTGTAACCGTGCAAAACACCGTTCTCGTCGTGCGGATGATTGCGGAACCGGCGAACTTCGGCGACATTCCGGCGCAAGTGCAAACCGGCGGCGATTTGCAAACTTCTTCGGCTTTTGATTTTCCCGTGCGTTTTTCGCCGCATCCTCTGACAATCGCTTTTGCCGAAACTCCGAATCTTTCGCGGCTGACATCGGCGGCGGATATTACTGTCGGCACGGTAACCGTAACCGGCGGCGACGACGCGCGCGCGGCGCGAATCTCCGGCGGCGCGAACTTTAATTTGAACGGCGCGGTTTTGCTTTTGCGCGCCGCCGCCGCGAACGCGACCGGCGAATACGCGGTTACGCTTGCGGCCGACGACAACAACGCCGACACGCCCGCGGTGTTTTTGACGGCGACGGTGCGCGTCGCCGAAGGAGTGAATTTGCCGCCGCCCGGCGCGTTTGCGGGCAAAGTTTTGACGGTAACGACACACGCCGCCGCAAACGCAATTGCGACTTTGGCGGCGGCGGGCGGCAGCGGTTTTTCTTACGCTTTAGTTAGAGCGCCGGCAAATGTGACCGTCGCGGCGGACGCAAACAACGGCGCATTAAGTTTTTCGCAAACGCCGACGAATCCGCTGACGGTCGCGCTTACGGCGATGGCGAGCGGGACGGGGCTCTCCGGCAATTCGGAATCGGCGACGGCGCTTTTGACTCTTGCGATTGTTGACCCGCCGCAGTTGACGATCGGTTTTGCGCCGCCGGGGGGGACTTTTGTTTTTGCGACTATGGAAGCGAACGCGACCGTCGGCAATATTGCGGTTTCCGGCGGGCAGGGCGCATTTGCGCGGGCTTTTGCCGGTTCGCCGACGGCGGGCTTTGCATTGGCGGCGGACGGCGAATTGTTTTTTGCCGACGCCGAAAACGCGGGGGCGCTTTCGGCGACGGTTGTCGCAAACGACGCGCACGCAAACACCGAACCGGCGACTTTAATTGTTGAGGTCAGAGTTTTGGATGGAATCGCGCTTTTGCGCCCGGCGGAATTTGCGAATCCGCTGACGGTGACGACGCGGGCCGCAAACGCATTTATCGCGCAACTTACGGCGGCGGGCGGCAGCGGTTTTCGTTACGGTTTGCTTAATCCGACCGCCGGAGTTTTCGCAAGCGCAAACGGCGCGTTGCGTTTTTCGCAAATACCGGCTTCGCCTTTTACGGTCGCGCTGACGGCGACGGCAAGCGGAACAAACCTCGCCGGCAATGCGCAAGCGGCGACTATTGTTCTCACGCTTGCCGCCGTTTTGCCGCCGGAACTGACTTTGGACATTCATCCGGCGCGGGGGGACTTTCTTTTTTCGGTCGCGGCGGGGACGGTCGCCGTTGCGACCATTCGCGGCGGCGGGGGATTTAATCGCGGCGCTGTTTCCGGCGATTTTTCCGGCGGGGTTTTTGCGCTGACGGCGCGCGGCGGCGACATTGTTTTGCTCGCAACCAATTTCCGGCAGACGGGTTTTTATTCCGTTACATTGCGCGTAGAAGACGGTTACACTCCGCCGCAAAATGCAATGTTGCCGGTGACGGCGACGGTAATACGCCCGCTGGTTTTTCGCCCGATATTTGTCGGCGGCGTGGAAGTGGCGGAATTCACCGTAACATCGCAGGTCGCGACTCCCGGCGCGGTAACGCTTTCGGCGAGCGGCGGCTTTTTGGCGGCGGGGGAAAACTATACATTTACGGACATTGAGAACGATGTCGGCATTTCTTTTGATTCGGCGAACACCGTTTTCAATGTACATACCGGGCGAGCGCACGGCAACGGGGTTCCGCTGGCGGTGCGGGCGGAAGATTCCATCGGCAACCGCGCGATTGCGAGAGTGACTGTTTTACATTTGGACCCCCCGGCGTTGACGGTAACGCGCGGAAGTTTGCGCACGGTCGCGATAACTTCGGCGGAGTTAATTGCTTTCGGCAATCCGGCGGTTTCCGGCGGCGTTCCGCCTTACAGTTACGCAATTATTAACGGGACGGTTGCGAATGAGATAACGGCGCAAATCGGCGCGGGCGACGGCATTCTTTCCATTGCCTTCCCCGTTGCCGCGGACGAAGTAACGGTGACGGTGGAAGTGGACGACAATCATTCGGGGGTTTCGCCGGCGACTTTGGAATTGACGCTTTCGGTGAACGCGGGGATTGCGCTTTCTTTGCCGGATGTTTTTGCCGGGGGCGCGCTTACGGTAACGACGCAAATTGCGAATTCCGTTATCGCCACACTTTCGGCGAGCGGCGGCGGCGATGCGCCGGATTTTCGCTACGGCTTTGCCGGCAGCGCGCCGACATTCGCGCTAACGGCGGAAAGCGGGCGGGCGATATTGCGATTCAACGGCATCCCCGACGAAGCGGGCGAATGGCCGGTGACGATAACCGCAAGCGGATTAAACGCCGTGGACGCGCGGCAAAACGCGCGCCTTACTTTGACCGTGGCTGCGGCGGACCCGCCGGAG
Organism: Gammaproteobacteria bacterium; assembly: GCA_020027345.1. Lineage (GTDB taxonomy): Bacteria > Pseudomonadota > Gammaproteobacteria > Tethybacterales > Persebacteraceae > JAHRAH01. The sequence goes on along the minus strand of JAHRAH010000020.1, from coordinate 6,607 downwards.
TTGCTTCCGGATTTTGTCGGCGAGCCGAACACCGTCTTGCTGACGGCGGCGGCGGCGACGGTGGGGACGGTTTCCGTTTCCGGCGGGGCGAATCCGAACGCTCCGGGTTTTGCCGGCGGGGAGGCGAACGGTTTTGTTTTTGCAAACAACAGCGTTTTGATTTTGGCAAACGCGGGGAATGCGACGACCGTCACGGCGACGATTCGCGCGCGCGACGATTCGCATTCCAATGTTGACGACGCTTTTCTGACGGTTTCGCTGACGGTCGTTTCCGGCGTTTCGCTTACGCTTTCCGAATTCAAAACGGAGACGGTTCTCACCGGCGCGCGGGTTACCGTCGTTACGCTGACGCCTTCGGGCGGGTTTGTCGGCGGGCAAAACTATGTTTACAGCGGCGCTTCCGGACTGGGAACGGCGCCGGACGGAATGAATGTGCGGGCGGCGGACGGCGCGCTTTTAATTCGCATTGATTCGCCGGAGACGATAACGAACACGATTGTCGTTGACGACCGTTTTGACGCGTCTTTGCCGGCTTCGCTGACGCTGACGGTGACGGCGATAGAAACTTGCGGTTTTGTTCAGGGCTGCACGGCTTTGGGCTTTCCCGGCGATGTCTATCCGGCTTTGACATTGGCGACGATGATGGTGAACGCCGGGGCGAATGCGAATTCCAATTTGATTCCGGCCTCCAATGTGAATTGGAGCCCGCTTGCGTATTTTGCGGCGAATCAAATTTTCGGCAATGTCGCGCCGATTACCGCTTTCTTTTCCTTTTTGGAATCGCACGGGGCGAATGTGAACTTTCGCAATGTCGGCGGCTTTCGCGACGGACAAACCGCGCTGGATTCCGTAAACCTGAACGGCAACGCCGGCCAATCCCCGGCAATGCGCACTTGGCTTTTGGCAAACGGCGGCCGATGCATCCGCCGCTGCTTCGTCGGCCACACCGACATTAACGGCCAGGTTTGCACGGCGGACACAAACGCCGCCGCCGGCGACCCCGACCCGAACTGCCGGCCGTAAGTATTGACGGTTGCATTAATTTGCTGGATTCCCGCCTCTGGGAAAAATGCGGGAATGACGCGGTTTTCTGCCGCCTTAGAGGCGAATCGGCATTACTATGTAGCGGAAGGGGCGGTCTTCTTGGGCGGGGCGGAAGAGGACGCTGTCGGAGTTGTTGAGAAAGCTCATTTCCACGACATCGTCTTCGGCCGCGCCGAGCATGTCCTTGAGGAATCCGCCGTTAAAGCCGATTTTGACCGGCTCGCCGGCGTAGGAAGTGGCGAACAGGTCCTTGGATATGTCGTCGTCGCGGTTGACGGCCTCCATCGCGATTTCGTCCTTGCGGATTTCAAAAATGAGCGTGACATTCGTCTCGCAGATGGCGGTAACGCGCTGCAGCGCTTCCAGCAGCGGGCGCCGTTCCATCGTCAGTTTCTTGTCGTTGTTCAGGGGGACGACCGAACGGTAGTCGGGGTAGCTCTCGTCAATCAGATTGCTGATGAGCGTGAACGACGGCGTCTCAAACTTCGCCGCGCGGTCGGTGGCGGAGAGTTCCAGTTTTTCGTCGTCGCCGAGATTGCGCACCAATTCCTGCACGCTGCGGCGCGGTAGAATATACTGTCGCTCGGAGTCCCCCTTGCCGCTTTCGCCTTCGGCGTCCACTTTTTCAATTGCCATTCGGTGCCCGTCGGTGGCGACGAGTGTCAACCCTTCGCTGGTGAGCTCCAGCAGGATACCGTTGAGGCACATCCGGTGCGATTGCTGGGCGGAGGCATACTGCACGCGGCGCAAGGCGGCGAGGAGCTGGGGCGCGTTTATTGTGCGGCGCATTTTCTCTTTGGATTCCTTGATTGCTTTCATCAGCGGGAATTCGTCCGCCGGCAGCATAGAGAGGAGGAACGACGCCCCGCCGGATTTGAGGTCCACGCGCGATTTGCCTTTTTCCCAGACGAGTTGCACATCCTCGTCGGCGGGGAGATAGCGCGTGATGTTAAAGAGTTTCTCCGCCGAGAGCGTGAGTTGGAACGGGTTTTCGTGCTTCGCCTCGCAGACGACGGTGATTTGCATATCTTGGTTGACCGCCGTCATTTTCATTTGCCCGTCCTTGGCTTCCAGCAGGACATTGCGCATGATTTCAATGACGGGGTTGTTGCGGGCGGCGCCGGTGACCTTTTGCAGGCAGGCGGCGAGCTCGCCGGCGGGGAGTTTGAGCTTCATCGGCGTCGCTTTGCGGGCGGGCTTTTTGACGGCTTCCTTGCCGGCGTCTTTGCCGGATTCCTTTGCGGGTTCACTCATGATTTAATTGTTCCGGTTGATGGGGTTAATGATGAAGGACGGGCGTTTGCGCCGCCGGCGCGTGCCGGAAAGCGCCGAAAGCGCGAAAAAACAAAGCGATGCGAGCGGCGCTTTCCTGTTGACAAAAGGCGGAAACGCTTGCCGAAAAAGCGCGCGAAACCGGCGGGGTTTTTGCGGACGAGTGTGCGCAACCGCGGCGGCGGTTTTCGCCCGCCGGTTTTTGCCGGGGGTTATGCACAAGTTTGGCGGGGGGTTGCGGGGGTGTCATCAATCAGGATTTTATCAGCATTTCCAGCGTTTGCACATTCTGCCGCAACTGGGCGTTCATTTGTATTCCCGCTTCAATCTTGCGGCAGGCGTGGATGACGGTGGCGTGGTTGCGCCCGCCGAAGTTCTCGCCGATTTGCGGAAAGCTCATATTCGTCGTCTCGCGCGCGAGGAACATCGCAATCTGGCGCGGTTCCACGATGGAGCGCAGCCGCCGTTTGCCGGTGAGGTCGGCGCGGCGCAGGCGAAAGTATTCGGCGACTTTGGCGATGATGTCCTCAATATGCACCGTCCGTTCGGGCGCAAAAAGGTCGGAGAGCGTTTGTTCGCACAGGGCGAGGGTGGGCTCGGTGCGGCGGAATGTCGCCGTGGCGATGACCCGCTTGAGCGCGCCTTCCAGTTCGCGGACATTGGATTTTACTTTTTCGGCGATGAAGCGGGCGACATTTTCCTGCAGGCGGATGCCGGCGGCGGCGGCTTTTTTGTGGAGTATGGCGGCGCGCAGTTCCAGTTCGGGCGGGCGCACGGCGATGGGAAGTCCCCCCGCAAAGCGGGAGACAAGGCGCTGCGGCATACCCTGAATGCCCGCCGGGGCGGAGTCGCTGGTGATGACTATCATCCGCCCGCTGTCGGAGCAGCGGTTGCAGATGGTAAAAAACTCCTCCTGCGTGCGCGTTTTGTCGCCGCCGATATACTGGATGTCGTCCACGATGAGCAGGTCCAGCCGTCCGTAGAACTCGCGGAAGGTGTCGTGCCGGTTGTGGCGGCAGGCGTTGATGACATCGTTCATAAAATCGCGCGAGGAAATGTAGCGCACGCGCCGCGACGGGAACAGGCGGCGGTAACGGTTGCCGATGGCCTGCACGAGATGCGTTTTGCCGAGTCCGGTGCTGCCGTGCAGGAAGAAAGGGTTGACATTGCGCACATCGCCGACGGCGATCTTTTGCGCGACCGAAAGCGCGATTTCGTTGGAATGCCCGGGGACGAAGTTTGCGAAAGTGTGGTCGGCGCGCAAGCCGGTCAGCGCGTCACAGTGTTCGGCGGCGGGGGACTCTTCTTCGGTCTCCGCCGTTGCCGTCGTCGGTGTTGTTGTTGTTGCGGTTGTCGCATCGTCCCCCGCCGTTGCCGGGCGGATTTGATAACGCACCGGGCGAGCGGAAGTAAAACTCTCGCGCAGCCAGACGGCGATGTGTTTGCCGAGGTTTTCGGAAAGCCATCGGCGCGTCGCTTCGTTGGGGGCGCGAATGAGCAGCGCGCCGTCCTCGCCGGTTTCTATGTCCACCGGCTTGATGAAGGCGTCATAGACCTCCTTGGCGAAAAGCCCGTGAAAGCGCCCGAGGCACGCGCGCCAGAACTCGCGCATTTCGCCCGCTGTTTCCGCCTCGCTCATTTCGCTGTTTTCGCCGTTTCGCTCAGGGGGTTTGCTCCGTAACCGTGATGTCCGCGCGCTGGTCGGCGGGCGTTTCGGGGATTTCGCCTACGCGCTGGCAGGCGAAAATCACCGCGCAGGCCTCCGCCGGCCGGGCGCAAAGTAATCTATCATAAAAACCGCCGCCATAACCCAGCCGCCGGTTTAATTTGTCGGCGGCGACGGCGGGTATTAACAAAAAATCCAATTCCCCGGCAAGTGCCTGCGGCGCATCCGCCGAGGGCTGCAAAATGCCGCGCGGGCCGGGCTGTAATTCGCCGATGTTGTTCGTCCAGTGCAGCGACATTTCCCCCCGCGCAAAACTCCGAATGCGCGGAAGGGCAACGCGTTTTTTGAGAGTCCCCCCCCCAAGGGTTTCCCCCCCCCAACCCCCCCCATCAGAGATGGGGGGGGGGTAGGAAGAAGAGTCCCCCTCTGTATTACCCCCCGCCGCTTGCGACTCTCCGTCATTCCCGCGAAAGCGGGAATCCATACGGTCTTTGCTTTTTCCCCGGCTCAGTATGGATTCCCGCTTTCGCGGGAATGACGACGGGCCCCAACATTCGGCGAGGAGGGGCCAGATGTCCACTTCCTCTTCCATTGGCGCAAAAGCAAGCACGCTGCGGGCGCGCGCGAACTGCGGGAGGGCGCGGATTTTTTCGCAAATGACGGCGCTCGCCGCCGCCCGTTTTTCCGCTCCCATATCCCTGCGCCGCGCGAGGACTTCGCGGCGCAGCGCGCGCTTTTCAGAAGAGCCCGCTGATGTTGCCGTCGTCGTCAATGTCTATCTCCATCGCCGCCGGGCGCTTCGGCAGCCCCGGCATTGTCATTATGTCGCCGCCCATTCCGACGACGAATTCCGCGCCCGAACAAAGCCGCGCATCGGTGAGTTCAAAACGGTGTCCGTCCGTCGGCAGTCCCCGCGCCGCAGGATCCGAACCGAACGCGTATTGCGTTTTGGCGACGCACACCGGCAACCGTCCCCATTGTTCCTGCCACTTATCCAGTTTCGCGCGGGTTTTGGGCGTCGCCCGCACTTCGCCGGCGCCGTAGATTTTCTCGCCGACGGCGCTGAATTTGTCCGCCAGCGAATCGCCGTCGGCATACACTTCCGCCGTTTTCGCCGCGCCCGAATCGGCGAGGGCGGCGGCTTTCTCGGCGAGCTCTTCCGCGCCCTCGCCGCCCTTCGCCCAGTGTTTGCAAAGGGCGACATCCGCTTTTTCCCCGGCGCAGAGTTCGCGCAGCGTTTGGATTTCTGCGTCGCTGTCGGCGGCGAAGTGGTTGAGCGCGACGACGACCGGCAGCCCGTAATGCTCGCGGATATTGCGCAAGTGCCGGGCGGCGTTGGCGAAACCCTTTTTGAGCGCGGCGACATCCGGCTCGTTCAGTTTGTCCTTCGCCGCGCCGCCGTGGTATTTGAGCGCGCGCACAGTCGCGACCAGCACGGCGGCGTCCGGGCGCAAACCGCTCTTGCGGCATTTAATGTCCACAAACTTTTCCGCGCCCAAATCCGCGCCAAACCCCGCCTCCGTCACGGCGTAATCGGCGCAGCGCAAAGCGAGCCGCGTCGCCAAAACCGAATTGCAACCGTGCGCGATGTTGGCGAAAGGTCCGCCATGCACAAATGCCGGATTGTTTTCCAGCGTTTGCGCGAGGTTCGGCTGCACCGCCTCGCGCAACAATGCCGCCATCGCCCCGGCGACGCCGATTTGCTGCGCGGTTATCGTCCCCCCGTCCGCCGTCTCGCCGACGGTGATCTTGCCGATGCGCCGTTTCAAATCGGCGAGGGATTCCGCAAGGCAGAGTATCGCCATCACTTCCGAAGCGACGACGATGTCAAAGCCGTCCGCGCGGGAGTAACCGTTGCCGGGCCCGCCCAGCCCGGCGACTATCTGCCGCAGGGCGCGGTCGTTCATATCCACGACGCGCCGCCACTGGATCCGCCGCGAATCCAGCCGCAGGGCGTTGCCGTGGTGGATGTGGTTGTCTATCGCCGCCGAGAGCAGGTTGTGCGCGAGGGAGATGGCGGAAAAATCGCCGGTGAAGTGCAGGTTGATGTCCTCCATCGGCGCGACTTGCGCATAGCCGCCGCCGGCCGCGCCGCCTTTCATTCCGAAGACGGGGCCGAGGGACGGTTCGCGCAGGGCGACGGCGGCGTTCTTGCCGATGCGGCAGAGGGCGTCGGTCAAGCCGACCGATGTTGTCGTTTTGCCTTCGCCGGCGGGGGTCGGGGTGATGGCAGTAACGAGTATCAGTTTGCCCTTTTTGCCATCGGCGGCGGGCGGGACGGAGTTAACCCCCCCTCCATCTGGGACGGGAACATTAACCCCCCCCCCATCTTTGATGGGGGGGGTTGGGGGGGGGAGTTTCGCCTTATAATGACCGTGCGGGACAATGTCGCCGGAGCGAAAGCCGAGACGCTCGGCGATTTCCGCAATCGGGCGGAGTTTGGCGCGGCGGGCGATTTCTATGTCGGAATGCATTGGTCCTTGTTTTCCCCCGCGCGCGCCGTCAAGGAAAAAGGCGGCGGCGGCGGGGGCATATTCTAAGGGCAAAGCGGGCGGTTTTTGCGGCGGCGGGAAAAATTAAAATGACGGACGGCGAACTCGCACACTGGCGCGGCAAACGCGTCGC
>JAHRAH010000018.1 GCA_020027345.1 Gammaproteobacteria bacterium | reverse complement strand
AAAGTGGAATCGCTGGTTTTTGCGGACGGCACGGAATGGGGCGCGGCGGAATTTGCGGCGGCGCGCATTCGCGGGAGCGCGAACAGCGAGAATTTGACCGGCGAGCATAATTTGTCGGATGTTTTTGACGGCGACGCCGGGGGGAGTGATTCTTTGTACGGTTACAGCGGCGGCGATGTGTATTATCTGGGCGCGGGGACGGGTGACGATACCATTTACGAGTATTGGCGTAACAGCGGCGACGACGGCGATGAGATTCGTTTGGAAGACGGCATCGGGGTTTCTTCGGTTTCGCTTGCGCGGAACGGGAATCATTTGGATGTTCGGTTGCTGGACAGCGGCGGGACGGTTACCGATTCGCTGCGGGTGCGGAATCATTTTTCCGATGCGTCTGGTGCGGTGGAGAAGATTCGCGCGGGAGGGAAGGTTTTGCTTTCTTCGCAGTATTTGTCGCTCATCAGCGAGATGGCGGCTTTCACTGCGGGGACTTCGTCGCACGCGACGATGGGCGCGCTTTTGAGCAGTTACTGGCAGGACGAAACGACGCTTACGACTCCGGCGGGCTGAGGCAGCGGGCGGCTTGTCCGCCGTCTCCGTGTTTTTTTTACGCCCGCCTTTGCGCGCCGCATCGGGGCAAGGGAAAAAATGGCGGAAAAAACAAAAAAAGAAAACGGAAAACTTGACATTGAATCTTTGCGCCGCGGCATTGACGCGATGCATCGGGGCGTCGGCGAAGCGGCGACGGTTATGGCGCGGGACGAAAAATACCGCGAAATGTTTTTGGGGGATTTGCGCCGGCTGGTGATGCCGCCGGTTTTGCTGAATCAATACCGCATAGTTCGCGACGGCAAAGACCGCACCGTCGGTTTTGCCGCCTGGGCGCGGGTTAACGAAAAAACGCAGCAGCGATTGATGCGCGGGCGGCTGACTCTCAAATTGGACGAATGGCAAAACGGCGACGAGACAGCGGTGATGATTGTCGCCGCGCCTTCGGAAGCGGCCGGGCGAAAAATATTGCGCGCGCTGCAAAAGGAAGATTTTGCCGAACACAAAAAAGTGTGGGTTGCAAATACGGCGCCGCCTTCGCCGGGGCTTTTTCCGCTTGCGGCGGACGGGGATAATTGACCGCCGTGGCGAGCGATGCGGAAGCGGAAAAGCGCACGGCGGCGCGGGCGAATTTTGAACGCGCGCTGGGCGAGGCGCTGCTTTTTTTGGGCGCGCATCCGCTGTTTGAGCAGTTGTTTTTGGGGGAGATTGAAGAGCGCGTTTTGCCGCCGGTTGCGCTGCGGCAATTTCGTTTGATACGCGAAGAATCGGGCGCGGTTTTGGCGTATGTTTCGTGGGCGCGAATGGGCGGGGAATCTTTGCGGCGGTTTGCGGACGGCGAACCGTTGTCGCGCGGCGACTGGAACAGCGGCGGGGAATTGGTGATAATGGACGCCGTCGCGCCGACGCCGGAAATGAGCGTGAAGGCGGCGGAAAAAGTGCGCAAGGAAGCGCTGGACGGCGAAGCGGCGAAAATAGCGCGCATCACCCCCGACGGCGCCCGCGAACTTTTGGATTTTGACGCGGCGGCTTTGATAAAAAGCGGCGGGGGTTGACGCGTTTCGCCGCGTTTTCCGCGCTTGCGTTTTTGCTATAATTCGCGCGGTGTTTGAAAAAAAGATTTCTTGCGGAGTGCAAAGCAAAAAAGCCCGCAAAGAATCGGAGGGGAATGAAATGGCGGTTGAAAAGACGGCGGGCGGCGGGGTTACGGTGCGCTCCATCGGCGGCGAGGAGGACATAGAAGCCCTCGCGCCCTTGTTTGCCGAATACCACAAAGAAAGCCGCTACCGCAATTTGCGGCCGGATATGGCGGCGCGCCGTCAATTTATTTGCGAACATTACATTAAAAAACCAAAGCGTTACGGTTTGCTGATAGCCGAATACGGGGGAAAGCCGGCGGGATTGCTGGCTTGCATGCTCGCGCCGATATTGTATTATCGCGCCAATGCGGCGGTGTCGCTGGCGTTTTATGTTCCGCCGCGTTTTCGGGGCGGGGTTGTGGGCGGCAAAATCGCCCTTTCGCTGATTGCGGCGTTTCGGCAGTGGGGCAAAAACCGCAAGGCGCTGGAATTGCAGATGCATCTCTCCGGCGGCGTGGATGTCGACCGCACCGACAAATTTATGCGGCGGCTGGGCTTTCACCGCACGGGGGGCAATTTCAGCATGGACATCAGCGGCGGCGGGAAAGGTTGACGAGCATGGTTCTTTGCGTATAATGCCGTTTTGAAATGGCGGGCGCGGTTATTAATTGGCGTTCCTGGATGCTGCCGTCCAATCAAAAGACGGGGCGGGCGCAGGTTGCCACGGGGTTGCTGGCTCTGGCGGCGCCGTTTGCCGGCGCGTCGTGGCATTGGTGGGGGCTGGCGCTGTTCGGTTATTTTATGTACGCCTGCGTCGGGCATTCGGTGGGCTATCACCGTTATTTTGCGCACCGCAGTTTTTTCGCGCCGCGGTGGGCGGAGGTGTTGTTTACTTTTTGCGGCGTTTTGGGCTGCGTCGGCTCGCCGGTTACATGGGTTTTGATGCATCGCCGGCATCATCTTCATTCCGACAAGGAGGGGGATTCCTACACGGCGCACGAACATCCGCGGCTAGGATTGGACGCGCTGCTGATAAGCAACTACCGGCAAAATCATAATCCTTTCAAACTGCGGCGGGCGTTGCGGCGGGACAGATTTCAGTTGTGGATGTTGCGGCACAACTTCGGGGTTGTGGCGTTGTTTGCCGGCGGATTGCTGGCGCTGGACTGGCGGCTGTTTTTGTTTGGCTGGGCTGTGCCGGTGGCGTTGACGCTTTGGATGAGCGCGCTGGACGCCTACGCCACTCATCATTGGGGCTACAAAAACTATAAGACCGACGACGAAAGCCGGAACCTTTGGTGGATGGCGCTGCTCTTCTGGGGCGAGGGATGGCACAACAACCATCACGCCCGTCCGCTGGATTGGAATTTTCGCAAGAAGTGGTGGGAGTTTGACATCGGCGCGGGAGTGGTTTGGTTAATTCAGTCGGCATCGGGACGAGCGAAGACGCGGGGGCGGAATTTTGCCGATGGCGGAAGGGGTTGACAAGCCCGATTTTGTGGTATAGTTTGCTCGCTGTGAAAGGAAAGGGGAATAGCGCTCGGCAGGTCGCCGCCGTCCGCGAGGTGGCGGGGTGGCTTGGACTGCTTTTGGCGACGGTCGCGGCGGCGGTTTTTGCTTTGCTGGTTGCCGTTGTGCCGGCGGCCGCCGGGGAATTGGGCGCGGGGCGGACGGGGGACGGCGACATTTCCCGCGCGCAATGGCTGGGGATGTCGGCGGGTCTTTGGGTGTTGCTCGCAATTTTGGGGGCGCGGTTTGCCTCGCCTACTATTCTTTCTGTTGCGGGCGTGTTGTGGCGGACGACAGGAAAATTTCATGCCAAAGCGGTCAATTTCAGCGCGGAGGCAAAGGGCGCGTCTCAAAAGATAAAGCGTCAGTTCTCCGGCGAACTTAAAAACAAGACGCTGGGCGAAGCGCTCAGCTCTTGGTTTGTCGAAATTCCATTTACGCTTGCGGCCGCTTTTTTGGCTTATAATATAGTCAAATTGTTGGTGTTGCCGGTTGCGGGCATGAGCGCGCCTCAAAATTCCGAGTTTTGGGTTTTTGCAATTATTGTGACGGTCTGCGTGTATCCGTGGGCGTTTCTTGCTTCCAAAATTAAAAACGCGCTTGTGCAAATGGAAAAAAAGGCCATAGCAAAAGAAACCGTTGCCAACGGCGGAACAGGGCATTGCTTTATAATCGCCGCCCTGATAGGATTGCCCCTTTTTGTTAATTTTGTGGGATTGGCAATTTCCTGTTTTGTCGCTTTTTGCTTTTCTTCTTAAGATGAGGAAAAGAAACACATGCCAGTTCCAGCGGCGGTAGCGGCGGCGGCAGCGGCAGTCGGTGTAGCGGCGCGGGCGGCGATTGCACGGGGCATCGCGATTGCAAGCCGCAGCACCACTCCGCCAGGTATGTTGGGGGCGCTTGCGGCTACTGCAGCTCACAACGCACCGGAATCGGATTTTGTCGATGATGATGTGTGCTCCGGTTGCAACCTGGGATTTGGAGAAAACTCCAGAGACGGGCATGCGGGTGGACCTTCGCCGGAAGCGTCGGATACCTTTGGTGGCGGGCGGGTGGGGCCCGGCAATGCCGCATTTGGGGCGGCTGGGGGGAGTAGTACTTCGTTGTCTGGCGGCTCCGATAGCAACAACGGCCGGGGGGCGGGGACGGACAGCACCGGAGCGCCTGCGGGGATTGGCAGGGGGGATCCCGGGAGAAATTTTGGCGGCGGCGGTGGCAACGGCGGCAGTGGCGGCGGCAATGGCAGGGGAGCCGGGACGGACAGCACCGGGGGTCCTGCAGGGATTGGCAGGGGAGATCCCTTAGGCGGTGATGACGGTGATGGCGATGACGGTGACGGGGATGCCGGCGGTTGCGGGCCGATTGTTGTGGATTTGGACGACGACGGGGTGGAGTTGATTGCCGTGGAGGATTCCACTGTTCGGTTTTTCTCCGATGACGACGGCTTTAAATACCGCTCCGGCTGGGCGGGTGCGGACGACGGCTTGCTGGTGTATGACAAGGACGGCGACGGCAACATAACGGCGAACGACGAGGTTTCGTTTACCGAATATGTCATCGGGCAGGTCGGGGAAGCGGAAGCGATGCGGCGTTACGATTCCAACAGCGACGGCGCGCTGACGGATATGGAGGCGCTGCGGCATTTTGACAGCGACAACGACGGCGCTTTGGATTCGGGCGACGCGGAGTTTTCCAAGTTTCGGATATGGCGGGACGCGGATGGCGACGGCGTTTCGGACAGCGGGGAAGTGCGGACGCTGGCGCAACACAACATAGAAAGTTTCGGGTTGTCGTATAACGAGAACAGTCCGGCGGCGGCGACTGCGGGCGGCAACACGACGCACGGTTTGGGAAGTTTCGCGCGCGTTAATGCGGTCAATGGTTCCCGCGCGGGGACATTCGGGGATGTTTCGCTGGGCTTGGCATCGGTCGGCGTTCGCAAAAACGCGGCGGGTCATTACGAATACAAATCGGGCGGGGAGACACACCGCCTGTTTTCTGGCGAGAACGCGACGAGCGCGCTGAGCATCAGTTTTTCGGCTGCCGCATACCGTCAATATTTTGGCGCGATTGGCGGCAGCGGCAACGACGCGATAACGGCCGCCGGGCAAAACGACGATTATGTAATAAGCGGCGGCGCGGGGAACGACCGTCTGACGGGCGGCAACGGCAACGACTGGCTTATCGGCGGTTCGGGGCGCGACAGTTTGAGCGGCGGCAAAGGCGACGATGTTTTGATTGCGGATTCTTCCGATGCGGTTTCCGGCGGCGCGGGTTTTGACACGGTGATCATTTCGGGGGATTCCGCCGTAACGCGGAGTTTGTCGTCAATGGGCGCGGAGGCGCTTTTTTCCGGCGGCGGCAACGACACGCTGAGCGTCGGCAGTTACGGCGATGCGGCTGCCAATGGCGGCGTGATTGACGGCGGCGCGGGCAATGACACCGTTACCGGCGGCGGGGGAGCGGATGTTTTGTCGGGCGGCGACGGTGCGGACACCGTGAGCGGGGGCGCGGGCGGGGATGTTATCGCCGGAGGAAAAGGCGCGGACACATTAAATGGAGATGCGGGCGATGATTTGATTTTGGCGGATTCGTCGGACACCGTTAATGGCGGCGACGGCCGGGACACGGTGACATATTCCGGCGACGGCGCGGTGACGATTAACGCGCACGGCGCGGGAGTTGAACAGATATTTCTGGGCGGCGGCAACGACACGGTGACGGCAAGCGCGACGAATGCTTCGCAAAATTTGCGCGTGTTCGGCGGCGGCGGCAATGACAGTTTGCAAACCGGCACCGGCGCGGACATATTGCACGGCGGCAAGGGCGACGACAAATTAAAAGGCGGCTACGGCGACGATTGGTATTTGTTCAATCGCGGCGACGGGCGCGACGAGATAAGCGATGTTACGGCATTTGAGAATCGTTACGACGGCGGCAAGGACACATTGTCGCTGGGCGGCGGGATTGTTTTGACGGATTTGGTTTTCCGTTTGAAGGGCGGGCATTTGGAAATCGGGATTAAAGGCGCGGGCGGGGGCGCGATAACGACCGCGGCGGCGTTTGACGCGCTGAGCGACCGGGTGACGATAAAGGACTGGGGCAACGACAAGCGCAAGGTGGAGTATCTTGTTCTTTCGGACGGCGCGACGGTCAAACTGACGACATTTGTTTCGTCTTTCGGTTTGGCGGACGGGACGATTCGGGAGTTGTCTTCGCAAATGTCGGCGGGCGTTACAAGCGCCGCGGCGGGGAGCAAAGTGATAAAAGGCACGGGGGACAGCGAGACGCTTTCGGCTTACGCCGGCGGCGTGCAGTCGGTGTATGGCGAAGGCGGCGACGATTTAATTTACGGAATGGCGGAAGGCGGAAAATTGTTTGGCGGCGCGGGGGAAGATTCGGTTTCCTACCGTTACGCGAAAGGCGGAGTAAGCGCCGATTTGTCGGCGGGAACGGCGGTTCGCGGCAACGCGACGGATCGTTTGTCGGGCATTGAAAATATTGAAGGTTCGGTTTTTGGCGATTCGCTGAGCGGCGACGGCGGGGCGAATAAATTGTCCGGGCTGGGCGGCGATGATTCGCTTGCCGGCGGGGCGGGCGACGATGCGTATTATTTCGGTTACGGTTTCGGCTCGGATGTCGTACGCGAAAAGCACTCTTCCGGCAGCGGCGATTCCGGCGACAAAGTTGACATTTCCGATGTGAAGGCGCATTCGGTGCGGCTGCGCAAAAGCGCGGACAACAACAGTTTGCTTGTGCAGTTGCTCGCCTACGGAGGCGAAGTCGCGGACGAGTTGAAGATTGAGGATTATTTCCTCAAGGATTCGGCGAAAGTGGAAAGCGTTGTTTTGGACGGCGCGACATGGGGCGCCTCGGACATAGCCGCGCGCGTGGAGATTACGGGCGGAGCAGGGCGCGACACATTGCGCGGCACTTCGGGGGCGGATATTTTTAACGCCGACGCCGGCGAGCAGGATATTCTCGTCGGCGGCGCGGGCGACGACGCGTATTACCTGGGCTTGGGAACCGGCTCGGACATTATCCGTGAACACGAAAACAACGACGGCGATTCCGGCGATGTGATACGGCTGGCAAAGGGCATTACGCCTTCTTCCGTCCGCCTACTGCGGGAGGGAAATCATTTGTATGTTCAGCTTCGGAGCGGGGGGACATGGTCCGCCAACGAATTGAAGGTGGAAAATTTTTATTCCGACGCCTCCGCGAAAGTGGAGCGCGCGGAGTTTGACGACGGCACGGTTTGGCGTTTGCCCTCCGCGGCGCTTGCGTCTTCCATTCGCGGCGGGTCCGGCAATGATTATTTGCACGGCGGCAAAAACGCGGATGATGTTTTTGACAGCGATGCCGGCGGCAATGATTATCTGTACGGATACGGCGGCGGCGATGTGTATTTTTTGGGCGCCGGCACGGGGAACGACCGGATATACGAGTATTATCAAAACGAAGGCGATGCCGGCGATGAAATTCGCGTGAAGTCGGGGATTGCGGTGTCGTCGGTTCGTTTGCTTCGCAGCGGCAACGGGGATCATCTGCATGTGCAGTTGGTTAACGCGCAGGGGGCGGCGACGGATTCGCTGACGGTGCAAAATTACTACACTGATGATTCGGCAAAGGTGGAAAGTTTGGTTTTCGCCGACGGCACTCGCTGGGGCGCGGCGGAGTTTGCGACGGCGCGCATTCGCGGTAGCGGCGGTTGGGACTACTTGTACGGCGAGGACAATCTGAGCGATGTGTTTGACGGCGACGCCGGCGGCAATGACGGGTTGTACGGTTACGGCGGCAATGATATTTATTATCTGGGCGCCGGCACGGGGAACGACCGGATATACGAATATTATCAAAACGACGGCGATTCCGGCGATGAGATTCGGATGGAAACCGGGATTGCGTCGTCGTCGGTTCGCTTGTTGCGCAGCGGCAACGGGGATCATCTGCATGTGCAATTGGTGAACGCGCAAGGGGCGGCGACGGATTCGCTGACGGTGCGGAACTATTACACCGATGCATCGGCGAAAGTGGAATCGCTTGTTTTTGGCGATGGGACGAAATGGGGCGCGGCGGAGTTTGCGGTTGCGCGCATTCGCGGCGGCGTCGGCAACGACGATTTGCGCGGCGAAGCCGGGCAGAGCGATGTCTTTGACGGCGACGCCGGGGGCAATGATCAATTGTCCGGGCTCAGCGGCAATGATGTGTATTATTTGGGTTTCGGCACGGGACACGACACCATTTACGAATATTGGCAAAACAGCGGCGACGCTAACGACGAGATACGGTTGAAAGCCGGCATTGCCGCGTCTTCGGTTCGCCTGCTGCGCAGCGGCAACGGTAGTCACCTGCATGTGCAGTTGGTGAACGCGCGGGGGACGGTGACGGATTCGCTGACGGTGCGGAATCATTACACTGACGCATCGGCAAAAGTGGAGAGTTTGGTTTTTGCCGATGGCGTTCGGTTAAATCTGGCGAATCCTGCGTCTGCTCAGATGAGCGCGGCGGGATTGACGGGGGCGCGCATTCGCGGCGGCAGCGGCAACGACGATTTGCGCGGCAAGTCCGGGCAGAACGATGTTTTTGACGGCGATGCCGGGGGCAATGATATGTTGTCCGGGCTCAGCGGCGACGATGTTTATTATCTGGGCGCCGGCACGGGGAACGACACCATTTACGAGTATTGGCAAAACAGCGGCGATGCCGGCGATGAAATCCGGGTGAAGACCGGTATTGCGGTGTCTTCGGTTCGTTTGTTGCGCAGCGGCAACGGGGATCATCTGCATGTGCAGTTGGTTGACGCGCAGGGGGCGGTGACGGATTCGCTGACGGTGCGGAACTATTACACCGATGATTCGGCGAAAGTGGAATCGCTTGTGTTTGGCGACGGCACTCGTTGGGGTGCGGCGGAGTTTGCGGTTGCTCGGATACGGGGCGGCAGCGGCAATGATGATTTGCGCGGGGAAGCCGGGCAGAACGATGTCTTTGACGGCGACGCCGGAGGGAATGATATGTTGTCCGGGCTCAGCGGCGACGATGTGTATTATTTGGGTTCCGGCACGGGACACGACACCATTTACGAGTATTGGCAAAACACCGGCGACGACGGGGATGAGATTCGGGTGGAAGACGGCATCGGGGTTTCTTCGGTTTCGCTGGCGCGGAACGGGAATCATTTGGATGTTCGGTTGCTGGACAGCGGCGGGACGGTTACCGATTCGCTGCGGGTGCGGAATCATTTTTCCGATGCGTCGGGGGCGGTGGAGAAGATTCGCGCGGGGGGGAAGGTGTTGCTTTCTTCGCAGTATTTGTCGCTCATCAGCGAGATGGCGGCTTTCACTGCGGGGACTTCGTCGCACGCGACGATGGGCGCGCTGCTTGGCAGTTACTGGCAGGACGAAACGACGCTTACGACTCCGGCGGGCTGAGATGGGCGGGTTGTGGTCGCGCTATCGTGACGCTTTTTCTGCCGCTTGGGCGGAGCGGGAAAAGCATCCGGTAAATGTTCGCCGCCGGCGCGAGGCGGATTTCCTGCCGGCGGTTTTGGAAATACAAGAAACGCCGCCGCATCCGGCTGCCGGCTTTCTCTCCCGCCTCATCATCGTGTTTTTTGTGCTGGCGGTGCTTTGGATGATATTCGGGCGGATAGATATTGTGGCGACGGCGCAGGGGCGGATTGTTCCCGACAGCCGGACGAAGATTGTGCAGGCGGCGGAAGGCGGCGTTGTCCGGGAGATTCTTGTGCGCGAAGGCGATTCCGTCCGGGAAGGGCAACTGTTGTTTGTGATGGACGCCGAAGGGGCGGAAGCGCGCGTTCGGCAAGTTCGCGATTCGCTGCTTGCGCTGCGGCTGGAGGCGGAGATGTCGGGCTTGCTCGCGGAAGACGCGGATTCGGTTTTGCCGCCGCGTTTGGATTCGCTTGATTCGCTGGGCGATGTTTCGGCGGATCGTTTGGCGCGGCAGCAAGCGGTTTTGGATGGAATTTACCGCGAGCATTACGGCAGGTTGTCGCAGTTGCGGCGGGAGATGGAGGTTTTGGAAAGCGAAAAGCGCGCCGAAGAAAAGGGCGCGCAAAACGCGATGACGATGCTCGCGCACGAGGAAGAATCCAATTTGCGGCGCCGGGAAAGCGAAAGGGCGCAAATAGGAAAAATGGAATCCCTGCTTCCGCTTGTGCGCGAAGAATACGAAATGATGCGGCGGCTCGTCCGCGCCGGCGCCGTTTCTAAGGCGGAAGCGCGGGGTTCGGAAGAAAAACATCTTTCGCTGAAAGGGGATTTGTCGCACGGGCGCAAGCAGTTGGAAGTCATCCGCGCCGAGGGCTCGCGGCGCGCGGCGGAGTTGCGGCAAACAAAACAGCGGCACCGCGAACGGCTTGCCGGCGTGCTGGCAAAAATGCGCGCGCTGCAGCAGTCGCTTGCGGTAACGCGCGACGAATTCCGGCGCGAACATCTGGCGGCGCGGGAAAAAGCAAAGCGGGAAGAGTCGCTGCAAAAAGAGGAATTAATCAAGGCGGAAAAAGCGCGCGAACTGCTGGAAATACGCTCGCCCGCCGCCGGCGTCGCCGAACAATTGGCTTTGCACACCGAAGGCGGCGTTGTAAATCCCGCGCAGGCGCTGCTTGCGATTGTGCCGCAGGAGCAAGTGCTGGAAGTGGAGGCGCTGGTGGCGAACAAGGACATCGGCTTTGTTCTCCGGGGGCAGCGCGCGGAAGTAAAAATAGACGCTTTTCCGTATACAAAATACGGGCTTGTGCCGGGCGAGGTTTCGCGCCTTTCCACGGACGCCGTGGAGGACGAAGCGCTCGGACTGGCGTACCGCGCGCGCATTCTGCTGAAAAGAACGACTATTTTGGCCGACAATCGCGAGGCGCGGCTTTCGCCGGGAATGAGCGCGATTGCGGAAATAAAAACCGGCGAACGGCGCATTATTGAATTCTTTTTGTCGCCGCTGCTGCGTCACGGCAGCGAGAGTTTAAAAGAGCGTTAAAAAATTTTAAGAGGGCGGGGAACGGTAACGAAGGTGGCGGGGGTGGTATAATCGGCGGGCGGGGGAACGAGGCATTACTTGCGAAAGGGGAGAATGATGACGGGGAAAATTGCGATTATCGGGGCGGGGCCTTGCGGGCTGAGCCAGTTGTGCGCTTTTGCGCGGGCGCGCGAGAAGGGCGGGGCGCTGCCGGAGATTGTCTGCTTTGAAAAGCAAAGCGACTGGGGCGGGCTTTGGAACTACACATGGCGCACCGGCACGGACGAGCACGGCGAGCCGGTGCACGGCAGCATGTACCGTTTTTTGTGGTCCAACGGGCCGAAGGAATGCCTGGAATTCGCCGACTACACTTTTCAGGAGCATTTCGGGCGGGCGATTCCCTCGTTCCCGCCGCGCGAGGTGCTTTTTGATTACATCGCCGGGCGGGCGGAAAAAAGCGGCGCGCGCGATATGATTCGCTTCGGCTCCGCCGTGCGGCGCGTGGAATGGGACGACGCCGCCGGCAAGTTTCGCGTCGCTTCGGCGAATGTGCAAACGGGCGCCGAAAATGCGGAAGTGTTTGATTATGTCGTCGTCGCGAGCGGGCATTTTTCCACACCGAATGTTCCGCATTTTCCGGGCGTGGAAGAATTCGCCGGGCGCGTTTTGCATGCGCACGATTTTCGCAACGCCGAGGAGTTCGCGGGCAAGCGGCTGCTGATCATCGGCAGCAGTTATTCCGCCGAGGACATCGCATTGCAGTGCAAAAAATACGGGGCGCAGTCCGTAACCGTGAGCCACCGCACCGCGCCGATGGGGTTTAAATGGCCCGAAGGAATTGAGGAGGTTCCGCTGCTTTCGCGCTTGGAAGGGACGCGGGCGCATTTCAAGGACGGGAGCAGCCGCGAGATTGACGCGATGATTTTGTGCACGGGGTACTTGCACAGTTTTCCTTTTATGGAAGAACGGCTGGCGCTGCAAACGCGCAACCGTTTGTGTCCGCCGGGGCTTTACAAAGGCGTTTTCCTTTTGGAAAATCCCAAAGTGATGTATCTGGGAATGCAGGACCAGTATTACACATTCAACATGTTTGACGCGCAGGCGTGGTATGCGCGCGATGTGATGCTGGGCAAAATCGCGCTGCCGCCGCGCGCGGAAATGGACGCGGACGCCGCGAAGTGGCTGGCGCGCGAGGAAAAGCTCGGCGACCCCTTTGAGGACATTGATTTCCAAACGGATTACACGCGCGACCTTTGCGAAGCGACGGATTATCCGGCGATAGACCTCGCAATGGTGAGCGATATGTTTAAAAAGTGGGAGCACGACAAAGAGGAAAGCATCGTCGGCTACCGCAATTGTTCGTTCAAATCCCCCTGCGACGGGGCGGCGGCGCCGGTGCATCACACGCCTTGGCTGCAAGCGATGGACGATTCCATGGATTGCTTTTTGCGGCAGCCCGAATAAAACGCCGCTCGCCGTCGGCGCGGGAAAAAAAGGGCGGACGGCGCGTGCCGGTTTTGGCGTGCGAGGGTTTGACCATGCGTTTCGGCGGGCTGGTCGCCGTGAACGATTTGAGTTTTAGCGTAAGCGCCGGCGAAATACGCGGTTTGATAGGACCGAACGGCGCCGGCAAAACGACTATATTTAATGTCGTCAGCGGTTTTTACCGCCCGCATTCGGGGCGCGTTCTTTACGGCGGCGAGGACATCGCCGGGCTGGGAATGAACCGCATCGCCGAACGCGGGCTGGCGCGCACTTTTCAGCACGCCGCGCTGTTTGACGAATTGACGGTTCTGGAAAATGTTTTGGTCGGCTGCCATTTGCTGGAAAAGCCGGGGGTTTTTTCCTCGCTGGTAAAAGGCGGCGCGCGAAAAAAAGAAATAGAAAAGCGCGCGGGCGAGGTTTTGGATTTTTTCGGATTGCACTCTCGGCGCGAAGAGCGCGGCGGCGATTTGCCGCACGGTTTGCAGCGCGCGCTCGGGGTCGCGATTGCGATGGCGGCGAAGCCGAAGGTTTTGCTTTTGGACGAGCCCTTCGCCGGGATGAATCCGGGCGAGACGCGCGGGTTGATGCAGTTGGTTCGCAAAATACGCGAAGCCGGCGCGACGGTTCTTTTGGTTGAGCACGATATGCGCGCGGTGATGGAGTTGTGCGACCGCATTACCGTCGTTAATTTCGGGCGGCTGCTTTTTGAAGGCGCGCCGGGCGAAGTGCAGCGGCATCCGGAAGTTGTGCGCGCGTATTTGGGGGAGGCCGGCGATGCTGTTTAGAATGGAATCGGCCGCGGCGAAGTACGGCGAAGTTGCGGCGTTGCGCGGCGTTACGATGGAAGTCGCGGCGGGCGCCGTCGTTACCGTCATCGGCGCGAACGGCGCGGGAAAAACCACGGCGCTGCGCGCGATATCGGGGCTTAAGCGGCTGAGCGCCGGGGAGATTTGGCTGGACGGCGAGCGCATTGACCGCCTGCCGCCGGAAGAGATTGTCGCGCGCGGCGTCGCGCATGTTCCCGAAGGGCGGCGGGTTTTTCCGGATTTGACTGCGGAGGAAAATTTAAGATTGGGCGCTTTTTTGCGCCGCGATTTCGCCGCGGTGGAATCCGATTTGCGCGGAATTTTTGAACGCTTTCCGCGCTTGCGCGAGCGCCGCCGCCAGCGCGCAAAAACAATGTCGGGCGGCGAACAGCAAATGCTCGCGATAGGGCGCGCGCTGATGGCGAAGCCGCGGCTGCTTTTGCTGGACGAACCTTCCATGGGGCTTTCGCCGGTGATGGTCGGAGAGATTGCGCGCATTATCGGCGAGATTCGCGAGCGCGATGTTTCCGTCGCATTGGTTGAACAAAACGCGGAAATAGCATTGCGCCTCGCCGATTACGCGTATGTTCTGGAAAACGGCAGCGCAGTTTTGGAAGGCGAAGCGTCGGCGTTGCGCCGCAACGATCATGTCCGCCGTTCCTATCTCGGCGGTTGAAATAAGCGCGGCCGTTTTCGCCGAAGCGAAAGCGGCGGGCTGGAAAAAAAGCGACCTGCTCTGGGAAGCGGAGTTTGCGCGCGCCGCGGAATTGTTTGTCATCGGCGAAAGCGAAAGCGCGAATTTATTATGGGCGCGCGCTTTGCGCAGGGCGCGGCGGGGTTTTGATTCCGACGACCCCCGCCTCGCCGCATCGCTCGCAAACTGCGCCGCCGCGTTGCGCGCAAAAGGAAGGAAAAAGCAAAGCGAGAAAATGTTCGCCGAAGCGAAAACAACACTGGCGCGATGCGGCGAATGGATTGCGCGCGCGCGGCCGGAACAAACGGCGCGCAGCAGCGTTCATCATTTCCGAATGGAAGTAAAAAACCGCGCCGTCTACCGCGAAAACTTCCGCAACCGTTTGCGCGCTTTCGCCGAAGAAGCGGCGGTTGCCGTTTGCCGTTTGGAAAAAACGGAAAACGCCCCGCTTGCCGTTTCGCTCGCCCGCTGGCAAAAAGAAAAACCGCCGATATGCGGCGACTCCCGCAAACTCCTCGCCGCAGTTTTGCTGCTCGCGCACGCCCCATAAAATTCGTTTTCAGAATTACACAAAAAACGAGCATGCTTGTGCTACACTATCTGCCACTGCTCGGATTTAAGGGAATGATGATATCTGTTGCCGCTTTTGTGCGGAAGCGAAAGACAGCGGACGCCGTCACGGCTCCGCAGGAGAAAGCGCGATGATAAGCGCGCCCGGCAACGGCGGACAGCCCGGCAACCGCACGATTTTCATTCACGACAATCTGCCGGTGCTGGAGGGAATGAACTCCGGGATGGCGGACCTGATATACCTGGACCCGCCGTTTAACAAAAACCGGATCTTTGGCTCTCCGTTGGGCGAGCCGGAGAACGGCCGGTTTGAGGACATTTGGAATTGGAGCACGGTAAAAGACGAGCATCTGACGCACTTGGAAATTCGCCACCCCAAAATTGCCGCCGCCATTCGCGGCGCGGCGCGGATGGGCGGTGAACCCTACGCCGCCTATTTGACCTTTATGGGAATACGGCTCGCGCAGATGTGGCGGGTGCTGAAAGAAAGCGGCAGCATCTATCTGCATTGCGACCACACGGCCGGCCATTACTTAAAAGTAATGATGGACGCGGTGTTTGGGCGTAAAAATTTCCGCAACGAAATCGTTTGGTTTTATCCGGACACGCCCGGACGCCCCAAGCGCGACTTTCCGCGCAAGCACGACACTATTTTTCGCTACGCCAAAAAAGGGGGATGGCTGTTTAATGCCGACAATGTGCGAGTTCCGATTGCTCCTGAAAGCAGGGAGCGTTATAAATATTCGCGGACGCTTGGCGGCAGGGAGTATCTCGGCGGAAAATCCGCTGTCGCCGGCAAGGTGCCGGAAGATGTCTGGCGTTTCCCCGCCGTAAAGAAAAATTCCAAAGAAAGTTGCGGTTATCCGACGCAAAAACCGCTGGCGCTGATGGAGCGAATTATTAAGGCGTCTTCGCGCGAAGGCGATCTTGTGCTGGATCCGTTTTGCGGCTGCGCGACGACTTGCGTTGCCGCCGAACGACTGAAGCGCAAATGGATTGGCATTGACCTGCATAAACGGGTCGCGGATTTGATTGGAGAGCGGTTGCGAAACGAAAATATAGGGCTCCACAAAAAGGTTTGCGTGCGCGACAAGCCGCCAAAATTGACGGAGGCCGTGGACCCCCGTTTCGCCGGATCTCTTTTCGGCTGGGGATTGGCGCGCGAGGATTTGGGCGACAGCGGGTTGCCGGCGAAACAAAAGGAAGAATTAAAGGTTCGTCTTTACAGCGAACAGCGCGGAAAATGCGGGAACAACCATTGCCCTTACGGCGAAGTGGGCTACGACTTTATGGAGTTGGATCACATCAAGCCGCGGGCGAAAGGCGGCGAGGATTCGCCCGGCAACATACAGCTTCTCTGCGGCCCTTGCAACCGCAGGAAAGGTGACAGGAATTGGGACGAGTTCCTCAAAGAAGAGGCACGGCGCGAAAAAATCGCCCCCCTGATTTTTTGATTTGGTCGGGGTTCCTGTGTTGAGGCGGGAATCCATAGGTTTTTTTCTTTTCGTTGTTATTTTCGCGCGAGGGGAATTTTCTTTTTTCGCCGGCTCAGTATGGATTCCCGCCTGCGCGGGAATGACGGTTGGGGACGGTTAGCGGCGGAACAGGGCGGTTATTCGGGGGGCGAATGTTTCCAAGCCGCGGGGGAGGAATAAAACGGAGGCGATTAGTGCCGCGCCGTAAAACAAAGGTCGCGCTTGTTCAAAACCCAATTCGCGCAAAACCACTTCGTTAATTGCCGTCAACGCGACTACGCCGGCGATGGGGCCGTATATTGTCGCGGTTCCTCCGGCGACGACCCATGCGAGAACAAAAACCATTTCGTCAATTCCGAAACGGTTCGGGCTGATTGCGCCGACATAATGCGCGAGCAATGCGCCGGAAAGGCCGGCGAAAAAAGAAGCGGCGACAAAAGCGACGGTGCGGCACCGGCGGACATTTACGCCGACCGACTGCGCCGTGAGGTCGCGCCAATGCACGGCGTGAAAGGTCAGCCCCAGCGGGGAGTGTTCCAGCCGCCGCATAATCCAAAGCGAAGCCGCGACGATTGCGAGGCACAAATAATAATAGTTTTCCGGTTCAAAAAAATCCACGGAAACAAAACCGATGTCAATGCCGGGAAATTCGGGAATGTTTTTTATTCCCTTCGGTCCGCCGAAGGGGTTGTGGAATCTCTTCCAAAGAAGGCGCATTATTTCCCCGGCGGCGAAGGAGCCGATAAGAAAATAAAAGCCCTTCATTCGCAGCAGCGGAAAACTCAGCAAATACGCAATCGCCGCGGCGGCGCAAGCGGCGAGCGGCATCGCAAGCGGAACGGGAACGCCCAACCGCTTGGAAAGCAGCGCGCTCGCGTAGGCGCCGGCGCCGGTCATTACGACATGTCCGAGCGACCATTCGCCGACGAGCGTGAGAAAACGGTAACTGACGACGACCAGAACATTGATGACGAGAAAAACCGCGATTTCTTTTTGCGAAAAAGTGAGCGCGTGCGGTAGCGCAAGCAGCGCGCAAACCGCCGCAGCCGCCGCAAGCCGTTTTTGCGCGCGGCTATGCACGCTCTTGCGAGCCGAATATTCCGGTCGGGCGCATTATCAAAACCGCGAGCATCAGCGTGAGAACGGTTATGTCCGCGATAACGCCGTCGGCGAATGTCGTCGTGAAAGTATGCACGAAAGCGTAAAGCACCGCGGCGATTGCGGCGCCTTCCAGATTGCCGACTCCGCCGACGATGATTACGACAAAAGCGGCGACGATGACCGGATGCCCCATCAGCGGCGCCGGAGGAATAAGCGGCGCAGCCAAAACCCCGGCGGCGCCGGCAAGTCCGGCGCCCGCGGCCATCGCAAGGCGCGCGGCTTTGTTTAACGAAATTCCCTGCAGCGCCGCCGCTTCCGGATCCTGCGCGCAAGCGCGCAAAGCCCAGCCGGTTCGGGTGCGGCGCAAAAACCACCAAAGCGCCGAAAGCAAAACCGCGGCGGCGACGATGACGATTAATCGCTGCAAAGGAACGGTTACTTCGCCGAGCGGTATAACCGTTTTTGTAAGCGGCGGAATGTGCTGCGGGCGCACTCCGAAAACAATGGAAACCGCCGCCTGCAGTATCAGCAAAAAACCGATGGACGCGACCAATCCGCCGAGCGGATTCCCGCGCAGCGGACGGAATAAGCCGCGCTCCATCCCCGCGCCGACGAGCGCGACGGCGGCGACTCCGGCGACGGCGGCGAAAACAAAAGGCATTTCGCCTTTCGCATACACCGCGACGACGCAATACGCGCCGAGCATATACAATTCGCCGTGCGCGAAATTTACAATTCCCATCACGCCGAAAATAAGCACGAGCCCGACGGCGACGAGCGCCGTGTAACTCGCCGCATACACGGCGTTGACGGCGGTTTGCAAAAGAAGTTCGGTCACGGCGATTGCGAAAAGGAATATCCGCCGCGACCGTGATGCGCGGCGGGGTTTGTGCGGGGTATTCCACCCCCCCGGAGTTTGTCGTTTTCATCTCCGATGAAAACGACAAACTCCGACCCCCCCCCGCAAGCGGCGGGGGGTATAGTTAATTTGCCGCCGGCAATTTTAATGGACAGCTGCAAGCCGCCGCGGTTACCGGGGAAACCGTTCAGCCGCGCTGATAGTGCATTTGCCCGCGCGCTTCCATGTGTTTGACGAGCAGTTTGCCGTGCTTTTTCCACCACGCGGGGATGCTTTTGAATTCCTTGATGCGCGCCTTGCCGCCTTCTATGACGACGACGGGCCAATCGCCGACGAGGGCGTTGTTGATGCCGAAGAGTTCCTCGCCCCACCATTCGGCGTCGCCGAAGGCGTGCGGGGCTTTGCCGCCGCGCTTCATCGCTTGCAGCACTGCGCCCGGCTCGGCGCTGCCGGCGCGTTCCACGCCCGCTTTCCAGAGCCCGGCGATGGATGCGTATTCCCACGAAACCGCGCTCCACGAACCGGGAAAGCGTTTTTGGTATTCGTCCCAAAATTTCTTCGGGTCGGGGAAATTAACCTGCGCCGCGTTCATCGCCGGATCGTCAAAATCCGGAAACTGAAAAACAAAACCCTCCATAAACTCGGCGGAGGTTTTTTCCACAATCTTGTCGTAGAAGTCCGCGGTGCAGGAAATGATCTTGCCCTTGTAGCCCTGCAAAAACAATTGCTCGCAAATGCCGTGAACATACGGCTCGTAGCAGGTGTCCAGGCAAACAATGTCCGGCTTTTTGGCGATGAGCCCGGTCGTGATGGGCGCGAAGTCCGTCGTCGCCGGGTCAAAAAACACAGCGTCCCCCGCCGGCTTAATTCCCTCGGCTTCAAAAGCCGCTTCGTAAGTCGCCACGGAAGGCACGCCCAACGCGTCGTCCTGCGCGCAGACGATGTAGGATTTCAGTTGCGGGAAGTTTTCCGCCAGCCACTGCACTCCGGTCACATTGTAAATCGGATGCACTTCCGCCGGCGCCAGAAGTGTTTTTGTTTCCGGCGTGAGGTCGCTCGGCAGCAGTGTGGAAAAAAGCATGCCCTCGCGTTCGGCGATTTTCGCCGCGCCCGCCCAGGTGTCGCCGCCGAGCATCATCACAAACTTGACGCCGTCCTCCTTGATGAGTTTGACCGCGCCAGCGCGCGCTTTGGCGGGGTCGTATTCGTTGTCGTAGGAAACGAATTCCACCCGGTGCGGGTTGCCGCCGATGTCCACGCCGCCGGCGGAATTGATTTGGTCCGCCCAGACGAGGCAGCCGTCCAGCCCCGGCTTGCCCCAGGCGGCGACTTCGCCGGTGAGCGGCGCCAGAAAACCGATTTTGACAACGCCGCCGCTTTGCGCCGCCGCCATCTGCGGCAGAAACCGCCCCGCGGCAAACGCCCCCGTCCCCGCCGCCGCCGCGCCCAAAAGCCGCCGCCGCGTGATTTTGCTTTTCGTCACCGTCATCGTTTGTTTCTCCCGTTGTTTTTGCTTCGCGCGCGATTTCACAAATCCGCCGGGGACAATGTTAACACTTTTTTCCGAAAAAAACGAATGCAGTAACCGTTCTCATTACACCGCTCCGGCGATATGACGAGAACGGTAATTACTTTACCCCCCGCCGCTTGCGGGGGGGGGTCGGAGAATCGCCCGCCGCCAAAGGCGGCGGGCGATTCTCCGGGGGGGTGGTCTCCGTCCGCAAAACCTTTGTCATTCCCGTCTCCCTTGTCATTCCCGCGAAAGCGGGAATCCAGAATTACGATGTTGCGGCTGGCAACTGGATTCCCGCTTTCGCGGGAATGACAATAGTTTTGCGGGCGCCCTCCACCCCCCCGGAGTTTGCCGTCCCCATCTGCCGATGGGGACGGCAAGCTCCGCCCCCCCCCGCAAGCGGCGGGGGGTATAGAAAAAAGTCAAGCGCGGACGCGGGTTTTTTGGGGGTCGTAGAAG
>JAHRAH010000015.1 GCA_020027345.1 Gammaproteobacteria bacterium | reverse complement strand
ATTACTGAAACGGGTCAGTAATCTACCGCCAAAACACCCCTCAAATCCTTATCCCGCTTGAAAAAAAGAAACCCAAAAGCTCCACGAAATGTTACATTTCCCTCTGGAGAGGTGTAACGAGACCGGGGCTGTTGTGACGAGGGCTGGGGTTTTACCGTCCGTTGCGGCGGCGGGCGTTGCCGTTGTCGGTTCCATTTCCGTTCGGGCTGCGGTCGGCTTCGGCTGCGGAAGTGATTTGCTGCAGTTCGTTTTTGCCGGTCGCGCGCACGACCATCAAGCCCAAATCCAGCGCTTCCTGCACCGGGTCTTTGCCCTTGCCGTTTTTTTGCTTGCGGCGGCGGGAGTAAATAATGACGCCCACCACCGTTTGCCCGAGCGCCATTAGCGGAAAGGCCTCCGCAAAAAGCGGCAGCCGTTTGGCGAATTTGCGCACGGCGCTCAAAGTGAGGGAGCGCTTGACTTCCATCACCACCGTTTTTTTGCCGACGGCTTCGGCGACGATGTCAAACTGGCAGCCGTGCAACAGCGAAAGCATATCCGGGTGGATGGTTTTCAGGCGGATGTTGCCGATTTTCTTTGCTTTCAGCAGCGCGGCGACGCATTCGTCTTCCAGAATTTCGCCCTCGGCGTTGCCGATGTCGCCTTGCGCCTCGCGGATTTGCGCCATTTGCTCTTCGCCTTTTCCCTGCATTTCACGGATGTGCGCCCATTCGGCTTCGCCTTTTTCTTGCATTTCACGGATGTGCGCCCATTCGGCTTCGCCTTTTTCTTGCATTTTGCGGATGTGCGCCCACTCGGCTTCGCCTTTTTCTTGCATTTTGCGGATGTGCGCCCACTCGGCTTCGGATTTTTTTTGCCAGATGGCGGAATCGCGCGCCGCGTCCGCCATGATTTTGCGGATTTCGGCAATCTCGCGGTCGTGCAGGGATTGGGGCGTTTTGGCTTTCATTGGCGGGAGATTATAACACGATTATTTGCGCGGCATCGGCGGATAGAATTAGCGGGGACGGTAACGGAAAGGTTTGGGATGTCGCGCAGGGACAGGGGGAAAACTTCGCAGTGGGTTCGGGAGCGGGAGCGGGATCCGCATTTGCGGGCGGCGCGGGAGGGGGGGTACCGTTCGCGGGCGGCGCTTAAACTTATCGCGATTGACGACGCTTTTCGGATACTTTCGCCGGGGATGACGGCGGCGGATTTGGGTTGCGCGCCCGGGGGGTGGTCGCAGGTTTTGGCGGAGCGTTGCGGTTGCGGCGACGGTGGCGGTAACCATTCCGGCGGCGACGGTTCCGGTAACCGTTCCGGCGTCATTCGCGGGGGGACTGTTGTCGGGGTGGATTTGCTGCCGACGGTGACTGTTGCGGGGGTGGTTTTTGTTCGGGGGGACTTCTGTGACGAGGGTGTTGCGGCGACTGTTGCCGGTCATCTTGGGGGGCGGGCGGATGTTGTGGTTTCGGATATGTCGCCGGATTTGAGCGGCATCGCCGTTGTGGATCAGGCGCGGGCGGCGGAACTTGGGCGGGCGGCGTTTGCCTTTGCCGGACGGTTTCTTGCGCCGGGCGGGGCGGCTGTGGTGAAGTGTTTTGCGGGCGGGGAGTTTGCCGCGTTGCGGGCGGAAGCGGGGGCGGCGTTTGGCGAAGTGGCGTGTTACCGTCCGCCGGCGAGTCGGGCAAAAAGCCGCGAGGTTTATTTAATTGCGCGGGGATTTGGGAAAAGGCGGCGCAGGGAGTAGAATGGGGGCGATGAATTCGTTCAAAACAATGCTGGTGTGGGCGGCGCTTTTTGCGGCGGTGGTGGCGCTGTTCGGGCAGTTCCGGGCGAAGGAGCAAAACAACACCATCGCCTATTCGGAGTTTATGCGCCGCGCGGAAAACGGCGAATACAAGCGCGTGCGGGTGGACGGCTCCAAACTGCTGGGCTATATGGAAGCGGGCGGGGGCGTTGTCGTGGCGAACGCGCCGCCGGATGTCTTTATGGTGAACGACCTGCGCAAGGCGGGGGTGGAAGTGGAAGCGGAAGCGGAAAACGAACGCTCGCTGCTGATGACGATATTCATTTCGTGGTTTCCGATGCTGCTGCTCATCGGGCTGTGGGTGTTCTTTATGCGGCAGATGCAGGGCGGGCGCGGGGGCGCTTTTTCGTTTGGGAAGAGCCGCGCGCGGATGAACAAGCAGTCGGAGACGCGGATTACTTTTGAGGATGTCGCCGGCTGCGAAGAGGCGAAGGAGGAAGTCGCCGAGTTGGTGGAGTTTCTAAAAAAACCGAGCAAGTTTCGGAAATTGGGGGCGAAAATCCCCCGCGGGGTTTTGATGGTGGGCAATCCGGGGACGGGCAAAACGCTGCTGGCGCGGGCGATTGCCGGCGAGGCGGAAGTGCCGTTTTTCAGCATATCGGGTTCGGATTTTGTGGAGATGTTTGTCGGCGTGGGGGCTTCGCGGGTGCGGGATATGTTTGAACAGGCGAAGAAGAGCGCGCCGTGCATTGTTTTCATTGACGAGATTGACGCCGTCGGGCGGCAGCGCGGGACGGGGTTGGGCGGCGGCAACGACGAACGCGAACAGACGCTGAATCAGTTGCTGGTGGAGATGGACGGCTTTGAGGAAAATATGGGGGTCATCGTCATCGCGGCGACGAACCGCCCGGATGTTTTGGATCCGGCGCTGCTGCGCCCGGGGCGCTTTGACCGGCAGGTTGTCGTTCCGCTGCCGGACATTCGCGGGCGCGAGGAGATTTTGCTCGTGCACATGCGGAAGGTGCCGCTCTCGCGCGACACCGACGCGAAAGTCATCGCGCGGGGGACGCCGGGGTTCGCCGGGGCGGATTTGGCGAATCTTGTGAACGAAGCGGCGCTGCGCGCGGGTCGCGAAAAACGCAAACTGGTGACGATGCAGGATTTTAATTTTGCGAAAGAGAAAATAATTATGGGCGCCGAGCGGCGTTCCATCGTGATGCCCGAAGCGGAACGGCGCAATACGGCCTATCACGAATCGGGGCATGCCATTGTGGCGCGGCTTTTGCCGAACACCGACCCGGTGCATAAGGTTACGATTATCCCGCGCGGGCGGGCGCTGGGCGTTACGATGCAGCTGCCGACGGAAGACCGTTACAGCATGACGCACGCGCATATTTTGGATAATATCTGCGTGCTGCTCGCCGGGCGGGTGGCGGAGGAACTGTTTATGAAACAGAAAACGACGGGCGCCTCCAACGATTTTGAACGCGCGACCGATATGGCGCGGCGGATGGTGACGCAGTGGGGGATGAGCAAAAAACTCGGCACGATGGTGTACGGCGAGGAAGAGGGCGAAGTTTTTTTGGGGCGCTCGGTGACGACGCACAAAAAGGTTTCGGAGGCGACGATGTATAATGTCGACGCCGAAATCCGCGCGATCATTGACGAACAATACGCGAAGGCGACGCGGCTTTTGGATGAAAACCGCGACAAGGTCGACGCGATGAGCAAGTGCCTGCTGGAATGGGAAACGCTGGACGAAAAACAAATAGACGCAATAATGCGCGGCGAACCGCCCGAACCGCCGGAAGACCTGCCGCCCGCGCCCCCGCATTCCCCCTCGGAAGGAGGGGTGAAACGCAAGCCCTCCCGCCGCCGGCGGAGGACGGTGCCGCCGCCGGTGCCGGAGGAGGAAGCGGCGTAACAGTCGGCAGGGGACAGTGGACAGTAGACAGAGAAAGTACTGTGGCGGGTGTTATAAATATATTTACTCTGGTGTTTGTCGTCGTTTGCGTAATTTGCGGCGTTGCCGCGTGGATACTCGGCGGCAAAATGGGCCGCCTGCAAGGACAGGTGAAAAACCTCACCCGCGAAAACCGCCGCTTGCGCGAAGAGCGCGACAGTCATAAAAATGAACACTTGCGACATGCAAGGTAAGATTTCCAGCAGTTTGCGGACGATGTTGCGGCGCGGACGGCGGGGACGAATGTGCGCCGACATTTTTGGAAAAAAAGAGGGGCGTTGGTGCGTTGTCGTTTGCCCCGCGCTGAACACGGTTACGCAGGGACGCAATGTCCCCGATGCTCGCTATATGATTACCGAGGCGACGCTGCTCGTAATTGATTCTTGCCGCGAACGGGGGACGCTCCCCCGCGTCCTGCACAAATGCGCCAGCGACAAACGCCGCCGCCGCACCGTCCCCCGCAAAAGCGATTGGGACGGTGATGACGCTTATGCCCGCGGCTGGAAAAGGATAGGCAAAATCCGCCTGCCGGTGCGGTTGCCTTAAATTAACCTCTTCGTTTCTTAGCGGCTTTCCCTAAAACGGAATGTCGTCCGAGTAATCGGTCGCCAAGTGATACCACCCCGATTTTTCGGGGCAAGGGTATGTTCTTTGCTTGGTATCTTTCTTGTTGCTTATTAGGTCGGCAACAAGTCCGGCATGGGCCATGCTGGGATACATCGTTTTCAGTTTGCCACTGCTGCTCTCGCACCCGCAATGTTCGGGCGGCGAACGCCCCAGTTTTACCTTTGCTTTCGCAAAAGCGTCAAAATCAGCGCCCACCTCGTCATCCGGACCAATAGGGCGGCGTTGCCAGGGTTTTTGTTTATGGTTACCGCTGGATTGTGAAATTTCTTTGACCGCATCAACGGCCGCTTTCACAATTTTGGGCAAATCCAGGCCGTCATGGCGTTGGAGAAAACCCTCTCCCAGTTCCGACAACACCCTTTCCGTTGACAGAGTCACAGTTGCGTTGCGCTCCTTGCGCCCATGGCGGTGGAGTTGCCCTATTGCCCAAAAAATAGAACAAAGAGCGTCGTCTTCGTCCTCTTCGTCAACATAATCCAGAGACAACTTGCCGCTCTTGGCCAGCAAAGCGGCGGCCGCGGCGATGCCGGCGATAACGGCGACGGGGATGATGGGAAAAGCCATACTCCAATTATACTACATTGGACTAGTTCCGACGCCGGAGCGTGGGAACGAGGGCGAGTTAATTTGCTGGATTCCCGCCTTTTAAAGGATTTCAAACTTCGCTTGGGGGGCGAAAGGGGCAGTTTGCGATTGACGCCATCGGCGGGTTGCGCGAACGGGGGGACGATGTCATCGGCTGGCATTTGCGCGGTTATGCCGGGGAGGAAAATGCGCGCGGGGGAAATGCCGGGCTTTTCTTGCGTGTTGTTAAAGGAGAGTCGTTGCTGGGGGCGAATGCATTTTTGGATTACGAGCGCGATGAAAATGCGGGCGGCTTTTGGCGGTGGTCGCTCGGCGCGGAATGGAAAAACAAATACGGCGAACTTTCGGCGAACCGTTACTGGCGGATAACCGACGGCAAGCGGCAAACGGACGGTTTTTATTACACGCGCGAGGGTTTTGACGCCGATTTGTATTTGCGCGCGCCGGGTTTGGAGTGGGCGGCATTGCGCGTGTCTTCTGTGAATTTATCCCATTTCATGTGTCCATATAATTCCACTTGTTTCTTGTCTGGTTTGTGTTTAGCCCCAGGGCCAGTTCAAAACCTAACGGCAAACTTTAATGAGGATGAGGCATCCTATAATAGCAGCACCAGATCTTACTTCATAGCCATTCAAATTTCCTGGTGTCCACCTCAGCAAATAGATGGCAACCTTTTGGGATATTCATACGATCTGAGTGAGAGTGATAGTGTGATTCCAAGAACAAACACTAGTTTCACTGTAGTTGAACAGAATGTTTCTGTAGCCCCATTTACAAACTACACTGTGACTGTTGAAGCATTTACAGGAGCTGGAAGTGGTCCACAAGAGACTTTAGTCATATTGTCACCCGAGGCAGGTACGTATGTAAAA
>JAHRAH010000013.1 GCA_020027345.1 Gammaproteobacteria bacterium | reverse complement strand
TGCACATTAAAGTCCGAAATGCAACAAAAGGATTTTACGCGAAGAACATATGGTTGGAGGTTTGGTAGTTCATGGAGGGGCGCGGGCGGCGGTTGAGGAAGTTTTCGGCTTCGCGCACCTTTGCTTGTGTCAGGGCGCTCGCCGGCAAGTCGCGCGGCAGCAGCATGCGCAGCAGGCCGTTGGCGTTTTCCACCAGGGGGCGCTGCGTCGGGCGCGACGGGTCGCAGACATACCAACGCAGGCCCAGCGCCCGCTCCACTGCGCGCCAGCGCGCAAACTCGCGCCCGCGGTCGCTGGTGACGGTGCGCGCCGGCACATCCCGCAACAAGCGCGCCGCCGCCGCCGCCGTCCGTTCCGCTTTTTTGTCCGGCAACAACGCCAGCCGCGTAAGCAAAGTTTTGCGCTCCACCAGCACCAGCACCGGCGAGGAGCAGGAAACAAAGCAGAGCGTGTCGGCTTCCCCATCGCCTATCCGCCGGCGCGCAAGCACCGCCGCCGGACGGGCGCGCAACGGGCGCGCGTCCGCCATCGCCACCTTGCCCGAACCTTTCGGGCGCTTATACCAGCCCACGCCAAAGCGCAAAAACGCATGCGGCTCTTCCCGCCGCCGCTTCTTCCGCCGGCCATAATGGGCTTGCATGTCGTCGCGCAAATGGCGGTATATGCTTTGCGCGCTCACCGGCAAACAATGGGCGGCGACAAGCACCGAGCGATGCCGGCGCAACAACGACTTCACTCGCTCCCACAGCGGCGCGTCCATCTTGCGCGCGACCGCACTCGCCGCCGTCCGCCTTTGCCGCGACTGCTCATGCGCGGCAACGCAATCAAAGCCCCCCGCGCCGCTTCGGTTGCGCCGCACTTCCCGGCTTATGCTGCTGCGGCAAAAGCCCAGACGCCGCGCTATGTGCGACCGCGAAAAACCCTCGCGCAACAGCGCCCCGATTTCCGCCCGGTCCTTTTCCGTCAAATGACGATGCGCCATAAATCATCCTTTCCACAAAACAAAACGACATTTTCCCCCCCCCTTTTTTCCCTTTTGTTGCATTTCGGACTTTAATGTGCAGACCAATGGAACGCACAAGTTTGCCGTCCAATTTATCCAAGTTCGCGGGGCCCTTAAACCACCATTCCTGGTCGTAGGAATAGTTGGAATTAATCAACGGCACAAGATTAATCTTGGCGGCTTCGGCGCGAATCAAATCGGCGTAGTCGGCGTCCATGCGCACTTGCCCGTCCAAATTAATGGACGCCGGATACAGCGAAGTAACGCGGTAGCACGGCAGCCGCTTGTCGGCGTTAATCCACGAAATGTCGGAAATGCCGCTGGTGACGGAATCCACGCCCTCGCTCCATCCGTGCAAAGTCGCCGACGGAAAAATCTCCACCTTGACGCGCCCGCCGGTTTTTTGTTCCGCCAGTTCCGCGAATTTCTGAAACCCCCGGTGGCGGATGTCCACCTCGTTGACATATGTGGAAAGCCGCAGAACTTCGGCGGCGGCCGAATGCTGCGCGGGCAGGGCGAGAACAAGCGACGCCGCAACGGCGGCCGCGATGTTTTTTATGCTGGTCGGGGTTTTCATTGTTGTCTCCTTTTGCGGGAACAGTGAAGCGGCGGATTATGCCGCCTTGGAAAAATGACTGCGGTACGCAAACAGCGCGGGAACGCCGCCGGTGTGCAAAAAAACAACGGACTCGTCGCCGTCAAAAACGCCCTCGCGAACGCCGGCGAGAAAACCCGCAAACCCCTTGCCCGAATACACCGGATCCAGCAAAATGCCTTCCGTTTGCGCCAGCATTTTTATCGCCGCCGTAATCTCCCCGGTCATTCTGCCGTATCCGGGACGGGCGAAACGGTCGTCAACTATGACATCCTCGTCTTTGATTTCCCCGCCGCCGTTTATTTTCGCCGTGGCGCGCGCTAGCGCCGCAACCGTCCGCCGCTGCTGCTCGCGCTCGGCGCGCACGGAAATCCCGGTTACTTTAACGCCGTTGTTTAATCCCGCAAGCCCGGCAAGCAACCCCGCCTGCGTTCCCGCGCTGCCGGTGGCATGCACAATGCGGCGAATGCCGGCGCCGCATTCCTCCGACTGCCGCGACAATTCAACGGCGCAACTTGCATAACCAAGCGCGCCGATTTCGTTGGAGCCGCCGCCGGGAATGAAATAAGCGCTTTTGCCCCCGGCGCGGATTTTCCCGCACAACTCCCGTGCGGCGGCGTTCATGTCGCCGCCCGCCGGGTGGAATTCGTAGCGCGCATTAAAAATGTCGTTCAGCAAAATGTTGCCGGTCTCTTCGTAGTCGCCGCCGCCGTCCGGCACACGCCGTTCCAGCAACGCCGCGCATTCCATCCCGCATTTTGCCGCCGCCGCCGCCGTCTGCCGGACATGATTGGACTGCACCGCGCCGCAGGTTACCACCGTTTGCGCCGACTGCGCAACGGCTTCGCCCATCAAATATTCCAGTTTGCGGGTTTTGTTGCCGCCCGTCGCGAGACCGGTGCAGTCGTCGCGCTTAATAAAAAGCCGCGGACCCCCGCCGAGCGCGCGGCGCAGATTCTCCATCGGCTCCAGCGGAGTCGGAAAATGCCCGAGGGCAATGCGCGGAAAACGGTCAGCCGGCATTCGTCGTCCGTTTATTATAGATTTGCGGCGGCGCCGAAACCCGAATTTCTCCGATGATTTTATCGCAAAAAACTATGCATTTTTGGAATGTCGGCGCGCGGCGCCGGCGACGCTCATCCATTCGGCGTGCCGCCAGACAATGTCGCAAACCGGCGACGAGGAATCCTGCATTCGCAGCAGCCGGATTTCCAATTGCTCCCGCCATTGCGCGCCGCCGGCCGGCACAAGCCGCCCCCGCGCTATGTCGTCGCGCATTAAACACTCCGGCAGCCACGCAACCCCGCGCCCGCACAAAGCCATGCTGCGCAAAGATTCGCCAAAGGCGTTTTCGCAGCGCAAATCCAGCGCGCACGGACGGCGCTCCAAAACAAAGCGCACCGCCGTCCCCAAAAAAGTGTTCGGCCCGTAAGAAAGCCACGGCGTCGGCCGGCGGCGCGAGCCCGGAAGGCGAAACAACGGGGTTTTCTTGCCCGCAACGGTGGCCGAAACCGGCAGCAGCCATTCGCGCCCGAGCGTTTTGGAATCAAAAAGGTCCTGCGGAAAAGAGGCGATGCGCGGATGCGTAAAGCAAAGCAGAAAATCCGACGAACCCTCGCGCAGCGACTGCACCGCGGCGTAATAATTGTCGGCGGTCAGGCGGACATCCAGCGCGCCGGCGCGCTTTTCAATGCCGCCAATCCAGCGCGCAAAAAAATCCAGCGACAGCGAATGCTGCGCGGCGAATGTCACGGTGTTGTCGCCTTTCGGGCGCGGCTGCGCGACAACGGAGCGGATTTCGTACATCCGGCGAACCGCCTCGGCCGCGGCGGGCAAAAAATGCTCGCCCGCTTCGGTCAGCGTGACCGGATACAAACTGCGGTCAATCAGCGGCGCCCCCAGCCAATGTTCCAGCGAGCGAATGCGCCGCGACAGTGCCGACTGCGTAACATGCCGCTCGGCGGCCGCGCGGGAAAAACTGCGCAGTCGCGCAAGGCACAAAAAATCTTCCGACCACTTTAAATGCATCACAAATTCCCGCTTCGGCGGCGGGGATTATAGCCGCGCGCACGCCGCAAACTAAAAAG
Source organism: Gammaproteobacteria bacterium (assembly GCA_020027345.1). GTDB lineage: Bacteria > Pseudomonadota > Gammaproteobacteria > Tethybacterales > Persebacteraceae > JAHRAH01. The sequence goes on along the minus strand of JAHRAH010000013.1, from coordinate 3,926 downwards.
CGAAATCCGGCAACCCAACCGGCCTCGTCCCCGCGCTCCGGCGTGAGAACGGATACCTAAGCCAGCCCCCGTGAAAGCGGGGGGCGTCCCCGCCGACTCAACAACTATACCCCCCGCCGCTTGCGGGGGGGGGGTCGGAGTTTTCCGCCCCCATCGCAGATGGGGGCGAAAAACTCCGGGGGGGTGGAATATGCCCGCAAGCAACGGCGTGATATAATAAGAAACCGGCGCACGGTTCGGCGGCGCAACAACGGAAAACACAAAACAATGACAGCAAACAAACTTCTTTTCCCGGCGGCGGCTTTCGCCCTCGCCCTCGCCCTTCACGGTTGCGGCGACGAAGGCGCGACCGCAAAAAAGCAAACAACCGCGCCGGAGCCGGAGGAATCCGCTCCCGCCGCGCAGGACGAAGGACCGACGGTCGCCGTCGTCAACGGCATCGCCATTCCCGCGTCCCGCATACCGTTTTATTTTCCTTCGGCGCGCGGCGCGGTGTTGAACGAACAGCAGCGCCTCGCCGTCATTGAAAATATGATTAACAGCGAACTGATTCACCAGCGGGCGAAAGAAGAAGGCGTCGCCGAAGAACTGCGGCAGGAACTGATAGTCGCCGAACAAACCGTCCTCGGGCGCGCCTATGTGCAGCGCTTTTTGGAAAAAAACCCGGTGAGCGAAGAGGATGTCGCCGGAAAATACGAAACGCTGCGCCGCGAGTTTGAAGGCAAAAACGAATACCGCGTCGCGCACATTCTCGTCGCCGACGAAACTCTGGCGAAGGAGTTGCTGGAAAAAGTGCGGGCGGAACCGGAGAGTTTCGCCGACGCCGCGCGCGAAAACTCGCAGGACACCGGCTCGGCGCAAAACGGCGGCGAACTTTCATGGGTCGCGCCCGGCAATCTGGTCAAGCCCTTTTCCGACGCGATGCAAAAAACCGGCAGGGGCGAAATACACCCCGCGGCCGTCCAAACCAATTTCGGCTGGCACATCATCCGCGTGGACGACATCCGCCCGCTCAGCGTCCCCCCGCTGGACGAACAAATGCGCAACCAACTCCGCCAGCAAGCCCAGGCCGAAAAAGTAAACACCCACCTCAAATCCCTCGCCGAACAAGCAACAATAGAACGCAAAACCACCCCGCAACCGCAATAACCCCCCGCGCAATTCTCGTTACATCTCTCCAGAGGTGTAACGCAGCCAATGATAGCGGGCGTCCCCACATTCTCGTTACACCTCTCCAGAGGTGTAACGCAGCCAATGATAGCGGGCGTCCCCGCCCGCTCCAATTAAATTTATTCCGCGGCGCGGTGCATTAGGTTGGCGCGGATGAAACCGGTCAGGTCGCCGTCCAGAACGGCGCGGGGGTTGCCCGATTCAAAACCGCTGCGCAAATCCTTAATGCGCGACTGGTCCAGAACATAGGAGCGTATTTGCCGCCCCCAGCTTATTTCGTCCTTGCCCGCTTCGGTTTTTTTCTTTTCCGCTTCGCGTTCCTGCAGTTCGCGCTGGCGCATTCTTGCGCGCAGCATTGACATTGCTTCGGCGCGGTTTTTGTGCTGCGAACGGTCGTTCTGGCACTGCACAACAATCCCCGTCGGCAAATGCGTAATGCGCACAGCAGAATCCGTAGTATTCACATGCTGCCCGCCCGCCCCGGAAGAGCGAAAAGTGTCCACCCGCAATTCGGCGGGATTGATTTCCGCCTCGGCGGAATCTTCCACAACCGGGCAGACAAAAACGCTGGCGAAAGAAGTATGCCGCCGATGCCCGGCGTCAAAGGGCGATTTGCGCACGAGACGGTGTATGCCCGTTTCGCCCGAAAGCAAACCGTAAGCGCGCTCGCCCGCTATTTTCAGCGTGCCGCTTTTTAGGCCGGCGACTTCGCCGGGCGATTCCTCCATTGTTTCCACGCGGGCAAACTCGCCTTCGGCGTAACGCGAATACATCCGAAAAAGCATCGCCGCCCAATCTTGCGCTTCCGTCCCGCCGGAACCGGACTGCACGGTAAGAAAGCAATCGCTTTCGTCGTCGGCGCCGGTGAATACGCGCCGCAATCTTGCGCTTTCCACATCGCCGGCGATGGCGGAAACTTCGCCGGAAAGATCGGCGAGAACTTCCTCGTCATTTTCTTCGGCGGCGAGTTGCAGCATATCGCCGCATTCGCGAATGCGTTTTGCGAGCCGTTTTGCCTCGTCCAAATCGCGGGTTATGCGCGCCCGTTCTTTTTGCAGCGCGCGCATTGTTGCGCCGTCCTTCCATGTTTCGGGGAGGGCGAGCGTTGCGTCAATTGCGTTCAGCCGCCGCGTTTTGCCGGCTTCGTCAAAGAAACCCCCGTATTTCGTCAAACAGCCGCGCGCTGCCGGCGAGCGACGCCCGCAAGGCCCCGGCGTCCGCATTTGCCGTTATTTTTTGCATCGGTAAAACCATGAATGGTCGGAATATTCGCAAGCCGCCGCCCAGTGTTCTTTGAACGACCCGCTTGTTTGCGCTTCGCTTTTTGCCGCGTCGGAAAGCCCGGCGAGTATTTTTTTTGCCCGCGCTTGCGCCGCCGCCACGCGCTTTTTCTTTTCCGGCGCGAAAACAAGCGAACTGCCGGCTTCGTCCGTAACTTCCTCATACAGCGGGCGTTTGTGCGCGAGCAGCGAAGTCAGCCAGCGCGCCGCATCCGCTTCCTTGCCGGTCGCCGCATAAAAACGCCCCAACTCATATTGCGCCAGCGGGTCGCCCATTTGCGCCGCTTTCTTCAGCGACTCCTCGCCCTTTTGCATGTCGCAGGATATGCGAAGATTCGCATACCATTCGCGGCGGAACGATTTTGTTTGTTCCGAAACCCCCGGCTGCGGCGCGCATTCGCCGGTCGCGCCTTCGTAAAGCCGCACCAGCCCCACTTTCACCAGCGCGCTTATGTCCCCGTTTTCGGCCGCGCGCTGATACAGTTCCCACGCGACTTTCAAATCCAAATCCACGATGCCTTTTCCGCCGCGGTCGTGCAAAAAACCGTAAATATACTGCGCCCGCCCGTACTTTCCGCGCGCCGCGCTGCGAAGGTATTTCAGCGCCGCTTCCACATCGCGCTTTTGCCCCAGCCGCTTGCGCAGATGCGCCATTCCCAAAGTGTATTTGGAAAAAGCGTCCCCCTTCGCCGCCGCTTTTTGATAATGCCCCAGCGCGTCCGAAACCGCCCCGATGCGGTTGTAATATTCCGCAATCCAAAAACCGCTGCGCGCGGCGCCGGAAGCGAACAATTTCTCGCACGAATTCAGCGCGGCGTTCACATTGCGCGGCTTGACAAACAACCGGTAATGGCATTCCCTTTCCCCCCGCGTTTGCGCCCGCGCCTCGTCGCCGCCGAAAAACGACGCAGCCGAAAGCGCCAAAGCCGCCGCCGCCGCAACCGCAAAAAGCCGCCGCGCCGCAATAGCGAAAAACCGCAACCGCCGCAAAAGGCCGCCGCGCGCCGTCCCCCGAATGTCTGTGTTACCGTCCCCCATTTGCGCCCGGTATTGTATCACGCTTTGCCCTTAACCCTCAAACTATACCCCCCGCCGCGAAGCGGGGAGGGGACGGAGAAAACTATACCCCCCGCCGCTTGCGGGGGGGGGTCGGAGCATTCCCCGACGACGAAGTCGGCGGGGAATGCTCCGGGGGGGTGGAATGCGTCCGCAAAATAAAGGTTGCCGCTGACGATAACGGACTCTCCCCACCCCCCCGGAGTTTGCCGCCCCCATCTCCGATGGCGACGGCAAACTCCGACCCCCCCCCGCAAGCGGCGGGGGGTATTCATTTTTCGCCGCCGTCCGCAGCCAAAATCCGCCGACACCCCTCCTCAATCCGCAGCACCATCTTCTCAAACCCCGCCTTCCCCCCGTAGTAGGGATCGGCGACATCCCGCTCGTCAAACATCAGCAACTCCGCCCGGCAACCCTCCG
>JAHRAH010000009.1 GCA_020027345.1 Gammaproteobacteria bacterium | reverse complement strand
GCGCAACACTGCATAAACGAAATCATCTGGGCCTACGATTACGGCGGCAGAAGCAAAAGCCGCTGGCCGGCCAAGCACGACAACATATACTGGTTTGCGAAAAACCCGGGCGATTATGTTTTTGACTACGCCGCATGCGACCGCATACCGTATATGGCGCCGAAACTGGCGGGGGCGGAAAAAGCGGCGCGGGGAAAAACGCCGACCGACACATGGTGGAATACCATCGTGCCGACAAACGGCGCGGAAAAGACCGGCTACCCGACGCAAAAACCTTTGGCGATAGTGGAGCGCATTGTTCGCGTGCATTCGCGCGCGGGGGAAACTGTTTTGGATTTTTTTGCCGGGAGCGGGACCGTCGGAATTGCCGCCGCCCGCTGCGGGAGGAAGTTTGTTTTGATGGATGATAATCCGGCGGCTTTGGCGGTGATGCGAAAAAGGTTTGCTTTTTTAATTTGAGCGGGCGGGGACGCCCGCTATTTTATGTTGCGTTACACCTCTGGAGAGGTGTAACGAGAATTGGCCGTCATTCCGGCGAAAGTTGGAATCCATCGGGGTTTGGTTTTTTCGTTGTTTTTGCGCGGCGGGCAAGTTTATTTTTTTTGTTGGCTTCGTATGGATTCCAGCTTTCGCTGGAATGACGGGGGGGGGTGGCGCAAACGCATGCTTCCGGCGTTCGGGTTTTGCATAAAGAACGGCGCCGGGCTACCGCCGTTCCAGCACGGTGAATCCGTTGTTGTTTGTGCGATGCATTTTTACGCGCCACTCCCCGCCGTTTTCCGCGAGGAAGTTTAATACGGCGGGGAGCAACCCCCCTTGCGGCATTTTTCGCACTCTTCTCAGATGCCGTTTTCTGGCGTATTCTTCGGTAATTATCCGAAAGCGCCCGCGCGGCGCGGTCGGAGTCGGGCGTATGAGGGAGACCAAAAACTGGTTGAATTTTGAACCGAGCGCGCCGCTGCCGGCGCCGCTGCCGACGGTTTCGTCGTTCAAGCCGAAAGTGTCGGTGTCGTGGAAAGCCATATAGCGGCGCACTTTGGGGGCGTGCAGGCGCAGTTCCTGCGAGAGTTGCCCGCCGGTGTGGAGCGTGTCAATAAAGAGGAGGTCGGTTTCTTCCATATCCAGTTTGAGGACATCGGCGGCGCGGTATTCCACATCGCGCCCGGCGGCGCGGGCGGCCTCCACCAGCCGCATAACTTGGGGCGAAGTGTACAAATCGTAACTGCGCAGGCGGCATTGCGCCGCGAGAAAAGCGCGGGTGCTCAGCCCTTCCAAAACGCCAAACTCGGTGACGCGTTCCACTTCCTGCGCGAATTCGTGCAGCAGCGGGAGATGCTGGTTAATGTCCGAGGGTATCTCGCGCGCGCGCCGGTATTCGTCCTGTATCATTGCGTTGAAGGAATCAACGGCGGACGGCGCGCTTTGGTCTTGGTCGTTCATTGTGAGTTCATCCAATTGTTCGGGGAAAACCTTGCGCCGCCGTCCGGCGGCGGACTCCCACTATAACACGCCTTCGCCCCGATTGTCAATTCTTGTTTTCGCTTCGGCGTGGACGCTCCGCTTTCGGGGGAATGACGGGGGTTTAATTTGAGCGGGCGGGGACGCCCGCTTTTTTTGGCGCGTTACACCTCTGGAGAGGTGTAACGAGGCCTGGCTTTTGCGGTGGGTGATGCGAAAGCGGTTTGCTTTTTTAGTTTGAGCGGGCGGGGACGCCCGCTTTTTTTGGCGCGTTACACCTCTGGAGAGGTGTAACGAGAACCGTCCGCTCAAACTAAGAATTTGCTGGATTCCCGCTTCCGGAAAAAGTGCGGGAATGACGCGGGGGGGGGATTCCCGCCTGCGCGGGAATGACGGTTGGGGCGGGGTTATTTGCGTTTGCGGCGGCGCAGTTGTTTGGCGGGGTTTTCGTTAAAGGCGGGGAAACTCAAACCGGAGAATCCCGACGGGCAGCGCGAATCGGTGCTTGTTCCGCAACGCCCGCCGTTGGCTGTCAAGATGGCGGCTTCCGGGTCGGCTCCGGCGTCAAAGGCCAAGTCCAGCGGCGTTTGCCCGAAATTATTCGCCGCGTTAACATTCGCCCCCGCCGAAAGCAATATTGTTATCGCCGCCCCGAAGTCCGTGGCGGCTTCGTGCAGCGGAGTGTAACCGTTGTTGTCCGCCGCGTTCACATTCGCCCCCGCCGAAAGCAATATCGTTACCCCCGCCCGGGATTGGTTTGCAATGGCAAACTGCAGCGGCGTGGTTCCGCTGCTGGTTCTCGCATCCGGGTTCGCGCCCGCCGAAAGCAATATTGCCAGCGCGCCCGCGTTGTTAACCGCCCAATGCAGAAAGTTCCATCCGTTGCGGTCGGTGATATGCAGATTGGCACCGGCCGAAACAAAAACGGAAACATGCCCCGGCTTGTTCGCCGCCGCCAAAAGAAAAAGCAAACCGTTGTTCGCGTCAATGCCGCCGACATGCTCGTTCAAATTTGCGCCCGATGCGGCGAACATCGTAACTGTGCGCGCGCTCATCGCAATCAACGCGGCAAGACGGGCGTTTGCGTCTGCCGCGTTTTCCAAACCGAAAGCCAAGCAGCCGTTATTAATGCCGCAGGAATCCAAACCGCGCAATGTGAGAAATGTTTGCCCGGTCGCGTTTATCGGGCGGGGCGCGAAGTTGCCGCCGGCGACCGTGCCGGCTACTGCAATGACGGTCGCCGTCATCGTCCCCGCGACCGTCGCTTTGTAAATAATGTAACCGTCGGAAGTGACGCTGACGACATTCGGCGTTGTCGTGCCGTAGATGACTGTCGCCTCCTGCGCGCCGGCGTCGTTTGCGGCGGCAAACCCCGCCCCCGCAAAAAAGATGGCGGCGCAAAAGCGAAACAAAACATTTCGGGCTGGCATTTTTTGTCGCTGTCCTTTGCGGCGCAAAAACCGGCTCGAAACGCTCGCCGCAAAAGGCGCCGGGCCGTCTCTACATCCACTAGCATGTCTGTTCTGCCTATTTCCCCCTTGCGGGAGTGTTATATTCAGCAAGCAACCCGACAAGGGGTTGCTAGCGGAGTAGAGATGTTGCGAGTATACCACAGGCAGGCGTTACACCTCTGGAGAGGTGTAACGAGGCCCGGGGGGATTGCGTTTTTCGTTGTTTTCGTGCGGCGGGCAGATTCGTCTTTTTCGCCGGCCCCGTATGGATTCCAGCTTTCGCTGGAATGACGGTTAGTTTTCGGGGTATTGGCTGCGGAGGTTGGGGGGCATTGTTTGGCGGGCGCGGGTTTGCCACTGTCGGCTTTTTTTGTCGTCCTGTTTTACCCATTCGCCGTTTTGGTACATTTGCGCGAGGAGGATCTGCGCCTGCCAGTCGCCGCCTTCGGCGCGGGCGGTGCGGCTGGCGACGATGTGCGAGGGGCTGGGAAAATGCGCCATGTATTTTTCGTTGCCGGTCACAAAAAACTTTATGCCGCTGCCGGCTTCGTTGAAGAAATAAAATATCCCGCGCCAGCGGCGCGTTTGCGCGCCTTCGTCGCCGCGCATCGCTTTGACGGCGAAGTTGAGCGTTTGCGGGTAGTCGTGCAGGTTCAGCAAAATCGTCCCCGCCGTCGCGCAGGAAAAAACCGCAAGCAGCGCGCGAATGATGCGCTTGCGGCGGCGGCGGGCGGGCGCGCTTTTTGTCATTTCCGTTTTTTCCGTCATTTCCGCGCGGGCGGGAGTCCGTTTGCGCTCCCGGCATTGTATGGATTCCAGCTTTCGCTGGAATGACGGGGGGTGCTGGAATGGCGAGGGGTTGTCATCGTGCTATTATCCGCCGATGGGCGCGAATAAAAACCCGCCGGATAAAATATTCTTGCGCGGCTTGCGGCTGGACTGCATTATCGGGGTGGACGCCGCCGAGCAGCACGCGCGGCAGGCGGTTTTGCTGGATGCCGACATTGTTCCGCGGGCGGGGGTTGCGCCGCCGGCGGTGGATTATGCTGTGCTCGCGAAGCGGTTGCGCGAATGGGCGGAGGGGGGACGGCACGGACTCTTGGAAGAGTTTGCCGTTGCCGCTGCTGATTTGATTCTTGCTGAGTTTGCTGTTGGGGAGGTTTGGGTTCGTTGCGGGAAGCCGCAGCCGTTGCCGGGGGTGGAGTTTGCGGGGGTGGAGGTTTGGCGTTTCCCCCCCCCAACCCCCCCCATCGGAGATGGGGGGGGGGTTTAAGGATTCCATCGGGGGTGGGGGGATGTTGTTGTTGGGGGTTTTTTAATTTGCTGGATTCCCGCCTTTTTGGGGGAGTGCGGGAATGACGCTAGGGGTTTGCTGGATTCCCGCCTTTTTGGGGGAGTGCGGGAATGACGCGGGGGTGGTGGTGGTAGAATTCGCGGCGGGAATTTTTTTGTGGGGGACTTTGTTTTTACATCGGAGTCGGTTTCGCCGGGGCATCCGGACAAACTTGCCGACCAGATATCGGACGCCGTAGTTGACGCGGCTTTTGCCGGGGCGGGCGACGACGATGGCAAACGGGCGGGAGTGCGGGTCGCCTGCGAGACGCTGATAAAAGACGGCAAAATCGTCGTCGCCGGCGAAATGCGCCCGCTGATGAACGGCGCGGAATTGCAAAAAATAGCGGCGGGGGTCGTGCGGCGCGTGGGTTACGACCGCAGCGGCGAGGTTTTTAATGCGGACAGTTTTGAGTTTTTTAATTGGATGGGCGAGCAGTCGGGGGAAATCGCGCAGGGCGTGGACGGCGAAGGGGAGAGCGCCGGGGCGGGCGACCAGGGTTTGATGTTCGGCTACGCCTGCGACGAGACGCCTTCGCTGATGCCGCTGCCGCTGGATCTCGCGCACCGGCTGATGCGGCGGCACGGGGAAATGCGGGCGGAGCTGGCGTGGTTGCGCCCGGATGCGAAATCGCAAGTTACCGTGCGCTACGAAAACGACCGTCCGGTTGCGGCGGAGGCGGTTGTGCTTTCGGCGCAGCATGACGCGGAAGTCGCCGGGGTGAGCGAGGCGGGGAAGCGGCACGCGGTTGTGCGGGAGGCGGTGACGGAGCGGATTATCGCGCCGGTGCTGGCGGAGGCGGGGCTTTCGCTGCCGGCTGCGGAGAAGATTCATGTCAATCCGACGGGGGCTTTTGTGCAGGGGGGACCGGAAGCGGATTGCGGTTTGACCGGGCGGAAGATTGTTGTGGACACTTACGGCGGGGCGGCGCCGCACGGCGGGGGGGCTTTTTCGGGGAAGGATCCGACGAAGGTCGACCGCTCGGCGGCGTATGTCGCGCGGTATTTGGCGAAGAATATTGTCGCCGCCGGGCTGGCGCGGAAGTGTCTTGTGCAGATTGCCTACGCCATCGGCGAAGCGCAGCCGGTGAGTTTGTATGTGGAAACCTACGGCGGGGGCGACGGGGCGGCGATTGAAAAACGGGTGCGGGGGCTTTGCGCCGACGGGGGGCGGCGGTTTGACCTGACGCCGGCGGGGGTGATTCGGCTTTTGGATTTGCGGCGCGCGATTTACGAAAAGACGGCGGTTTACGGGCATTTTGGGAGTAATCCGCACGGGGAGGGGTTTCCCTGGGAGCGGACGGATTTGGCGGGGGATTTGCGCTGATTTGATTTGCTGGATTTCCCCCCCCCAACCCCCCCCATCGGAGATGGGGGGGGGGTTAATATTGGGGGGTGCGGGGATGACGGGGGGGTGTTGGATTTTATGGGGGTTCTCCACCCCCCCGGAGTTTGCCGTCCACATCTGGGGTTGTGGCCGCCAAACTCCGACCCCCCCCCGCAAGCGGCGGGGGGTATAGTTGACTAGTTCGGGTTTATTTTTTTGGTTTTGGTTTTTGTTTTTTTAGGAGGGGGGTTAGGCAGGCGCCGGTGGCGCTTTTTTTGGTTTTGGCGACGGTTTCGGGGGCGCCTTCGGCTATTAGTTGGCCGCCGGCTTCGCCGCCTTTGGGGCCCAAATCCAGAATCCAGTCGGCGCATTTAATCACATCCAGATGGTGTTCTATGACGACTACGGTGTTGCCTTCGTCTACCAGCCGCTGCAGGACCGAAAGCAGCATTTCCACATCGTAGAAGTGGAGTCCGGTGGTCGGTTCGTCCAAGACATAAAGCGCGCCGCCGGTTCGGGTTCCCATTTTTGCGCCGCCGGTTTTGGAGAGTTCCAGCGAGAGTTTGACGCGCTGCGCTTCGCCGCCGGAGAGCGTCGTCGCCGGCTGTCCGAGGCGGATATAGCCCAAGCCGACATCGCGCAATGTGCGCAGGCGGCGCGCTATCATCGGCAGGGCGGAGAAGAAATCCAGCGCTTCGTCAACGGTCATATCCAGCACTTCGCGTATGTTTTTTCCCTTGTAACGCACTTCCAGCGTTTCGCGGTTGTAGCGCATTCCGCTGCACACTTCGCAGGAGACGAAGACATCGGGGAGGAAATGCATCTCCACGCGCATTACGCCGTCGCCGTCGCAGTTTTCGCATCTGCCGCCGGCGACATTGAAGGAAAAGCGCCCCGGGGTGTAACCGCGCTCGCGCGCCAGCGGCAGCCCGGCGAACCAGTCGCGCATGGGCGTGAAGAGTCCGGTGTAGGTCGCGGGGTTGGAGCGGGGGGTTCTGCCTATCGGGCTTTGGTCGACGACGACGGCGCGTTCCACATTGTTTGCGCCGTCCAGTTTGCGGTGGGCGAGGGGTTCTTCGCCGCCGCCTTGCAGGTGACGGCGGACGGCGCGCACGAGAATGTCGTTGACGAGCGTGGATTTCCCCGAACCGGAAACGCCGGTAACGCAAACAAAGCGCCGCAGCGGGAAGGCGAAGTCGCCGCCTTTGAGGTTGTTGCCGCGGGCGCCGCGGACTGTGACGCATCGGCGCGAGGGCGGGCGGCGTTTGGGCGCGCGGATTTGCCGCCTGCCGGAGAGGTATTCGCCGGTGAGCGATTCGGCTTTGGCGACTGCTTCCGGCGTTCCGGCGGCGACTACTCTTCCGCCGTGCTGTCCCGCGCCGGGTCCCATATCCACGACATAGTCGGCGGCGCGTATTGCTCCTTCGTCGTGTTCCACGACGATGACGGTGTTTTGCAGGTCGCGGAGTTTGCGGAGGGTTGCCAGCAGCCGGGCGTTGTCGCGCTGGTGCAGGCCGACGGAGGGTTCGTCCAAGACATAGGTGACGCCTGTGAGTCCGGAGCCGACTTGGCTGGCGAGGCGGATTCGCTGGGCTTCGCCGCCGGAGAGGGTGTTTGCCGTGCGCCCGAGCGAGAGGTAGTCCAGCCCGACATTGACGAGGAATCCGGCGCGGTCGCGGATTTCGCGGACGACGCGGCGGGCGATTGCGGCTTCGTTTTTGCCGAGGGCGAGTTCGTCAAAGAAGGCGGTGAGTTCGGAAAGCGGCATCTGCGCGAGTTCGTGTATGCCGCGCCCGCCGATGCGGACGGCGAGGGCGTCGGGCGAAAGGCGCGCGCCTTTGCAAGCGCGGCAGGTTCGGGTGGTGCGGCTGGCGGCGAGTTCCTCGCGCACGAGGGGGGACTCTGTCTCGCGCCAGCGGCGTTCCATATCGGCGAGGATTCCGGCGAAGGGTTCGCGCTTGATTTTCCTGCGCCCGCGCAAACCGGCGGCGGCGCCGGCGTAGGTGAATTCAATTTCCTCGCCCCTGCTGCCGAACAAAACCGCGTGCTTGACCGCGCGCGGCAACGAGGAAAACGGCGCCTCCACATCAAAATCGTAATGCGCGGCGAGGGAGGTGAGGATGGAAAAATACCAGGGGTTGCGCCGGTCCCACCCGCGCACCGCTCCTCCGGCGAGCGAAAGATGGGGATGACGGACAATCAGCGCCGGGTCAAAACGCGATTCCAAACCGAGACCGTCGCAGTTTTGGCACGCGCTTTTCGGGTTGTTGAAGGAAAACAACTTTGGCTCCAACTCCGGCGGGGCGTAACCGCATTTCGGGCAGGCGTGGCGCAGCGAAAAAACATGCGTTTTGCCGCTGTCCAGCGCGAGGATGTGCAGTCGTCCGCCGCCGTGTTCGCGCGCGGCTTCCACCGCTTCTATCAACCGTTGGCGCGCGCCGGGGGCGGGACGGAGGCGGTCCATCACGAGTTCTATCGTGTGCTTGACCGTCTTCGCCAGCGGGGGGGCTTCCTCCACATCGTAGATGAGCCCGTCCACGCGCACGCGGGCGAATCCCTTGCCGGCGAGCTCGCGAAACAAATCCAAATACTCGCCGCGCCGTTCAATGACCAGCGGCGCGAGAACGGCGACGCGCTCGCCGCCCAATTCCGAAAGCATAAACTCCACGACGCGCGCCGGCGTTTGCGCTCGCAGCGGCAAGCCGTGACGGGGACAGTGGGGGCGGCCGACGCGCGCGTAAAGCAGGCGCAGGTAATCGTGTATTTCCGTGACGGTGCCGACGGTGGAGCGCGGATTGTGCGAGGCGCTTTTCTGGTCTATGGAAATGGTCGGCGAGAGTCCCTCTATGGAATCCACTTCGGGCTTGTCCATCACTTGCAAAAACTGCCGCGCATAAGCGGAAAGCGATTCCACATAGCGGCGCTGCCCCTCGGCGAAAATGGTGTCAAATGCGAGCGAGGATTTGCCCGAACCGGAAACGCCGGTAAGCACCGTCATCCGCCCGCGCGGGAGGGAAACGCTGATATTCTGCAAGTTGTGAACGGCGGCGCCGGTGACGATGATGTTGTCGCTCATTATTAAATGATGTGTAGAATCCCCCCGCCGCAGCCGCGCCGGGCAAAGCCCGTTATTCTATAATGATTCTTTCGCCGAAAGCAACCGCCGCATAAATGCCCGCCCTTTTCCCTATGCCCCCCGCCGCTTGCGGGGGGGGGTCGGAGCATTTCCCGACGACGAAGTCGGCGGGGACTGCTCCGGGGGGGTGGAGAGCGTGGAGAGGGTGGAATGCGCCCGCAAAACAACAGGCGACATCGGCGCAACGGTCGCCGCCGGATTTGACGGACGCCCTCCAC
>JAHRAH010000008.1 GCA_020027345.1 Gammaproteobacteria bacterium | reverse complement strand
CCCCCCGGTTGTGGGCAATGTAAAACTCCGGGGGGGTGGAATGCTCCCTTGTAAAAACGATTAACCCCAACGATAACGGACACTCCCCACCCCCCCGGAGAATACCCCGCCGACTTCGTCGTCGGGGAATGCTCCGACCCCCCCCCGCAAGCGGCGGGGGGTATAGTTAAACGCCGCCCCTAACTGTCATTCCCGCGAAAGCGGGAATCCAGTTGCCAGCCGCAACATCGCAATTCTGGATTCCCGCTTTCGCGGGAATGACGGTTATCGCGACAGTTGCCGCGACGGTTGCCGTTACTGCCCGGAGATTTGCTGGATGATTTGCATGTGGCGGTCTATTTTTGCGGTGTCGCCGAGCTTGCTGTACAAATCAATGAGTTGCTGCTGCACTTGCACGCTGCGGGGGTTCGCTTCCTGCGCCGCCAGCAGGGCGCTTTCCTGCGATTTGTGGTCCTTCTTGCGCTTGAAAACATTGGCGACGCGCAGGAAATAGGTGAAGAGGTTTTTGTCCTGTTCAAACATATCGCGCAGTATGGAAATCGCTTCTTCGCCGCGCCCCTGGTTCGCCACCGCCATCGCCATCAGCGCGAGATACGGCCCCCGGCTGGGCAGCCGCTGTTCCATCGCGAGTTTCAGTTGTTCCTCCGCTTCCTCAAAAGCGCCGGTGTTGATGAGGGCGAAGGCGTAGTTGTAACGCACGGCGTTAATTTCGGAGCGCGTCATTGTTTTTTTGTGTTTCAGCGACGACGCAAAATCGGCGGCTGCTGCGGAATAGTTCTTCACTTTCAGATAGAGCGCGCCGCGGTTTTGGAATGTCGCCGCCTGCCGCAGGGCGACATTGGGAAAGCGCTGCAGCAGTTTGGAATACAAATTAATCGCCTCTTCAAAATCGCCCTTGGCGATGGCGGCGTTGATCGCATGCGCCTGCTCGTCGGGAATGCCGACGACGCCTTCGCTGGCGTCCACTTCGGTCGTCTCGTCGTCTTCGGACGCTTCGGCTTCTTCGCCCCGGTCCAGCGCCAGCAGCAGGTCGTCGCGGAAATCGGGAATGGCGCGTATTTGTTCTTCGGCTTCTTCGTCGCCGAGGTGATGCAGCGCTTCCAGCGCGAGCAGCCGCGCTTCTATGTTTTCTTCGCCCGCGCGGTCGCGAAGGGCAACGGCGTCTTCGGCGGTTTTCTCGCCGAGCAGCACTTGCGCGAGCAGTTCCGTCCCTTCCGTTTGCAGTTTTTCGCGTTCGCCTTCGCCGCCGGCTTCAATCCGCGCCAGCGCCGAGAGCGCCTCGTCCGGGTTTTCGTGCGAGAGCAAAAAGCCCGCCCACATCAGCGCGATTTGGTTTTTTTGCGCTCCTTCGGCGCGCTCCCACGCCAGCGTAAAGTATTCGCCGCCGCTTTCCGGCCCCTCTTCGCGGGCGTTCAGATAGGCCTGCGCGACGATGGCGAACGGCATATCGCCGGCTTCGGCGCCGAGTTCCGCCAAAACATTTTCCGCCTTATCCCACTGCCGCCGCCGCACGAGGGCGAGCGCGTATTCCGACTGCACTTCGGCGCTGTTCGGAAACTTCCGCGAGGCGTTTTCCAATTCCAGCAAGCCCAAAACCATATTGCGGTCTTGCCGGTAGGCCTTCGCCAGAGTCAGATACGGCTGCGGGTTGTCGGGGTTGCGCGCTTTGATGCCCTCGGCGATTTCCTTTGCCGCTTTGGCGTTGCCGGAGCGGGTTTCCAGCGCGAAGGCGATGTTCAGCAGGTTGGCGGAATCGGGCCACACTTCCGTGACGCCGTGCAGTTTGGAGCGCGCCGATTCAAAATCGCCGTCGTTCATATCTATCAGCATTTGGTTAAAGAGCGCGTTGGGGTCGGTCGCGCTGGCGGAGAGCGCCGCCACGAAAAGCGGGCGCGCGGCTTCAATGTCGCCGGCGTACAAATGCATAAAGCCGGCGTTGTTCAGCGCCGCCGCGTCGTTCGCACGCGATTTTGCCGCGCCGTCGTAAATCTTCAAAACTTCCTCGTCCGGCGGCTGCCCGCCCCCGGCGATCCAAAGCGCGTTCGCCCGCATAATCCCCGCCAGCGGCGAGGGCATCAACTTGGGAATGTTGCCGTATTCTTCCGCCGCCTGCGCGTAGTCGCCCTCCTTCGCGCGCACGAACGCAATCATAAAGCGCGCCACGGGGTTGTCCTCGTTGTCCGCGACCTGCTGCAAAATCGCGACGGCGCCGCCGGGATCGCCACCGTTCAAATGCGCGAACGCCTGCAGCACCCGGATATTAGCGTCCGCCGAAAGCGTCAGCCGGCGAAGGTCGGCGGAAAAGGGAACGGTGTAATAGTTCTTAAACCCCCGCACCCCCGCCTGCACGCCAAAGCTCGCCGCCGGCGGATAGGGCGCCGGCAGTGTTTCAAAGGGCGTCGGCAGCGTTTCCGCCACCAGCGGAAAATAGTTGTCAAAAAAGAAGTTGCGCCAGTAATCCAGCCGCCGCGCGTTTATTGCGCGGTCTTCGGCGTCGGCGCGGTTGCGGTTTGCCAGCAGCGCGCGCTTAAATCCCGTAACCGCCTCGTTCGGGCGTTTTTCGCGCAGGTGATTCAAAGCCGCCATAAAGCGCGCCGCGACATGGTCGGCGTCGGCGTCCAGCACCAGCCGCACCCGGCTGTTCCCCGATTCCGGATTCTGCACCGCCACCTGCCACGCCTGATAATAACGAAAATCGGGGTCCTCGCTGCGGTCCACATCGCGCGCCGCGACATAGTCCAGCTCGCTGCCGGCCGCCTCGCCGTCGCCGTTGGACAAAAGCGCCCGCGCATACAAAACGCGCGCGTCCAAATCTTCCGGCGAACCCTCTATGTAGGACTTCAACTTCGGCAGCGCCTCCCGGTGCTTGCCCGCTTCCACCAACTCCTTGGACGAAGAAAGAACATACGAACCGTAAATCCCCGCGCCAACAACGCCGAACAGCACAAACACCGCGACCATCGCCCCGGCGCCGATGAGAATCAGTTTCTGATGCTGCAGCCACAGCTTCTGCCATTTGTTGCGCCCCTCTTCCGCCAGCAGCAACGAGGGGTCTTCCTGCTGCGGCACGCCCTCCATCGGCGGCGGCGGCTCGTCAACAACGGCCACTGCCGCCTCTTTCGCTTCCGCCGCAACCGATTTATCGCGCGCCCCTTTCATGTGCGCCAGCGGACGATGAACATCCGAGCCCAGCCCGCGAATCTGCGTGCCGCCCGGTTTTGTATCCCCCTTCTCTGCGGGCTTTGCCGCCGCGCCTTTGCTCCCCATCCATGCCGGGGCCGACGACGCCGGCTTTTCGCCTTCCGCAGGCGGCGGAGACGGTTGCGCGCCTGTTGCCGCTTTCGCCCCCCCCTCAGCGGGAGCGGCGCCTTCCGGCTTTTTCTCCTCCGGCGAACCTTGCTCGCCGGGTTTTGTCGGTTTTAACGAAAGCGACATTTAACGCGTGTCCCCTCTCCTCGTAAGTCCCCAGTCCCCAGTCCCCAGTCCCCAGTCCCCAGTCCCCAGTCCCCAGTCCCCAGTCCCCATTATAACACACCGCCCCGCCTGTTACTTGCTTTTTTCCAAAAGCAATAAAGCGGCATATATCAAACGGTTGCTTTTCGCCCCCGGAAACCCCCCGCGCGCAAGTAAAGTGGAAAGCTCCTTGTATACATCCGGCGTCGCATACCCCGTGCGCACAGCCGTCCGCAGCGTCTCCACAGCCCCCTCGGTGTCGCCGCGCGAAGAATAAGTCCGCGCCTTCAACAAATACAAACCCGCATCGGCGGGGTAAAGCCGCAGCGCGCCGTTCACCGCCTTGCGCGATTTCACAACATCGCCCTTGCGGTGCAAAACCTCCGCATACAAACGCCGCCGCAACGGCGAATCCTTCCCCCCCGCGCTCCGCCGCAAAACGCTCTCCGCCTTTTTGTGCTCGCCCGCCTCCACCAACACCTCGCCCAAAAACACATTCACATTCTTCCGCCCCGAAGCCGGCAAAACATCCGGCAACTCCAAATCCTTAAGCGCCTCCCGCGGACGACCCACCGCCGCCAAAAACGAACCCCGGCTGAACCGCAGCGTCAACTTCGCATTCTCGTTCGTCGTCGCCTTCATCACCCGCTCGTAACGATTCAGCACCGCCGCGACCAATTGCGAATTGTTCGGCGAATCCAGCGCCGCGCCCGCCAATTTCTGAATCTTGGAATCGTTCGGCAGCAGCACCGAATCCTGCGACACACTGGAAGGACCCTTCCCCGCGGCCAGTTGCGCCAGATATTCCAGCGTCCGCGTCAGCACTTTCTTGCGCTTTTCCGAAATATACGGCTCAATCCTTTTCAGCAGCACAGCATTCGCCGGAACCGCCCCGCGCGCTTTGTCCAGCATTCGCTGCCCCTTCGCCTTTTCGTCCAGCGTCATATAGGCAAAGCCGGAATCGGCAAACGCGCGCCAGCCCAAAATCGGCTGCGGCGGCGAAAGCAAAAGTTGTTTCGCCCGCCGCGGATTGTCCTGCGCCAGCAGCCGCGCCAGCAAAAGCCCCGCCCCGGGACGGCTCGCCAGCCGCGGGCTTTTGTCATACTGCAAAAGCGTCTCCCGCGCCTTCGCCTGCGCATACAAACCCCGCTCAAACTGCAAAGCGATAACCGCGCGGCGAACATCCGAAGGCGACTGTTCCATCGCCTCGGCGAAGAGTCCCGCCGCATCCTCGCCCTTGCCCTCCGCCAGCGCAGCCATCGCCGCCAGCGCCGAAGCGTAGGAGGCAAACTCCTCCCCGCGCCCCTGCAAAATCTCCGCGCGCTTTTTCAGCGTTTCCAAATCGCCCAGCCGCGCCGCCACAACCCCCGCCCAATACTGGCTTTCGGGCAAGTCGGCGCTCGCAATAACCGCCTTCAACCGTTCGCGCGCGCGCAGCAACAAATCGCTTTCCGCCAAATGCCGCCCCTGAATCAACATCGCCCGCCCGGCGTCGCCGCTGAACTCGCCGCTCTCAAAGGACTTTTCCGCCCCGTCAATGTCCCCCAGACGATGCCGAATCTTCGCCGCCACAAAAGGCAAAAACTCCTTCCCGTCCGCCGTTTCCGCCGCAACCTGCGCATACAAAGCGTCCGCCTCTTTCGCGCTCCCCGTTTGCGCCAGAATCTGCAAAAGATTCAGCCGCGCCTCCGCCAGCGCAAGGGGGGACTCTTCCTCTTTCGCTTTCGCCGGGGCGCTTTCGCCTTCGGGGTTTTCGCCGCCCTCGCTCTCTTCCGCGCTTTTCGCGCTCTTCTTCTGCGTGCTTTCGGCGTCTTTTATCAGCCGCTTAAACAACTCCCGCGATTTGCGAAACTCCCCCTTCGCCGCCAGCAGCAGCGCCTTGTTGTTGCGCGCGACGGCGTTTTTCGCGTCCTTCTCCAACACCCGGTCATACAACTCAAGCGCCTCCGTCCCCGCCCCCTCGGAAAACGAGGGACTCGCGCTCCACTTGCTGTTCGCCAAATTCAGCAACGGCGACGCCGACTTCGGATTGCGCTCCGCTATTTTCGCAAAGCGCTCCGCCGCCGCGCCAAAATCCCCGCTTTGCAAATACAACAAAATATAAGGAGCGTCCAGCGCCGGCGCGCCCTCGCCGTCGCCGTTTTGCAAATCTTCCAGCACCGCCCGCGCGTCCTCAAACTCGCCATTGACAACCAGCGCCCGCGCGTAATACACCCCCACTATCATCTCCGCCGAAAGCGCCGAACCGCCCTCCGCAGAATCGGCGGCGGCATCCTCG
Organism: Gammaproteobacteria bacterium; assembly: GCA_020027345.1. GTDB lineage: Bacteria > Pseudomonadota > Gammaproteobacteria > Tethybacterales > Persebacteraceae > JAHRAH01. The sequence goes on along the minus strand of JAHRAH010000008.1, from coordinate 8,909 downwards.
CCCACGCGAAAATACCGGTTCAAAAAGCCGCGATGCATCATCGGCACGCCAAAGTCGCCGTCCCACGATTCCGCAGGGTCGGCGAAGGGCAGCGGCGCAAAGGCGTAATCGGCAATCCCCACGCCGCGCTCGCGCAAGGCCGTATCCAGCTGCCGCAGCCCTTCCTCGTGCGGCTGCGCGCTCCGGCGCACATCCGAATCCGCCGCCAGAAACTCGTCGCGCGAGCGGCTCATCTCCCCGGTCAGCCCCAGCGCGACGCCGCGCAAAACCTTCGCCGCCGCCGGACGCCCGGAAAGATTCGCCCCCCGGTCCAGAATCCGCAGCACCGCCTTCATACCGTCGTCCAGCGAATAATAGGCGTACTGATAGTTGACTGCGCCGTCCTTGCCGTATTCCGGCGAATTGGAAAGCAGCGCCAGATACTGCTTCGCCCGCGCGCCGTCGCCCAGCGGAATCGCCGAAAAAGCGGCGAAATACACCGCTTCTATGTCGCTCGGGCGCGCCCGCAAATACGCCGAAAACTTCGTCAGCGCCTGCCCGTGCTCGCCCTTTTTGAAATGCTCCACCGCCTCGTTGCGCTGAATCTGCAACGGTATGTTCGGCGCGATGTAAGCGCCGCCGGCGCCCAGCAGCCCCAGAACAATCAGCCCGACCGTCGTCTTCGGATGCCGCAGCAGCCAGAGAAACGGCGCGAATATCATCCCGACAACGCTGCCGATAAAGCCGGTAACGGAGCCGATGATGCCGGCGATGCTGAGCCCCGGCCCGCTCTTCTTGGCGCCGCCGGATTTGACCTGCATCGCCTCCTGGTCGACCGCCTCCGACTGAAACTGCTTCCGCAGATACTCCCGCGTCGCCTTGTCGTCCGCCATTTTCCGCCCGCCCCCCTCAGCAGCCGCCGCCGCCGCCGCCCGCCCGCGCAAAAGCGCCCGCAGCTGCGACTAACAATTCCATACCCCTCGGCATTACCCCCATATTAATTAGCATATTTTTAAAAAAAAACCAAAAACTGCGAAAAAAACAACAACCCCCCAAAACTATACCCCCCGCCGCTTGCGGGGGGGGGGGGGGGGGTGTGGCGGACCCAAAGGCCGGTGGGGGCCGCCAAACTCCGGGGGGGTGGACCTTGTCATTCCCGCGAAAGCGGGAATCCAGTTGCCAGCCGCAACATCGCAATTCTGGATTCCCGCTTTCGCGGGAATGACAAGAGAGGGCGGGAATGACAAGAGAGGGCGGGAATGACAAGAGAGGGGGAATGACAAAGGTTTTGCGGGCGCATTCCACTTCCTCCACTCCCCCCACCCCCCCGGAGCGTTCCCCGCCGACTTCGTCGTCGGCGAACGCTCCGACCCCCCCCCGCAAGCGGCGGGGGGTATAGTCAATCAATCGCCGACTCCCGTGCGCATTCGCGTCAGGTTGTCGGCGATGGTTTGCGCGGCGAGATCCACGGTGGCGATGACGCGGTTGTAGGGCATTCGCTTCGGGCCGATGACGCCGACAAAGCCGATGGCGGCGCCGCTGCCGCAGGAAGAAAGCACGACGCTGCAATCTTCCAGCGCTTCGTGCCCGCATTCGCTGCCGATAAAAACGCGCACATTTTCCGCGCGGCTGCTGCGGCGCACCAAATTGAGAATGCCTTTTTTGCGCCGCAGGAGTCCGTGCAGTTTGCGCAGACGGCCCAGGTCGGCGGAGAGGTCGCGCTGGTTGAGCAGGTTCCACTCGCCGGCGACGCGAAACTCCTCGCCGTCGCCGCCCGCTTCGTTGCCGACGGTCGCCAGCATCCGCCGCAGCAGTTCGGCGATTTCGCCGCGCAGGTCGGTGAGTTTGCGCCGCAGCGCCGCTTCCGCTTCGGGGAAGGTCAGCCCGGAAAGGCGGCGGTTGTAAAAGCGCGCGGCGGCGAGCATCTCGCGCTCGGAAAGGGCGCGGTCGCATTCCAGCGCGCGGTTGAGAATCTCGCCGTCGGGCGTGACGATGACGGCGAGCGCGCGCCCGGCGGAAAGCCGCACAAAGCGCAAAACGCGCACCGCCGGCTCGCGCGGCGGCGCGGCGACAAAACCGGCAAAATGCGTCAACTCCGAAACCGTCCGCGCCGCCGAAAAAAACACATCGCGCATCGTGTCGCCGCCCACCCCGCCGCGCAGCCGCTTCGTCACGGCGGCGGCGGGCGGGCCGACAGTGAGAACGCGGTCGACAAAAAAGCGTATCCCCCGCGCCGAAGGAACGCGCCCGGCGGAGGCGTGCGCGCTGACAAGAAATCCGCCGCCTTCCAAATCGGACATCACATTGCGCATCGTCGCCGCGCTGAGGTTCATCTCGCTCACGCGCGCCAGCGTGCGCGAGCCGACGGGCTCGCCCCTCTCAATGTATTCGCGCACCAGCGCCGCCAACACCGCCCGCGCCCGCGGTTCCAACAACTCCCCCCCCGCCCCCGCCGCAACCGTCTTCATCCCCCCGATTATATCCCTTAACAAACCTCGCCCCCATTCCAATCGGCGACAACCGTTACAGGGATTTTGCTTTTTCGCGGAGTTTGTATTTTTGGATTTTGCCGGTGGCGGTTTTGGGGAGTTCGGCGAAGATTATTCGGCGGGGGAGCATATAGCCGGGCAGGCGGTTGCGGCAGAACGCGATTACTTCCTCTTCGTTGGGCGGGGTTTTGCCGGGGCGGAGTTCCACGAAGGCGCAGGGGGCCTCGCCCCATTTTTCGTCGGGCATCGCCACGACGGCGGCGAGCAGCACGGCGGGATGCGCGCAAAGCGCGGCTTCCACGGCGACCGACGATATGTTTTCGCCGCCGGAAATAATCACATCCTTAAGTCGGTCTTTTATTTGCATGTAACCGTCCGGATGCAAAACCGCCAAATCGCCGGTCTTAAACCATTCGCCGGAAAAAGCCGCCGCCGTCGCTTTTGCGTCCTTCAAATAACCGCTCATCACGGTGTTGCCGCGCAAACCTATTTCGCCCATGCTTTTTCCGTCGGCGGGCAGCGGCTTTCCTTCGGAATCCAAAACCGCCCAGTCCTCCAAAATCGGATAGCCGACTCCCTGCTGCGCCTTTTTCGCCGAGAGTTCTTCGGGCGAAAAGGAATCCCATTCTTCCTGCCAAGCGCATATTGTCGTGTGTCCGAATGTTTCCGTGAGGCCGTAAACATGCGTTACCGAAAACCCCGCTTCCTCCGCCGCGCTCAAAACCGAAGGCGGCGGCGGCGCGCCCGCGGTCTTAACCTTTACCGGGCGCGCAAGCCGCGCGCCGCGCGCCGCCTCAATAATAAGCGAAAGAACAATCGGCGCGCCGCAAAGCGAATCCACATTATGCTCCGCTATCAGGCGCAGTATTTCGCCGCCGTCAATTTTGCGCAGGCACACGACTGTCCCCGCGAGCATTGTTTGCGTCCACGCGTAACCCCAGCCGTTGCAGTGAAACATCGGCACCGTATACAAATACATTCCGTGTTTTTGCATATCCCACGCGGCGGCGCTGCCGAAGGCCATCAAATACGCGCCGCGGTGATGATAAACGACGCCTTTCGGTTTTCCGGTCGTGCCGGAAGTGTAGTTAAGCGCAATCGGCGCCCATTCGTCGCGCGGCATTTTGCATAATTCTTCGCCGCCGGCTTCGGCGAGAAAGGATTCGTATTCGCATTCTTCGCCGCCGATTTTTACAACCGCCGGGGGGTTTTGCATTCCGCTTGCCGCTTCCGCGACCTTGCCCGCAAACTCGGCGTCGGTAAAAACTATTTTGGATTCGCCGTGCGAAAAAATATAACGCATCGTCGCCGCGTCCAGCCGCACATTAATCGCGTTGAGAACGGCGCCGGCCATCGGCACGGCAAAATGCGCTTCCAGAAGTTCCGGAATGTTCATCGCGACGAAGGAGACGACATCGCCCTCGCCGATTCCGCGCTTCGCCAGCGCCGCCGCCGCTTGCGCGCAGCGCGAATAAGTTTGCGCCCATGTGCGCCGCGCGTCGCCGTCAATGACGGCAATTCGCTGCGGATAGACGCGCGCGGTGCGCCGCAAAAAACTCAGCGGCGAAAGGGGGACATAATTGGCGCGGTTTTTTTGCAGGCCGGTTTCGTCCATTGTGTTTTTCCTTTTTTTGTTTTGCCGGACGGTCGCGGGGTTCAGCCCGCCGCCCGCGGTTTGACAAAAGGCAGTTCGCGCGCGGTGAATTCGCAGGTTCCGCCGTATTCCGTTTTTGCGCTCGCGCGCGCGCCGGGTTCGCAGTGCGGTTTTTTTAACATTGCGACGCCGATGTTTTTTTTCAATCGCGGAGAATAGGCGGCGCTGCGTATTTCGCCGATGCGGTTTGCTTCAGAATCAAAAGCGCTCCACCAGCGCGTCAGCGGTTTTTCGTTCAGCGGTTCGCATTGCATTTCCACTCCGATGAGTTTGCGCCCGACGCCGCTTTCGCGCAATTGCAGCAGCGCTTTTTTGCCGACATAATCGTAAGCGCCGTCCCAATTAATAAACCGTTCCAAACCCAGATGCATCGGCGAGTCGTCGCCGGTTGTGTCGGCGCCGCAGGAGATTAGTCCCCCCTCAATGCGCCGCGACGCAGTCGGCGCGGCGGGGCGGATGCCAAAGGGTTTTCCGGCTTCCAAAATTTTTTCCCACAGTGTTTCGCAAATTTTGGAATCGCGCGGATATATTTCGTAACCGAGTTCGCCGCTCCAGCCGGTGCGCGACACAACTATTTTTGCATTCTCCCATTGCAGTTCGCGCAAATAAAAATACCGCAACTTGCGAATCTCCTCGCCAAAAACCGCCGCGGCGACATCCGCAGAACGGGGTCCCTGCAACTGCAGCGGCGCGACATCGGGCTCGGATATGTCAACATCAAAACGCCCGCTGACGGCGAGCGCCTCGCACCAAAGCAGCAAATCGGAATCGGCGGCGGAAAGCCACAAAAGGTTTTCTTCCAAGCGCAGCAACACCGGGTCGTTAATCACTCCGCCGCGCGCGTTTGTTATCAACACATAGCGGCAGCGCCCCGGCGGACATTCGGAAAGATTGCGCGGCGTGAGATATTGCGCGAACTCCCACGCGCCGCGCCCGCCGATTTGCACCTGCCGCTCGCAGGAAACATCCCACAATGTCGCGGCGTTTGTCAGCGCATCGTATTCGCCTTGCGGGTCGCCGTAGGAAACCGGCATGCAAGTGCGGTTGTAAACCGAAAACTCGCGCGCGCCCCAACGCAAAGTCGCGGCGAAATACGGCGACTGCCGAATGCGGCTGCCAAAATGCATCGCCGCGCGCGGCGGGGATGCGGGCGCGTTTTCAACCGTCATTGTTTTCCCAGTTGACGCGCGCGTATTCCGCGGATTTTCCGGCGAAATCCCAAACCCTGCCGAAGGCGCGCACTTTGCTTTTTTTGCCGAAGGCGACGGTAACATCGGGCGCGACCCAGTATTGCGAATTGCGCACGGTCACATCTTCGCCTTTTTGCGCGCCGGGCATGCGGGCGATTGCGCAGTCGGCGGCTTTGCCTTCTTTTGTTTGCGCGACCATCCGCCAGCCGTCCTCCGTTTCGTCAAACGAAATTTTCGCGCGTTCCACGCCCATCACGCGCCAGACCAAAAGCGAAAGAATGCCGAGCGAGCCGCCGGCTTTGCCGGTGAATATTTCTTCCAGCGCTTTCGCCGCGGAGTCGCTCGCGGCGTCGTCCAGATAGAGCGCGACCGTCCAGCCGCCCTCGGACATTTTGCCGGGGACATCCAGCAAAATGCCGACGCGCAAACCCGAAAGCGATTCGCCGCCGGCTTCGCCTTCTTCTATGTTAATCCCCCACCACGACTGGCAGTAGCCGGCGGAGGGGCGCGCGCGCCCGAGCGATATCACGCAGGGGCAGAATATTTCGCAGTTGCAGCTGAGGATGACCTCGCCTTTGATTTTCCATTGCATCGCGGTTTTCCTTTTTTGTTGTTTTTTGTTTTACCGAACAAACAATTCATAAACGCCGGCGGCGAACAAAAAGCATCCTCCGGCGGCGGCGGTCTTGCGCGCGGAAAAGGGCGAGGTTTTTTCCGCGAGCGCCCAAAGCGCCAAAAAAACAATCCAGCGAATGTCCATAATCCCGCCGGCAAACAAAAGCGCCATCAGCAGCCAGCAACAGCCGACGCAAAGCGTTCCGATGTGCGCGCCCATTTTTGCCGCGCCCCAAAGTCCCCCGCGCCAATGCAAAACAAAAAAGAACGCCGGCTCGCGGCAGCCGCGCAAGCAACGGTGTTTGAGCGGCGAAAACTGAAAAGCGGCGGCGGAAAAAAACAACGCCGCCCGCGCCGCCGGGTTTTCCAACGCCAACGCCGCGCTTAAGAAACCGTTTGCCGACGCCAACTCCTGCAAAACCGCCGCCGCCGCGCTAAACGCCGTCCACGCAAAAAGATACCCGCCAATCAAAGCGAACAACAGTCCCCCCGGCGATGACGGTAACGATGACGATGACGGTTGCGCGCGGACAAAGCGAGCGAACAAAATCATCGCCGGCGCAAACGAGGGCGTCATCATCGCCGCCATCATCACCGCCCACATTAAAAAGAGCGCGCCGAAAGATGCGCTCAGCCATTCGCTGGCGGGGTTGAAGTCCGCCGCCATAGTCCATGTCAGCCACCAGCAAAGCGCGCCGACGACGACAAAAACTCCTAATGCAACTGCCTCCTTTGTTGGAGTCCACCCTTTCGTGGGAGTCCATCCTTTCGCGGGATTCCCCCCCCCAACCCCCCCCATCAAAGATGGGGGGGGGGGTTAACCCCGCCGTCACATATGGGAGGGGGGTAAACTTCTCCGCCGCATTGACATTAACCCCCCCCCCATCTTTGATGGGGGGGGCGGGGGGGGGGAACTCTGGCTCTGGTGTTGCCGAATTTTTTACCCCCCGCCGCTTGCGGGGGGGGGTCGGAGCAGTCCCCGACGACGAAGTCGGCGGGGACTGCTCCGGGGGGGTGGAGGGCGTGGAAAGGGTGGAATGCGCCCTCGTCCCCGTCATTCCCGCGAAAGCGGGAATCCATACGGGCTTTGCTTTTTCGCCGGGCTTGTATGGATTCCCGCTTTCGCGGGAATGACGGGGTGTTGACGGTTGCGGGCGTTGGCCCCCCCCCCCGGGTTTTGGCCTCCCCCCTCGGCGTTGGGGGCCGCAAAACTCCGACCCCCCCCCGCAAGCGGCGGGGGGTATAGTTAATCGTCATTCCCGCCTCCCCTCGTCATTCCCGCGAAGGCGGGAATCCATAACAACGCGCGCATTGCGGTAAATTACAAACACACCGGTAACGGCGGGGTTACTATGGATTCCCGCCTTTTAACAGGAGTGCGGGAATGACGCAAATTAGAATGACAAACGGTCACCGTCGCTTTTTCTTTTTCATTCGCCGTTTTTCACGGCGCGAAAGGCGCGCGCGGCGGCGCGTTTCCGTTTCGCCGTCATCGTCATCCTCGGCAAAAAAGAAACGCCACAACCGTCCGCCGCCGGACGCCCGCTCGTATTCCTCTTCCTCCTCTTCATCGTCATCGTCGCCGTATTCGTCGTCGTCATCCTCTTCCTCGTCATCATCGTCGTCATCTTCCTCTTCGTCCTCGTCGTAATCGTCATCGGCGTCATCATCGTCGTAATCGTCATCGTCATCGTCGCCGTTACCGTCATCGGCGCGCTTTTGTTTTTCCGCGCGCGCGAAATCGTCGTCCCATTCTTCGTTTTCTTCGGCGCGGTCGTCGCCGCGCATAAAAGCAAAAAACCGCGCCGGCAAAGCAAAAGAAGCCGAAGCCGCCGCGCCCGCAAAAGCAAAAAAAGCGGCGGCTGCCGTCCGCATTTTCCCCGGCGAATCCGGCGGAGTCGTTTCCGCATCGGCAACGGTCGCCGCCACAGGCGAGAGCGGGGACGACGCCGCCCGCGAATTCGGCGCAATTGCAACCGTCCGCAGCCGCCAAAAAACAAGCAACCCCGCGCCCAGCGCAATCATCGGCAAGCTCAGCCACTGCCCGCGCGAAAGCCCGAACAAAAGCAGCCCCAAATGCGCGTCCGGTTCGCGAAAGAACTCCGAAAAAAACCGCAGCCCGCCGTAACAAATCAAAAACATCGCCGAAAGCCAGCCGGGGCGCCGCCGCCCTCTGCCCGCGAAGTAATGCATCAAAACCGTCAGCACAAAGCCCTCCAAAAAGGCCTGATACAACTGCGAAGGATGCCGCGGCAAATCGTCTATGTGGCGGAAAACCATCGCCCACGGCAAATCCTCCGAAGCGACGCGCCCGGGTAATTCGCCGCCGATGAAGTTGCCGACGCGCCCCAGCCCCAGCCCCGGCGGGGCGAGCAAAGCCGCCAAATCGGTCAGGCGCAAAAAAGGCGCGCGCGCCAGCCGCGCATAAACCGCCATCGCCAAAACCGCGCCTATCAAACCGCCGTGAAACGACATCCCGCCCTGCCACAAATAAAAAACCGAAAGCGGCTCGCGCATGTAGTCGGCGAATTTGTAAAACACGACATAGCCCAGCCGCCCGCCGGCGATAACCCCCAGCGCCGCGGCGGTGACAAAATCCATAATCCGCACGCCGCCGGCGTCCGCAAACATCGCCGTGCGCGCCAGCGCCCGCCGCCCCGCCGCCGCGGCCAGCCCCAGCCCCAGCAAATACATCAGCCCGTACCAATGAACGGGAAACCCGAAAACGCGAACCGCGACCGGATCAATGTCGGGATAAACCACCATCCGAAAAACCGTTAATTATAACGCCCCGCGCGCCTGATTAATTGAACGACGGCGGCGCTTTTCTTTTTTTCGCAAGTTGCCTTGCAATCGCTTCCGCCATTTCGCGGGGGGATGCGCCCGCCAGAAAGACATTGTGGAATCCGTGCATTCTTGCGGTGTCAACAATCGTCGGGTGAATCGCAAAAAGCGGCAGCGCTTTCAGCCAGCGGTTTTCCG
>JAHRAH010000002.1 GCA_020027345.1 Gammaproteobacteria bacterium | reverse complement strand
GTGGAGGGCGTCCGTCAAATCCGGCGGCGACCGTTGCGCCGATGTCGCCTGTTGTTTTGCGGGCGCATTCCACCCTCTCCACGCTCTCCACCCCCCCGGAGCAGTCCCCGCCGACTTCGTCGTCGGGGACTGCTCCGACCCCCCCCCGCAAGCGGCGGGGGGTAAATAATTCCCGTCATTCCCGCGAAAGCTGGAATCCAGACGGAGCCGGGGAAAAAGGCGAATTTGTCCGCCGCGCAAAAGCACCGGGGAAAAGCCAAGATTGTATGGATTCCCGCTTTCGCGGGAATGACGGGGTGGGGGGGAATGACGGGGCGGGGCGCGGTTTTATACCCCCCGCCGCTTGCGGGGGGGGGTCGGAGTTTGCCGCCCGACAGGGTGGCAAACTCCGGGGGGGTGGGGGGCGTCCGTCAAATCCGGCGGCGACCGTTGCGCCGATGTCGCCTGTTGTTTTGCGGGCACATTCCACCCCCCCGGAGTTTTGCGTCCCCATCAGCCGATGGGGACGAAAAACTACGACCCCCCCCCGCAAGCGGCGGGGGGTAAATAATCGCCGGAATGACAAGAAGGGCGGGGACGGGGGCGGGGGGCTCCTATGACTGCGGCGGTTGGGGTTTTGGCGCTGGGGGGGGTGATGTTTTTGCGGATGCTGGCGGTGTTTATTACGCTGCCGGTCATCGCCGTTTACGCCGCCGCACTGCAAACGGAACCTTCGGCGCTGCTGAGCGGCTTTGCGCTGGGCGCTTATGGCATCACGCAGGCGGCGGCGCAAATCGGCTTCGGGCGTTTTGCCGACCGGCGCGGGCGCAAACCGGCGCTGTTGACGGCGCTTGCGCTTTTCGCACTGGGGGGACTTTGGGCGGCTTCGGCAAGCGGCATCGGGGAACTCATCGCCGCGCGGTTGCTGCAGGGGGCGGGCGCGGCGGCGGCGGCGATTATGGCGTGGCTGGGCGATCTCACTTCGCCGCAAACGCGCGCGCGGGTGATGGCGGTCGTCGGCGTCGCCGTCGGGGCGGCTTTTGCGCTTTCGCTGTTTGTTGCCGCGCCGCTGGCGGGGGCTTTTGGGGCGGCGGGGGTTTTTAATTTTTCTGCGGGGTTGGGGGTTGTCGCTTTTGTTGTGGTTTTGTTGATTCCGGGTTGCCCCCCCCCAGCCCCCCCCATCAAAGATGGGGGGGGGGTAAATTCTTTTTTGTCCCCCTCCCCATCTTTAACTGGGGAGTCCCCCCCCCCATCTTTGATGGGGGGGGTTGGGGGGGGGAAATCCCAAATGAAAGAGTCCCCCTCCATTGAAGAGTCCCCCCTCATTAAAGAGTCCCCCCCTATATTGCAAATCCTGCGCGATGAAAAAGTCGCAGTCATCGCCGGGGGGGCTTTTTCTTTGCATTGCGCGCTTGCGGTTTTGTTTTTGCTGTTGCCGGGACTGTTGATGCAAAGCACGCCGCTCGCCGAACACTGGCGGATTTACGCGCCCGCTTTTTTGCTTTCGCTGCCGCCGGCGGCGCTGATGATCTTCGCCGCCGACAAGGGATGGCGCAAGCCGCAACTCGCCGCGATGCCCGCCGCCGCCGGGCTTTTTGTCGTTTGCTGGGCGGCGATGGACGGCAACGGTAACGGTGTGGAGAACGCCGCAACCGTCCCCCTTTTCGGCGGGGGGACGATTTACGCCGCCGGATTGTTTTTGTTCTTTGCCGGATTCAACGCGCTGGAAGCGATACTCCCCGCCGCCGCCAGCCGCCGGGCGGGAGCGGGCGAGCGGGGGACGGTGATGGGGGCGGTGTTGTCGTGCCAGTTTGCCGGGCTTTTCGCCGGGGGCGCGCTCGGCGGGGCGCTGACGGAAGCGGGCGGGGGGAGCGTCGCGCTGGCGGGGGGGGGGATTTTGCTTTTGGCGTGGTTTGTGGTATCATCGCGGAATGACCGTCTCGGCTGAGCGCCGGGGCGGGAAGATCGCCAATGGCAGGAAAAGGATCCGTCAACAAAGCAATCATCGTCGGCAATCTGGGCGCCGACCCGGAGTTGCGGACTCTGCCGAGCGGCGATTCCGTCGTCAACCTGAGCGTGGCGACGACCGAATCCTGGGCCGACAAAAACAACCCGCAAGCGCCGCGCGTGGAAAAGACGGAATGGCACCGCGTCGCCTTCTTCGGCAAGCAGGCGGAAATCATTCAGGAATACATGCGCAAAGGCAGCAAGATTTATGTGGAAGGTTCGCTGACGACGCGCAAGTGGCAGGACAAGGACGGCAACGACCGCTGGACGACGGAAATCCGCGGGCGCGATTTCACCTTTTTGAGCGCGCGCGGCGAAGGGGGCGCACCGTCGCCGTCGCCCTCCGGCAAACCGCAGACGGCGCCGGCCGACGACGACTTCGGCGGAATGGACGACATTCCGTTTTAAGGGGAAACGGCGCGGGCGACCGCGCGAAAGGGAAACACAATGAACTGGGAAACTGTGCTCTTTTCGGGCTTGTGGGATTTGTCATTCTGGGGAATGGCGGCGTTCACGCTGGCGGTAACGCATGTCACCATCGCGTCGGTCACCATCTTTTTGCATCGGTGTCAGGCGCACCGTTCGCTGACGCTTTCGCCGGCGGTCTCGCATTTCTTCCGCTTCTGGCTTTGGCTGAACACGGGGATGATCACGCGCGAATGGACGGCGGTGCATCGCAAACATCACGCCCGGGCGGAGACGGACGAGGACCCGCACAGTCCGCAGGTTCACGGCATCGCCAGCGTTTTGTTTTTGGGCGTCAAGCATTATGTGCGCGAGAAGAAAAACCCGGAAACGCTGGAACGCTTCGGCGCCGGCACGCCCGACGACTGGCTGGAGCGCAACATCTATTCGCGCTTTAATTTCGCCGGGATACTTTCCGTTCTCGCGCTCAATCTTTTGCTTTTTGGCGCGCTGCCGGGCTTTGCGCTCTGGCTGGTGCAGATGGCGTGGATACCGTTCTGGGCGGCGGGCGTCATCAACGGCATCGGGCATTATTGGGGCTACCGCAATTTTCAGCCGCAGGACGAAAGCCGCAACATCACGCCGGTCGCTTTTTTTATCGGCGGCGAAGAACTGCACAACAACCACCACGCCTTCCCCACTTCGGCGCGCTTTTCCAACCGCTGGTACGAGTTTGATTTGGGCTGGTTTTACATCCGCCTGATGGAAGCGGCGGGGCTGGCAAAAGTCAAACGCGTCGCGCCCACTCTGCTCTCGGCGGATTCGCGCGCTTCCTGCGACTTGGACACGCTGCAGTCGGTCATCGCCAACCGGATGGAAGTTGCGGCGCGCTTTGCGAAAATGCTGAACAAAACCTGTCACGACGAACTGCGCGAACTGCAGCGCATCGGCAGCGAAAAAGCCGGCGACCTGCGCCCGAAAGCGCTGACCGACTGGCTGCGCGGTATGGAAAGCCGCCTCTCGGCGTCCGACAAACAATTCCTGCGCGAGTTTTTGAATAAGAGCGGGGTCGCCGCGCAAATCGGAAAAATGCGCGCCGAACTCACATCGCTGTGGGAGGACAAAACCGCGACCGCCGAACAACTCGTGGAACGGCTCGCCGATTGGTGCGCCGCCGCCGAACAAAGCGGCATCCGCGCGCTCGCCGAATTCGCCCGCGACCTGCGCGGCTACCGCGTGAGTTACGCCCGCTGAGGGCAGCCGCAACCGTCGCCGCCGCAACTGTCGCCGGGGGCGGATAAACAACCGTGCAATACCTGCACACAATGGTGCGCGTGCGCGATTTGCAAAAGTCGCTGGATTTTTATTGCGGCGCGCTCGGGCTTGTGGAATCCAGCCGCGCGGAAAACGAAAAAGGAAAATACACGCTGGTCTTCCTCGCCGCCCCGGCGGATTCCGCAAGCGCGCAAACCTCGCGCGCGCCGCTTTTGGAACTGACGCACAACTGGGACGGCGAAAGCGAAACCTTCGGCGGCGGCAGAAACTTCGGGCATCTGGCATACCGCGTCGCCGACATCTACGCCGCCTGCCAGAAACTCGCCGAACGCGGCGTCGTCATCAACCGTCCCCCGCGCGACGGCAGAATGGCATTCGTCCGCTCCCCCGACGGCATTTCTGTGGAATTACTGCAAGCCGGCGACCCCCTCCCCCCCGCCGAACCCTGGCAAACAATGCCCAACACCGGCGAGTGGTAAACGCCCCCCCCGTCATTCCCGCCCCCCCGTCATTCCCCCCTCCCCGTCATTCCCGCGAAAGCGGGAATCCATACGGGGCCGAGGAAAAAACAAATCTTACACTCGCGCGAAATAATGCGAAAAAGCAAAGATAGTATGGATTCCCGCTTTCGCGGGAATGACGGCCGTTAATGCGCATCCTCCGCCATCCCCCGATAAAAAAATTAACCCCCATCTCCGATGGGGAAATTACCCCCCCCCCATCTCCGATGGGGGGGGCTGGGGGGGGGCAAACCCCTCCCACAACAACAACAACAACACCCCCCAAATATCTTGCGCTCGCCGCGGGCAACTTTGACGGCTGCCATCTGGGGCATCGCGCCCTTTTGCTGGAAACGCAAAAACAAGCGGAAAAAGCAAAACTGCAAAGCGCCGCCCTCACTTTTGAACCGCATCCGCTTTCGGTGTTGCGCCCCGATGCGGAAGTGCGGCGGCTCGGCGGAGCGCGCGAAAAAATCCGGCAAATCGCCGAATGCGGAACGGAGTTTTTGTTTTTGGCGAAATTCACAAAAGAGACGGCGGCGACGCCCGCCGAGGAATTCGCGCGCTCGCTTTTTAATATCCTGCGCGCGCGCATAATAGTAGTCGGCGAAAACTTCCGCTTTGGAAAAGAAAGAAAAGGCGACTGCGAAATGCTGCGAACAATCGCAAAACAATGCGGCGCGGAAATAGTCGCCGCCCCCCTGCTCGCAATACACGGCGCGCCAATAAGCAGCGGAAGAATCCGCGCATGCGTGGAAGAAGGCCGCTTTGAAGAAGCCGCAAAACTACTCGGGCGCGAATGGCAAATCAGCGGGCGCATAGTGCGCGGAAGAGGAATGGGCGCGGCGCTCGGATTCCCCACCGCAAACCTGCGCGCCGGTTTTATCCCCCCCTGCCGCGGCGTTTTCGCCGGCTGGGCCGAATGGAAAAACAACGATAACGACGGCGGTAACGGCAACAACGATAACGGTAACAGCGGCAACAACCGTCACCCCGCCGCAATAAGCATCGGCGTAAATCCGACCGTGCAAAAATGCGCCGCAACAAGCATAGAAGCGCACCTCCCCGGCTTTTCCGGCGACTTGTACGGCAAGCGCCTGACGCTGACTCTGCGCAAAAAACTCCGCGAAGAAAAACAATACCCCGACGCCCAAAAACTAAAAACCGCAATAGCCGCCGACATTAAAACAACCGTCGCCCTTCTGCGAAAAAATTAACCCGTCATTCCCGGCCTCGTTACACCTCTCCAGAGGTGTAACGCTCCAAAAATAGCGGGCGTCCCCGCCCGCTCAAATTAAAAAAAAGAAAATGTCATTCCCGCATTTTCCCAGAAGCGGGAATCCAGCAAATTAAAATCAACATCGGCGAACCCCCCCCGTCTTTGATATAATCAAAAAAATGCAAATTGACTTCTACGCGCAATGGCTTGCCGTGCTGGTGCCGCTGGTTTGCAGCCCGGGACCCGGCAATATTTTATGCGCCGTTTCCGGGGCGGCGAAGGGTTTTCGCGGCTCGGCGCCGTTTATACTCGGCTTGAACTTTTCCTACGCCGCCTATTCCCTGCTCGCCGGTTTGGGGATGGGCGCCGTCGTCGGCGAATACCCCGGCGTGTTTTATTACATACAACTGCTCGGCTGCGCCTACATTTTCTTTTTGGGCGCGTCGTTTTTTTCGCGCCGGGCGCAGAGTCCGGGCGGGGCGCCGAAGTTGTCGTTTCGCTCCGGCGTTGTTTCGCAGGCGCTCAATGTCAAAGGGTTTTCCATCGTCGTTTTGATGCATTCCCAATTTCTGATTCCGGGCGAAGACATTTTCTTTCGCGTTATGCAATTGACGGCGATGCTCACGGCGCTGAATTTGTTCACCCACTTCGGCTGGGCCTACGGCGGCTCGTGGATGGCGCAAACCTTCGCCGCCGGCAAATCCGCAAAAATCCAAAACGCCCTCTACGGAACAATGCTCCTAATAGTGGCCCTCTGGCTACTCCCCTTCTAACCGTCATCCCGCCCTTTGCCGGAATGACGGCCGGGGCCTCCCCGCGTCATTCCCGCATTTTCCCAGAGGCGGGAATCCAGCAAATTTTAAGAGTCCCCCTTTTCTAAGAGTCCCCGCCGTCCCTAATTTAATAAAAGACAGCGCAGCGTCCGCTTTTTTACGCCGGCTTTTTCCCCGGAGAAACGGGAGCAAAAACCAGCGCGTCGTCCTTCGCGGTTACCGTCAGGGTTTGACCGGGGTTTATTGCGCCGCGCAATAAAGCGCGGGCGAGCGGGGTTTCCAGGTATTTTTGCAGCGCGCGTTTTAGCGGGCGGGCGCCGTAGACCGGATCGCAGCCGCGTTCCGCCAGAAAGTCCAGCGCGCTTTCTTCGGGGAGAAGTTTTATGCGGCGCTGTTTCAGCCGTTCGCCGAGCCGTTCCAATTGCAGGCGCGCGATTTCGCGCAAATGCTTTTTTTCCAGCGGGCGAAAAACAACGACGCCGTCGACGCGGTTGAGAAACTCCGGGCGAAAATGCCGCCGCAGTTCTTCTTCCGCTTCGCGCCTCGCTTTTTCGCCGCCGCCGCTTTCCGCCATTGCGCGCCCGCCGATGTTGGATGTCATCAAAATAAGCGCGTTGCGAAAATCCGCCGCGCGCCCCTGCGAATCGGTCAGGCGGCCGTCGTCCAGAATTTGCAGCAGCGCATTAAAAACATCCGGATGCGCCTTTTCAATTTCGTCAAACAAAACCACGCAGTAGGGGCGGCGGCGCACCGCTTCCGTCAGTTGCCCGCCTTCTTCAAAGCCGACATACCCCGGCGGCGCGCCGAGCAGCCGCGCGACCGAATGCTTTTCCATGTACTCCGACATGTCCAGCCGCGTCATCGCCTGCTCGTCGTCAAACAAAAACTCCGCGAGCGCGCGCGCCGTTTCGGTTTTGCCCACTCCGGTCGGGCCCATTAAAATAAAACTCCCCAGTGGGCGGTTCGGATCGTTTATTCCCGAACGCGCGCGCTGCACCGCCTCGGCGACAGCGTCCGCCGCTTCTTCCTGCCCGACGACGCGGCGGCGAAGTTCATCCGGAAGGCGCAGCAGTTTTTCGTTTTCGCCTTCCAGCATTTTTGCGACGGGTATCCCCGTCCAGCGGGCGACGACGGCGGCGACATCTTCGGCGTCCACCTCTTCCTTTATCATCCGCCCGCTTTTTGCTTTTTCGTTTTTGTTTTTGCTTTCGCTTTCGTTTGTTTCCGCCGCGCGCGACTGCGCCTTTTCCAATTGCCGGCGCAGTTCGGGTATTTCGCCGTATTCCAGCCGCGCCGCTTCTTCCAGCCGGTGTTCGCGCCGCGCTTTTTCCAAACTCGCGCCGGTTTCCTCCAATTGTTTTTTCAAACCGGCTGCGGCGCGCAGTTCGTTTTTTTCTTTTTGCCAGCGCGATTCCATCGCGCCGTATTTCTCGCGCAGGTTCGCGAGTTCGCGCGCGATTTTTTCCAGCCGCTCTTTGGAACCGGGGTCGCTTTCTTTTTTCAGCGCCTCCCTTTCTATTTCCAACTGCAAAAGCCGGCGCGACATTTCGTCCATTTCCGCCGGCATGGAATTGATTTCCACCCGCAACGCCGCCGCCGCCTCGTCCATCAAATCTATCGCCTTGTCCGGCAAAAAGCGCCCCGATATGTAACGGTGCGAGAGCGTCGCCGCCGCTATCAAAGCCGAATCCTTAATGCGCGCGCCGTGATGAATTTCATAACGCTCTTTTAATCCGCGCAAAATGGAAATGGTGTCCTCCACCGAGGGTTGCGCGACATACACCTGCTGAAAGCGCCGCTCCAACGCCGCGTCCTTTTCTATGTGCTTGCGGTATTCGTCCAAAGTCGTCGCGCCGATGCAATGCAGTTCGCCGCGCGCGAGCATCGGCTTTAACAAATTCGCCGCGTCCATTGCGCCTTCGCCTTTTCCGGCGCCGGCGACAGTGTGCAGTTCGTCAATAAAAAGCACGACGCGCCCTTCCGACTGCTGCACTTCTTTCAGCACCGCCTTCAATCGTTCCTCAAATTCGCCGCGGTATTTCGCCCCGGCGAGCAGCGCGCCGATGTCCAGCGCGACGAGGCGCTTCTCGCGCAAACTTTCCGGCACATCGTTCGCCGCGATTCGCCGCGCGAGCCCTTCGGCTATCGCGGTTTTGCCGACGCCGGGCTCGCCGATGAGAACCGGATTGTTTTTTGTCCGCCGCGAAAGAACCTGCACAACGCGGCGTATTTCTTCGTCGCGCCCGATAACCGGATCCAGTTTTCCGGCGCGCGCCTGTTCGGTCAAATCCGTCCCGTATTTTTCCAGCGCGCGATAATGGTCTTCGGCGTTTTGCGAAGAAACGCGCCGTCCGCCGCGCAAAGATGCAAGCGCTTTTTCCAAAGATTTGCGGCGCGCACCCGCTTCTTTCAGCAGCCGCCCCGCCGCCGAAGATTCGTCAAACTGCAGCGCGAGCAATAAATGGTCGGCGCTGACAAATTCGTCGCCAAGTTTTTTCGCTTCGTCTTCGCCGCGAATTAATGCGCGGCGAAAATCCGCGCCCGGCAAAACCCCGCCGCCGCCGCCCGAAACCGTCGGCAGCCGCCGCAATTCCTCCTCCGCTTTTTCCAGAAGTTCGCCCGGGCGCGCGTCCGCTTTTTCCAAAAGGCGAACCGCCGCGCCCTCCTCCTGCGACAAAAGCGCATGCAGAAAATGCAGCGAAGTCAACTGCGGATTGCCCCGCCGCAAAGCGTCGTCGTGCGCCGCCTGCACCGCCGCCAGCGATTTTTGCGTAAACTTTTCCGCGTTCATACCCCGCAAATAAGAATCAACGCAAAAATATCAACCCGCCGCCGTCAGCAATTCGTAAGATATTCTTCCCGCCGCCGCCGCGATTTCGTCAACGCCGGGGGAATCTCCCCACATCAAGACGGCGTCGTCCAAAGCGGCATCGGGAATGTGCGACAAATCCAAAGCAGTCCACTCCATTGAAACCCTGCCGACAATCGGCGCGCGCATTCCGCCGACCGTCGCCCGCGCTTGCGCGCCGCCGGCAAGACGGGGATAACCGTCGGCGTAACCGCAGCGAACAAGCCCGGCGCGAGTATCCTTTTGCGCGCGCCATTCGCAACCGTAACCGACGCATTCGCCAGCGCGCACGGTGCGGATTGCGCCGAGTTGCGCGCTCAGAGTCATCACCGCCGAAAGCCCGAGTTCGCCACGCGAACGCCATTGCGGCGCCGGCGAAGAACCGTAAAGCGCGATGCCGACGCGCGCCCAGTCGTCGCCGATGTCGCCGTGAAGAAGAGTCCCCGCCGAATTTCCCAGCGAAGTTTGCGCGCACAATTCGCGCAGCGGCGCTATCGTTGCCAATGCATTTTGCAAACCGTCCGGCTCGTCGGCGCGCGCAAAATGCGACATTAAAACAATGTCGCCGATTGCGGGGTTTGCCGCCAATGCGGTTTTTGCCGCGCCCCATTCTTCGGCGCGAAAACCGAGACGGTTCATTCCGCAGTCCAATTTAAGAAACACGGTGATATTCGCCGAAGCGGGCGCCGCTTTCAGCCACTCTACTTGCCGCCAATTATGCACGACCGTCCAAAGCCGCAGGCGCGCAATTTCGGCAATGTCACCGGGACAAAAAGCGCCGCATATTAAAAGAATCGGTTTTTCCGTTCCGCGCGCGCGAAGAGTTTGCGCGTCGCATATTTCCGAGACGGCGAAAGCGTCCGCAAAATCCGCGAGCGCATCGGCGGCGGTTGTAAGACCGTGACCGTAAGCGTTCGCTTTGACGACGGCGATAATCTTTTTTGCCGAAGAGCGCGCCCGCACCGCTTTCCAATTGCGGCGCAATGCGCCCGCGTCAATAACGGCATGCGCGGGGCGGAGCGTCACCGTCCGCCGCGCTTTTTCGGAAGAACAAAAAAATTCTCCGCGCCCTTTTTTTCATAAACGACGACGACATCGCCTTCGGGAAAAACCTTCGCCGAACCCGCTTTCCAGCCGGGCGCTTTTCGCAAATCCTTCGGCGGCGGCGCGGCGAACATCGGCAGCGCGCCGTCGCCGAGAACGCGCGGCGCAGTGTATGCGACAATTTCGTCAACAAGCCCTTCGCTCCAAAATGCGCCGCACAGTTTGCGCCCGGCTTCCACGGTAACTTCGTTTATTTCCATTTCGGCGAGCAAGCGCAGCAGCGAATGCAAATTTGTTTTGCCGGTTTTGTCCGGCAGCGATGTTATTTTTGTTTCTTTGCCGAAAGTGTTTTTTTTCGGCGCGGCGGCGGCGGTCGCAATCAAAACCGCGCCGCCGGAAAACATTTGCAATCGCGGGCTCGCGCGCAATGCGGAATCCACAAGCACGCGCAGCGGCTGGCGCGAGACGGTGATATGCCGCACCGTCAAAAGCGGATTGTCCTTTTCCGCGGTGCCGACTCCTGTGAGAATCGCGCAGGAACGCGCGCGCCAGCGATGCGCGTCGCGGCGGGCGGAAAGCGAAGTGAGCCATTTGCTTTTTCCGTTTGCGAGCGCGGTTTTGCCGTCCAGGGACGCGGCGATTTTCAGCCGCAGCCACGGGCGTTTGCGAATCATCCGCGAATAAAAACCGATGTTCAAACGAAAAGCGCGCTTTGCGATTTCGCTTTTCGGATTCAAAACGGTTACCGCGATTCCCGCGTGCCGAAGAATTTGCGCGCCCTTTCCCGCCGTTTGCGGGTTCGGATCCAGCGCGGCAATCGCGACTGTTTGCGGGCGCGCGCGCGCGAGCATTTTCGCGCACGAGGGAGTTTTGCCTTCGTGCGCGCACGGTTCCAGATTGACAAAAACATCGGCGCCGCGCAAATCGCCGTTTGTTTGCGCGAGCGCAACCGCTTCGGCGTGCGCGCCGCCCGCGCGCTCGTGCCATCCTTCGGCGAAGACAATCCCCCCGCGCGCAAAAACGCAGCCGACGCGCGGATTCGGCGAGGCGGAATACATTCCGTTTTCCGCCAAATCCAAAGCGCGGCGCATAAGCGCGCAAACTTCCGCCTTATGCATCGGCGATTTCCTTCGCAAGCGTTTTCCATTCCGCCGGAGGCAAACCGCGCGCGGACGCGTAACGAAAATACGCGCCCTTGTCCGCTTTTTGCAAACGCTCCATCACCATCTCGCCCAGAACGCGCGAAGGAATCGGCGACGCGCGCGCCGCTTCTTTTTCCAATTCGGCGACGAGCGAATCCGCAAACTCCGCGCGCCGCAGCGGTTTGCAAAGCGCGGCGTATATGCTTTCGCGCAGTTTTTTCGCGTCAAAGGGCTGCAAGCCGCCGCGCTTTTTTTCCACTTGCGCGGGGAGCAAGGGCAGCGGCGGCAGTTCGGCGCATTCCGCCGTCGCAAACGAAAAAGAACATTCCGCGCATTGCCGCCGCCGCGCCCGCGCATCGCCGCGCGCGCGGGAATTAACGACTTTTGTTTTCGCGCCGCCGCACTTCGGGCATTTCACGCCGCAGCCGAATCCTCGTAAATCGGAAAGCGCGCGCACATTTCCGAAACTTCGCCGGCGACCGTTTGCAAATTGTTTTCGTTCTCCGGCGAATCCAAAACGCGCAATATCATCGCCGCGACGGCGCGAAACTCTTCCTCGCCAAAGCCGCGCGTAGTCGCCGCCGGCGAGCCGATGCGCACTCCGCTCGTTACCATCGGCGGCAAAGGGTCGTTCGGCACCGCGTTTTTGTTCAGCGTAATGCGCGCTTTGTCCAGCGATTCTTCCGCGAGTTTTCCCGTAACTTTGCGCGACGCCAAATCCAGCAAAATCAAATGCGAATCCGTCCCGCCGGAAACGACGCGCACTCCGGCTTTTATGAATTCCTCCGCCATCGCGCGAATGTTTGCGATAACCTGTTTCTGGTAATCGCGAAAAGACGGTTCCATCGCTTCCTTGAACGCGACCGCCTTTGCGGCGACGGCGTGCATTAAAGGCCCGCCCTGCAAGCCGGGAAAAAGCGCGGAGTTTATTTTCTTTTCGTATTGCGCGTCCCCCATTATCATTCCGCCGCGCGGGCCGCGCAATGTTTTGTGCGTCGTCGTCGTGATGATTTGCGCCTGCCCGACCGGGCTGGGATACAAACCGGCGGCTATCAGCCCCGCGTAATGCGCGACATCGGCGAGCAAAACGGCGCCGGCGGAATCCGCTATCTGCCGGAAGAGCGCGAAATCAATCCGCCGCGAAAAAGCCGAAGCGCCGCAAACTATCATTTTCGGCTTGCATTCTTCCGCGAGTTTTGAGACGGAATCGTAATCAATGTCCTCGGTTTCGGGATGCAACCCGTAGCCGACGGCGTTGTATATTTTTCCGCTGGCGTTCACCGCAGCGCCGTGCGACAAATGCCCGCCGTGCGCGATGGACATTCCGAGAACGGTGTCGCCCGGCTGCAGCAATGCGTGATAGACGGTTTGATTCGCCTGCGAGCCGGAATGCGGCTGAACATTGGCGAACTCCGCACCGAACAATTGTTTGGCGCGCGCAATCGCCAGCCGCTCGGCGTCGTCCACGAATTGGCAGCCGCCGTAATACCGCCGCCCGGGGTATCCCTCGGCGTATTTGTTTGTCAGCACCGAACCCTGCGCCGCCATCACCGCCGGGCTGGTGAAGTTTTCCGACGCTATCAATTCAATGTGCGTTTCCTGCCGCCGCCTTTCGTTGGCGAGGCATTCCTGCAATTCCGGGTCAATGGCGGCGACGGTGTGCGAGCGCGAAAACATTCCAAACTCCTTCTTTCTGCGAAAAGTTTATTCTACCACGCCCGGCGGCGGTTGCGGCGTTACCGTCCGCCCCGCCCGATGTCTCTGCTGCGCCATTGCTCGCCCAGTGCGTCCGATTCCGCGCGGCGCAAGCGCAGTTCGCGCCACTTCCACGCCGAAATCGCCAGCGCGCAAAAAAACAGCCACAGCAAAAACTGCGCGGAAAAAGCCGAATTCGGAAAAGCCAAAACAAAGGGCCAAACGGCGACGGCGGCGCCCCCCGCAAGCGCGACCGACGGCATACTCGGCGTTTCCCAAAACCATATCAGCAAATTGAAAGTGCCGAAATCAATCAGCACAAATCCAAAAATCACCCAGCCCAAACCGGTGGGGCCGAAAAAAGAAGCCGCCACAACAAGCAGCGCCAAAATGACATCCAGCGCCGCGTCAAGGGCGAGTATTCTCAGCAGGTCTCCCATTTATAAAACGCCCGGCGAAGGTTGGGCGGCGGTTACAAAACGCTTTTTAGCAGCGCGCCGATTTCCGCGGGATTTTTTGTCGTTTGGATTCCGCAGGATTCCAGCGCCGCGATTTTGTCCGCCGCCGCGCCGCTGCCGCCGGAGATAATCGCCCCGGCATGCCCCATTCTTTTGCCCGGCGGCGCCGTCACCCCGGCGATAAAACCCACGACCGGCTTTGACATATTTTCGCGCGCCCATTCCGCCGCTTCTTCCTCGTCGCTGCCGCCGATTTCGCCGACCATCACCACCGCAACCGTTTCCGAATCGCGCTCAAACAATTCCAAAACATCGCGGTGCTTTAATCCGTTGACCGGATCGCCGCCGATGCCGACGCAAGTGGACTGCCCCAAACCGAGCGCAGTCAGTTGATGCACCGCCTCGTATGTCAGCGTCCCCGAACGCGAAACGACGCCGACGCCGCCTTTTTTGTGAATGTAACCCGGCATTATCCCGATTTTGATTTCGTCCGGCGTGATGACGCCCGGGCAATTCGGACCCAGCAGAGTCGTTTTTGTTCCGCGCATCATCGCGCGCACGCGCATCATATCGCGCACCGGAATCCCCTCGGTAATGCAAACCGCGAGTTCCATTTCCGCCTCCACCGCTTCTTCAATCGCCTTCGCGGCGAAGGGCGGCGGGACATATATCACCGTCGCGTTCGCCCGCGTCGCCTCGCGCGCTTCGGCGACGGTATTAAAAATCGGCACGCCCTCAAAATCGCCGCCGCCCTTGCCGGGCGTAACGCCGGCGACATAACACTCCCTGCCGTTCGCGTATTCGCGGCAGTGAACGGTGTGAAACCGCCCCGTCTTCCCGGTCATCCCCTGAGTGATAACCCGCGTGTTTTTGTCAATCAAAACGCTCATTGTTTATTTCCCCCGCTTTCCGCATTCGCGTCCGCGCGCAAAATCGTTTTCACGCCCGCAACGGTGGCCGGAATAACGCCAAGCATAACAACCGCGCCCCAAGAATGCCCGGCGTAAATAAGCCCGCCGCTGACAAATATGGTCGCCAATGCGACGGCGAAAGGATAATGCTGGCCGCGGGCGACGGACGCAATTGCCGCGTCCAGCGCCTTGGTTTGTTTTGCGCGCCGATGCTGGTTTTCCTCCTGCGCGGTTTTAATGATGAACTCCCGCGCATCCTCCGGATAGTTGTTATAAACATCCGGCGGCGGAACAGGCGCTTTCCACTCCGTCGCAATTAAAGTATGGCGCTCGTGCGCGACAACGGCAGACGCGCTTTCGCGCGGACTTTCGCCCGGTTGCATTTCCCCCTGCATATTGCAATTCCCCGCCGCGGAATGTCAGGCGGTTTTGCGCGCCCTTTCCGCGCGCAAAACGGCAATCCACATATCGCGCCCGACGCGCTCCATATCGCCGCTCAAATTGTCGGCGTCGGTTTTCCACGCCTCTTCAATCGGCGGCGGCGAAAGCCAGCGCGAAAGGGACAAAGACGCCGCGCTTTCTTCCAGCAGCCGCCGCGCGCCCTCGCGCGCGTCCGCCTCCTGCCGCCGCCGCAACTCGGCGATGGCCGCGTCAATTTCCTCAACGCTCATCGCGTCAATGTCGGCCGGCGTTTCCGCCGAAATGTGCGCAGTGGACATCGCTTCTCCTTTGCTTTTTCCGATTATATCAAACTTGCGGGCGCGCCCGTTGTTTAACGCCAACCCCTGTTGCCGGCGGCGACAACCGGGCCGGCGGGAATTAATTTGTTGCGCCTGAAATCAATCATGTAACGCAGCCCTTCCAGTGTGCGCGCGCCCAGCAGGCGCAAATCGCCCTTTTCGGCGAACACCACTTCGTCAACGGTTTCCCTGCGCCCGACCCGCAAAAAAGCGTAACCGACATCGCGCATGATCTTTTTGCCGTCGGCGGTGACAAACCCCAGCCGCTTGCGCGGTTCCACGCCGATGCCGCGCAAAACATCGCCGGGTATCCATGTCAATTCGCAGCCGGTGTCAACCATCAATTGTTCCACCGTCGCCGCGCGCTCCGGCTCGCTCTGGTTTTGCACTTTGCAGCCGACAAAAATCAGCCCCACGGTTGTTATCCCCGCGCCGCCTTCACCGCTTTTTCCGCGGCGTCCTGCATTGTCGTCGCGGCGATTATTGCCATTCCCGATTCCGCCAGAATGCGCTTGCCTTCTTCCACATTCGTCCCCTCCAAGCGCACGACCAGCGGGACGGTTATGCTCATCTCTTTCGCCGCCGCGACGACGCCTTCGGCGATGACATCGCAGCGCATAATGCCGCCGAAAATGTTTATCAAAACCGCGCGTATCCCCGGATTGGCGAGCATCAACTGAAACGCCGCCGAAACTTTTTCCTTGCTCGCGCCGCCGCCGACATCCAAAAAGTTCGCCGGTTCCCCGCCGCACAATTTAATAATGTCCATCGTCGCCATCGCCAGCCCGGCGCCGTTTACCATGCAGCCGATGTCGCCGCCGAGCGAAATATAGGAAAGGTCGTGCTGGGCCGCTTCGGCTTCCGCGGGGTCTTCTTCGTCGGCGTCGCGCAGCGCGGCGATTTCGGGACGGCGAAAAAGCGCGTTGTCGTCAAAATTCATTTTCGCGTCCAGCGCGACGACTTCCCCCCCGCCGCAGACGACCAGCGGATTGACTTCCACAAGCGACGCGTCCGTTTCGTGAAAGACCCGCGCGAGGTTTTGCATCAACTCCGCCGCCGCCGCCCGCGACCCTTCCGGCACCCCGATTTTTGCCGCGAGTTCTTCGGCTTCGGCGTCCGTCGGCAGCGCTTCCGGCTGCAGCCAGAGTTTGTGGATTTTTTCCGGCTGCTTTGCGGCGACTTCTTCAATATCCATACCGCCCTCGGCGGAGGCCATCAAAACCGGCATCTGCCGTGCACGGTCGGGCAGCATCGCCAGATACAATTCGTCGGCGATGTCCGCGCCCTCTTCAATTAAAAGGCGCTTGACTTCCCTGCCCTCGGCGCCCGTTTGCGGGGTTATCAGCCGCATTCCGAATATCTCCCGCGCGCGCTGCCGCGCTTCTTCCGCGGATTTGGCGACCTTAACCCCCCCGCCTTTGCCGCGCCCGCCGGCGTGGATTTGCGCCTTCACCACCCACACCCCGCCGCGAATTTTGCCGACCGCTTCTTCCGCCTGCGCCAAAGAGAGGCAGGCGAAACCGTCCGGCACCGGCACCCCGCGGGCGCGAAAGATTTCCTTCGCCTGATATTCGTGTATTTTCATCGCGCAAAAAAAGCAAACGGTCGCGGCGGTTCAGCCGCCCCCGCCTTCGGAAAGATTCGCCGAGGCGATGTACTGCCCGAAAGTTTCGCACCAGATTGTAACAGCTTTCGCCCGCGCGTAATCCTCGGCGGAAACTTTGTAAACCTGCGAGCCGGTAAAACTCTTCAACTTCGCCGTTTTCACGCGCGCGCCGTCGGCGTAAAAATCGTCCTCGTCGTCAATCACCGCTTCGCCGTTGAGATAAATCCAAAAGTTCGGCCCCGCCCCGACTTCAAAGTCCCCCTGCAGTTCCAGCAAAACGCCGCCGCCCGAATCGCGGTATGCTTTCAACCCGCCGCGCCCCCAATGTCCGGCATCCTGCCCGGGCGCGCCTTCGCGAAAGCGCGTCTCCGCAAGCAACTCCGCGCCGCCGCCGGAAGAGGCGGCGACCGTCTCGTTCACCGCAGCCGGCGGAAACAAAAACGGAAACGCAATCAGCATCGCCCCCGCCCCGCCGACCGTCCCCAAAAAGCCGCCGGCGACAAACGCCGCAATAAGTTTTTTCACCGCCGCTCCCCCGCCGTCATCGCAATATCATTCTATCACTTCCGAACGCGCTTGCCGCAAGTTTTTTTACTGCGCGAAAAAAAACGGCGAAGGGTTGTTTTCGCGCCGCGCGCCCATATTGTTATTTACGGGGGAAAGGGAGAAACAAACAATGACGAAAAAACTCTTTCTCATCCTCGCGTGCCTCGCCCTGATGTCCGCGGCGGCGCATTCCGGCGGCGGGCTGGACGGTTACGAAATCGGCAAGCAAGCCGAAATCGCCGGGCTGGAAACCGTTGAACAAAAACTCGTCGCCCCGCCTTTCCTGCCGGAGCATTCGCAAAAGTCCCCCGGCAAACCGCGCATCGTGCGCGCGCGGATAGTCATTGAGGAAAAGGAAATTGAAGTGGAACCCGGCGTTTTTATGTGGGCCTTCACTTACGAAGGCAGCGTGCCGGGGCCGATGATTGTCGCGCACGAAGGCGATTATATTGAATTGACACTGGTCAATCCGAAAAGCAATGTCCTTCCGCACAACATTGATTTTCACGCCGCAACCGGCGCGCTCGGCGGCGGCGAACTCACGCATGTATCGCCGGGGCAGGAAGTCGTCCTGCGCTGGAAGGCGGTCAAGCCCGGCGTTTTTATCTACCACTGCGCGCCCGGCGGCGCGATGATACCGTGGCATGTCGTCCACGGAATGAACGGCGCGGTGATGATTCTCCCCAAGGACGGTTTGCGCGACGACAAAGGGCGCAATATTAAATACGACCGCGCCTATTACATCGGCGAGCAGGATTATTATTTGCCGAAGGACAAAAACGGAAACTACAAACGCTATTCCTCGCCCGCCGCCTCCCTCGCCGACGACCTCGCCGCGATGCGCGCTTTAATACCGACGCATGTAACTTTCGGCGCGGTGAAGGGCGCGCTCACCGGCGAAAACGCGATGACGGCAAAAGTCGGCGAGACGGTGCTATTCCTTCATTCGCAGGCAAACCGCCAGTCGTATCCGCATCTCATCGGCGGGCACGGCGATTATGTTTGGGAACGCGGAAACTTTGGCGACAAACCGCGCACCGGTTTGGAAAGTTGGATTATCGCCGCGGGCTCGGCGGGCGCGTTCACATACACATTCCGCCAGCCGGGAACTTACGCCTATCTCTCGCACAACCTGATAGAAGCGCTGCTGCTCGGCGCAATCGCGCACATCAAAGTGGAAGGCAAATGGAACAGCGACCTGATGGAACAAGTCGCCGCGCCTTCCGCAATCAAAAAATAAAAAGCAAAAAAAACCGCCGCCGCAAACTTCGCAAAAGCGGCGGCGGTTCGGCGGCGTTTTTATGTCACCAATAGTTTTCCATCGTGATATGTCCCGGCTCCCGGCGGCGGTTGCGGCGAAAGCCCGCTTCTTTTAATACTTCCGTCGCGTCCTTCACCATCTGCGGATTGCCGCAAAGCATAAACTGCGATTCCTCCGGCGAAGGTTGCAGCCCGGCAAACTCCGCAAGAGTCCCCTCGGCAAGCGCCTGCGGTATCCGTCCCCCCAGCGCAAAATCGGTCTTTTCCCGACTAACAAAAGGCGCATATATCAACCGCACACTTTTTTTCTTATCAACCCCCCCCCCATCTCCGCCAACAGAAGACAAATTACCCTCCCCCCCATCTCCGCCAATGGAAGACAAATTAACCCCCCCCCCATCTTGCATGGGGGGGGTTGGGGGGGGGCAACCACCTTTATTCTTCTCCCCCACCATCGCAAGAATATCCCCGCGATAAGCCAAATCCCCCGCATAACGAACCGCATGCGCAAGCACAACAGTCCCATAATCCCGCCAGACCCTCTCCCCTTTAAGAATGGAAAGAAACGGCCCCAGCCCCGTCCCCGTCGCCAGCATCCAAAGCTGCTTCGCCGGCGGCACCTGCGAAAGAACCAAAAAACCGTTCGCTTTGGCGTTGATGAGAACTTCGTCGCCCTCCCGCAACTGCGCAAGCCGGACGGAAAGCGGACCGCCGGGAACAACGCTGAAATAAAACTCCAACGGCAATTCCCCGGCGGCGTTGACAAAGGAATAGGGGCGCATCACATTTTCGCCGTCAATTGCCAGCCCCACGCGCCCGAACTGCCCCGCCTCAAACGGATTAATTTCCGCCCGCACCCGCAGCGAATGCAGCCGCTCCGCCCATTCCCGGTTCCCCGCAACCACCCCCAACACCGGCGCAACAGCCATACCCCCCGAATTCTATCAGACGCCCGCATCCAACTATACCCCCCGCCGCTTGCGGGGGGGGGGCGGAGTTTTGCGCCCCCATCGGCAGATGGGGGCGCAAAACTCCGGGGGGGTGGAAAACGCCCGCAACCGTCGCCCCTAACCGTCATCCCCCCTTGTCATTCCCGCGAAAGCGGGAATCCAGCCGGATTTTTCTTTTCCCGTAATTCCCGCCCAACAGGAAAATTCCCCCTTTCCACAACCCCCGTATGGATTCCCGCTTTCGCGGGAATGACAAAATTGGGCCTCGTTACAACTCTCCAGAGTTGTAACGAGTATGGAAAGATTTAAAAATCAATGCGCCCCGCCTCAAACTCCTCCCGTTCCATATTGATTAAATATTTGGGGTTGCGGGGAGAACCGTCGGCGTTGCGCCCCTGCGCATGAACGCCCAGCGCTTTTTTGTTTTTTTCGGTAATCGTCAAAAACAAAATCTGCCGCAGAACCGCCGCCGTTTTGCGGTAGCGCGAAAAGGCGTTGCGCGCAATGCGTTGTTTTTCGTAGTCGCTGATTCCGCCCTTCAGGCGCGAATGCCACTTTTGGAAAGCGCGGCTGTCGTCGTTGTAATCCACATCAACCAAAGCCATCACGACGCCGTGCGCGCCAAACTCGGCGACGCTCGCGTCCGTCGCGGCGATGTCGTTGAGAATCGCCGAGTGCCTGTCGGTTTTAATCGCGCTCGCTTTCATGTCCCAATTGACGCTGCCGAAAAAATCAAACCGCACATTGCCGTAGCGCCCGCCGGGGACGGCAAAAGGCGGGCGCAAACGGTCGCGGCAAAGCAGCTCAAAATAAAAGCCAATCCATTCCATCTGCCGCCAATTGTAATCGCGCTCCTTCAATTGGAGAATCGCCTCCCTGCCGTCCCATGCGGGCGGCATATCCGCCAGCATTTTCTGCAACGCGGCGATGTCGTTGCGCGCGCTCATCCCAAAGCCGCGCGCGCGAGCGGCAGTTCGGGCGCTTCTTCGCGCAAGCGCTTTTCGGCTATGGCGCAGTATTCGGGGGATATTTCCATTCCGGCGTATTGCCTGCCGTTTTTTGCCGCCATTACGCAGGTTGTTCCGCTGCCGCACATCGGGTCCAAAACGGTTTCGCCCGGCGCGGTAAAGCACAAAATAACATCCTCCGCGAGTTTGTCCGGGAATGTCGCCGGGTGTCGCAGTTTCAGGCGGTTGCCTTCGGTGTTGCTCGCGGCGTAACGCCAAACGGTGCCGCGGCATTTCTTCGGATTCACCGCTTTCGGCGTTATTTTTTTTAATCCGCCGCCGGTCAGACGGTCGGTGCCGGAATATATTTTTCCGGCGTGCTTGCTCGGCACCATCAGCGGCGATTTGTCAAAGCGCGCCGGTTTTTCGCCCTTGACAAAAAACAAAACATATTCGTGGTCGACGCGAAAGCGGCGGCTCCACCATGCGCCCGGATTGCCGTCGCGGTGGTAGATGCAGCATTCAAACAAACGCCAGCCGGCGCGCGCGCACCAGTCCGTCGCCAGCGAAAAAGTCGTAAGCGTTTTCGCGTGGTTTTTTGTCCCGTCGCCGATGACGACGGCGCAAACGCCGCCATTTTTTGCAAGCCGAAACAATTCTTCGCCCAGCCGGGGCAAATCCGTTTTCCAGCCGCCGCCGTAACTGCGAATGGAATCGTAAGGAGGCGAAAACAAAATTAAATCCGCCGCGCCTTCCGGCAAACTATCGCACAAATGCAAACAGTCCCCGCGCAAAATGCGCCCGCGCCAGTCGCCGATATTTTGCGCCGTCATCAAACTGCGTTATTCCTCTCCGTGCGCCGGGTGTTGTATTAAACAGTCAACCCGGCAATCCGAATTGCTGCGTATGAAATCCCCCGCATTATAATGCAAAAAACCATATTTTCCGAACAACCCGCAAAGTCCCCTCGCCGCCGCTTTTTTTCCCTATACCCCCCGCCGCTTGCGGGGGGGGGTCGGAGTTTGCCG
>JAHRAH010000194.1 GCA_020027345.1 Gammaproteobacteria bacterium | reverse complement strand
CATCGGCAGATGGGGACGGCAAACTTCGGGGGGGTGGAGAGAGTCCGTTACCGCCGGCGGCAACCTTTATTTTGCGGACGCCCTCCACCCCCCCGGAGTTTTCCTTTCCCATCTGCCGATGGGAAAGGAAAACTCCGACCCCCCCCCGCAAGCGGCGGGGGGTATAGAAAAAAAGTTTGCGCTTTTGGGGGAAGTGTGGTATAAAACGCGCGCAGCCCGGAGTGGGCGGCGACACTGAGGAGGGACTTTCCGATGGACAAGGAAATTTTGGACAAGCATTGGCAGAGCAGCCGGCGGCTGCTTTGGAAGGTGCTGGCGGCGTGGTTTTTCTTCGCTTATGTCATTCACCTTTTCGTCGGCGCGCTCAACGAGGCGACCGTCGGCGGCTTCCCGCTGGGCTACTACTTTGCCGCGCAGGGTTCGCTTTTCGCTTTCGTCGTCATCATCTTCTGCTTCGCGCGGGCGCAGGAAAAGATTGACACCGCACACGGCGTCGACGAAGAAACCGGCGGCGCCGCGGCGACCGTCACCAAAACCCCCGCCGGAGAAAACCAATGAGCGCCGCCGCCCCCGATTTCCAGCGCAACCTCAACAAAATCTACGGCATCTACGCCGGCGGCTTCCTCGCGTTTATCGCGCTGATGGCGGTGCTGGACACCGCCGGAGTGGGCGAGACCGTCATCAGCTACGGCTTCGTCGGCTTTACCATTTTCATCTACGCCGCCATCGGCGTCGTCTCGCGCACGGCTTTGGTGAGCCAGTATTATGTCGCCGGGCGTTCGGTGCCGGCGGTCTACAACGGTATGGCGACCGCCGCCGACTGGATGAGCGGCGCTTCCTTCGTGGCGATGGCCGGCGGGATTTTCTTCACCGGCTACGGTTACACTTCGCTGCTCGTCGGCTGGACCGGCGGCTATGTTTTGGTCGCGACATTGCTGGCGCCGTATTTGCGCAAGTTCGGCGCCTACACCGTCCCCGATTTTCTCGGCGCGCGTTACGGCGGCAACCTCGCGCGCTTTTTCGGCGTCGTTGTTTTGTTTGTTTGCTCGCTCACTTATGTGACCAGCCAGATAAACGCGACCGGCACCATCGCCTCGCGCGCTTTCGGCGTGCCGTTTGAACTGGCGGTATTTTTCGGGCTTGCCGGAATATTAATGTGTTCAATGCTCGGCGGAATGCGCGCCGTAACATGGACGCAAGTCGCGCAGTACATTGTTTTGATATTCGCCTACATTATGCCGGTCGTCTGGCTTTCCATCGTTTGGGAACAGGGCTTTCTGCCGCAACTCGCCTACGGGGGACTGTTGAAAGACATCGCCGAACTGGAAGTGCAGCACGGCTTGGGAACGGAAGCGTACGAAACCGCAAAATCCGAATTCAAAGGAGTGAAGGCGATAACCAATCCGCACTGGCTCGCAAAAGCCGACGCCGTCTCGCTTTGGAAATACGCGACGCTTACCTTCTGCCTGATGGCGGGGACTGCTTCGCTCCCGCATATTCTGATGCGCTTTTTTACGACGCCTTCGGTGCGCGAGGCGCGGGTGTCGGTGGCGTGGTCGCTGCTTTTTATTTTTCTGCTTTACTTCACGGCGCCGGCGCTGGCGACATTCGCCAAGTTTAATTTCCTCAACAATCTTGTGGGAATGGAAGCCGCCGCATTGGAAGGGCTGAACTGGTTTGCGCGCTGGAAAGAAGTGCAGTTTGCGGATTTTGTCGACTTAAATAGCGACGGCATCGTCGGCATGGGCGAGCTGATGATACGCGCCGATGTCGTCGTGTTGGCGACGCCGGAAATGGCCGGGCTGCCCTATTGGGTCTCCGGGCTGGTCGCCGCCGGGGGACTGGCCGCGGCGCTCTCCACCGCCGACGGCCTGCTTTTGGCGATTGCGAACGCGCTCTCGCACGATGTTTACGGAAAGATAATTAATCCGCAGGCGTCGGCGCAATTGCGGTTGGTTGTCGCGCGGGTTATTCTTATCGGCGTCGGCATTTTGGGCGCGTCCATAGCGGCGCTGCGGTTGACGGGAATACTCGGCGGAGTTATCTGGGCTTTTTCGTTTGCGGCGTCGGGGTTGTTTGTCCCGCTGGTGCTGGGCGTTTGGTGGAAGCGCGCAAACCGCGCCGGGGCGCTTGCGGGGATTGCCGCCGGATTCATCAGCGGCAGTTTTTATTTGTATTATTTGCGCGGGATGGGCGGCGAACCGATTTTGTATTTGGACCATCTGCGCTTTGGCATCGTCGGAATGGTCGTTTGCTTTGTCGTGATGGTCGCCGTCTCGCTGATGACCGCCGAGCCGGAAAAGGAAATACAAGATATGGTGGACGACATCCGCTACCCCGTCGGCGAACCGTCCGTAAAAAAATACCTCCGCGCCCACGAGTAAAGTTAACTCCCCATCTCTAATTTTTCTTTCCCCCCCCCCATCTCTGATGGGGGGGGCGAGGGGGGGGAAACACAAAAATAGGTCTTATAAGTCCTATAAGTCCCATCATCCCCGCTAATGAAATTCCTCCGCTGGCTTGCACATTGCGCGCGCGCGGCGCCGCTGGAGTTTTGCATGTACGGTTGCGCCGTCATTCCGCCGCTGATGATTGCCTGCGGTTTTGCATTGCTCGCCGCCGGCGCCGATGCAAACCCCGCAACGAAGGATTTTGTGGAAACCTTCATCGCGCTGGGGATATTCGCGCTCCTGCTTTCGCCGGCCGCGCTTTTGGCCCCGCCGATTTGGATTGCGCGCCGGTTGCTGCGCGGCGGCTGGCGCAAGTTGGACTGGCGCGAGATGCTTTTGCATTTTGTTCTCGCCGCCGCGTCCTTTTCCGCCGCCGGGTTTTTCTTTTACATGGTCGCGCAATCCGGCTGAGCGCCGGGCGGTATAATCTTTTGCGATGACGGAAGCCGAAGCCGCTTTAAGAATATACCCCGCGCCGGCGCTGGCGCTGGATTACGCCCTCGGCGCGGCGATGTGGACTCTTCTCGCGCGCGCGGCGCTGGATCTTTTCATTCCGCCGCAAAGCGCGATGGTCATCGCCAAAGTGTTCCGGCAAATCACCGCCCCGCTGATTCGCCTGTTCGCGCCGCTCACCCCGCGCTTTCTCGCGCCGATTTTGATTCCGGTGTATGTCGCGTGGTGGTTTTATCTCGCGCGCTTTTTTGCCGTTCCCTATTTTCTTTTCGGCGAAATCGGAATGCTTTCTTTTCCGCTGGAATCCGCGCTCGGAAAATGGATAGGATCGCTCTGAACGAAATCTTCGCCGCGCTGCTCGCCGCCGCGCGCGAGAAAATAACGCGCAAAAAAAAGCGCGAAACCATTGACGGCGCGGACGCGCTGCGCAACTTTTTGCGCGAGGAAATCGCCCGCGCCGCCGGCGAACTGGCGATGAAGTATTCGCAAAAACGGCTCGGGCGCGCGCATTTTTCGCTTTGCAAAGACGGCGGCTACGCGCAGGAACTCATTGACTGCCAAACGCGCCTGCACGCCGAACTCCTCGCCGACGCCGCGCACCTGCTCGCAAAGCGGCTCGGCGTTTGCGAACAATGCGAAATATGGCGCGAGACAATCACAAGCGCGCACAGCGAATATGTCGCAACAGTCCCCCCGCCTTTTTCCGCGCGCGCGCATTTTTGCGAAGAGCATTTTTTCCGCAACGGCGGAATTAAGGAATTGTCCGACAAAACCGGAATGTTTCTTTTTCGCGCGATGCCGCTCACGGAAGAACTTCTGCCGGGCAATGTGCAAATCTTCCGCGGACAGGCGCGCGCGTTTTACATTAATATGCTGCGCCGTTTTGATTCCGCCGCCGACGCCGCGCAACTTGCTTCCCGCTTCCAAAAAAAAGCGGAAGAAAATAACGCGCAACAGTCCCCCGACAAAAACGAAAACCCGAACAGTTAAAAATGTTATCCGCGCGAAAACTGCTCGCAATCGCTTTGCCGCTCGCTTTTTTTGTCGTCGTCGCCGGCGCCTACACCCGCATCGCCGACGCCGGGCTCGGCTGCCCCGATTGGCCCGGCTGCTTTGGAAAAATAGTCGGAATACCCAGCGCAGCCGACGCCGCCGAATACGGCGCCGGCGATTACGACCGCAAAAAATCCGCGATAGAACTCGCGCACCGTTACATCGCCGCGCTTCTCGGATTGCTGATATTCGCCGCCGCATTCACCGGCTGGCGCAAAAAAGAACGCGAAAAAACCATCGCAACCGTCCTCGCGGTTTTGGTTTTGGCGCAGGCGCTTTTGGGAATGCTCACAGTAACGGAAAAACTCCAGCCCGCCGTAGTAGTCGCCCACCTCCTCGGCGGAATGCTAATCCTCGCCCTGCTCGCATCCGTCATCCCCGCGAGAATCCCCCCCCCCACCCCCCCCATCAAAGATGGGGGGGGGGTTAATTTCTTAATATTTTTGTTTACCCCCCCCCCATCTTTGATGGGGGGGGTTGGGGGGGGGCACCCCAAAAAAACCTTAATCCTCGGCGCAATCGCCATCACCGTTCTCTTTCTACAAATCGCCCTCGGCGGATGGGTCAGCGCAAACTACGCCGGAATATCCTGCCCCGACTTCCCCCTTTGCCGCGGCGGATGGACTCCCCCGACTATGGATTTTTCCGGCTTTTCCCCCGCCCGCGAACTCCATCAAAACCCCGACGGCTCCCCGATAAGCGACGCCGCCCTCGCAACAATCCACTGGCTGCACCGACTCGGCGCAATCCTCGTATTAATAACAACAACCGCCTTCGCCGCCGCACTGTGGAAAAACAAAAACCGCCCCGGCGCAATCGCGCTTGTGTCCCTGCTCGCAATACAAATCGCCATCGGAATCGCCGCCGTCCTCCTCCGCCTCCCGGTAACCGTCGCCCTAGCCCACAACGCCGCCGCCGCAATGCTGGTTGCAAACACCGCAGCACTCCTCGCATTGTCGCGCAAATAAATCGTCCGGCCCAAAAAATGCGGATTTCTAATTTAATACCCCCCGCCGCTTGCGGGGGGGGGTCGGAGTTTGCCGTCCCCATCGCCCGATGGGGACGGCAAACTCCGGGGGGGTGGGGGAAGTGGAGGAAGTGGAATCCCCCCGCGCAACCTTTGTCATTCCCGCCCCCCTTGTCATTCCCGCGAAAGCGGGAATCCAGAACTACGATGTTGCGGCTGGCAACTGGATTCCCGCTTTCGCGGGAATGACAAGATGGGGGACTCTTTCGGCGGCAACTGACACTCTCCACCCCCCCGGAGTTTTCCTTTCCCATCTCCGATAGGAAAGAAAAACTCCGACCCCCCCCCGCAAGCGGCGGGGGGTATAGTTTAAATCAATACGCCCCGCGGTAACAATTGGGAAAAATCGCGTGCTTTCCCTTTTTGAATGCCCGCGCCGATTTTCTTGTAGCGCGCGCATTTGCAGTATGCGCATTCCGCGCCCTTTGCGACTCCGCTCGTTGCCGCTTTTTCAGCGCGCGATGTTCCGGCGTGTTCACCGACTTCCTCAGCGCTTGCCTTTCCGCGCGGTGCCGTTGCTTCATCGCGGTATCGGAAGCCCGGATGGCTTTCGTGCATTTTTTCACGGCCGCATTCGCGATTTGATTCCTCTGATGGGTCGCCGACGCCGCACCCGCCGACGCCGCAAGTGCGAACGCAAAAACCGAGACGGCAAACCGCAAAAATTGTTTTTTCATTGTTGGTCCTTTTGAATTGTGTTTGCAAAAAACGGACTTGCGCCCGCCCATCGTTTCGCCTGACGATGTCAGGCGATTGCTAACAACCAAGATATTGATGTCCCCGGTATTTCCGCAAGGGTGTTGTATTCCCGGGTCGCCCGACAGGGCGGCATCCCAGTTGTTAGCGGGGACAATATAACACAAAAACACCCTTGTCACCCCTTTTCCGAAAAAAATGCAACCCGCCGCGCTTGTGGCACAATTGCGCCGATGAACGGCAGTCCGTCCTCGTCCGCCGCCGCCTATCCCCGCCCGTCGCCGCGGCGGCTCGCGCGCGATTTGCTTTCGCTGTGCAAGCCGCGCGTGCTTGCGCTCATCGCGCTCACAGCCGCCGTCGGCGCGGGGTTGGCGGCGACGCGGCATCCGGTCGCGCCCGTTTCCGTCTTGCTCGCGCTCGCGGGGATTACTCTCGTCGCCGCGTCCGCCGCCGCCTTCAACTGCATCGTGGAATCGTGGATAGACGCAAAAATGAAGCGCACCCGCGCGCGCCCGCTCCCCGACGGACGCCTGACGCGCGCGCAGGCGGCCGCTTTTTCCGCGTTGCTCGGCGCCGGCGGAATGCTGCTCACCGCGCGCTTTGGCGGCGGCGCGGCGGCGTGGCTCACGGCGGCGACCTTCTTCGGCTACGCCGTCATCTACACGCTCTTTCTCAAAAACACGACGCCGCAAAACATCGTCATCGGCGGCGCTTCCGGCGCGATGCCGCCGGTGCTCGGCTGGGCGGCGGCGGCGGGCGAAATCGGTTTTGAACCGCTCCTCCTCTTTTTGATTGTTTTCGTCTGGACTCCGCCGCACTTCTGGGCGCTCGCCCTGCAAAGGCGCGAGGAATACGCCCGCGCCGGTTTGCCGATGCTGCCGGTAACGCACGGCGCCGCTTTTACGGCGGACATGATTTTGCTTTACGCCGTCGCCCTCGCCGCCGTGTCCTTGCTGCCGCTCGCCTGCGGAATGTCCGGCATCCCCTACGCCGCCGCGGCAACAGCATTAAACGCCCGCTTCCTCCATCTCGCCCTCCGCCTGCGCAGCGGCAAAGACGAAGGCAACCGCCTCTTCGCCTATTCCGTCGCCTACCTAGCCGCCATCTTCGCCGCCCTGATAATAGACGCCGTAGCATTTTCATAAAACAACCACTGCGTCATTCCCGCATTTTCGCCCTTTCTCGTTACATCTCTCCAGAGGGAAATGTAACATTTCGTGGAGCTTTTGGGTTTCTTTTTTTCAAGCGGGATAAGGATTTGAGGGGTGTTTTGGCGGTAGATTACTGACCCGTTTCAGTAATCGGAGGAAAAATGGACAAAAAAACACTGCGAAAAGTGCGGACAAAAGACGCGCAAATATGGCAAAACCGTCGCCGGCAAACAACGGTGGTTCTGCCCG
>JAHRAH010000163.1 GCA_020027345.1 Gammaproteobacteria bacterium | reverse complement strand
ACGGACGGCGTTTTTGCAATCGTCGCCGCGGATTTTTACCCGGCGCTGACGCGAACGATGCTGCGGCTTGCGCGCGCGGCGCTTCTTGCGGAAGGAGTCGCAAAATCGCGCGTTGAAATTTGGCGCGTTCCGGGCGCTTTGGAAATTCCTTTTGCGCTGAAAACAATCGCGCGGCGCGGCGATGTTTTTGCGATGGCGGCAATCGGCTGCGTCGTGCGCGGCGAAACGCGGCATTTTGAAATCGTCGCGGATAACTGCGCGCGCGGAATTATGCAAGTGCAATTGGAAACCGGAATACCGACAGGCAACGGGGTTCTCGCCGTGGAAACAATGCGGCAGGCGCGCGCGCGCGCGGAAAAAGCGGCGGACGCCGTTCGCGCCGCGCTCGCTCTGGCGCGGCTGCGCGAGAATGCGGCGCGCAAAACGGCAAAGGCGGCGGGGCTTTGACCGTCCCGCGCAGAAAAGCGCGCGCCGCCGCTTTCGGCGTTGTCTTTGCGGCGATTTCCTCCGGGAAAAGCGCGGCGGAATCGCTCGCGCAACAGCAAAGCGCGGCGCCCGGCGGTCGCGAAAGGGCGGTTTTTGACGACGCTCTTACCGTCGCCGTCGCCGCCGCTTTTGATTCGCGCCGCGGCGACATAGAAAAACTGCTGGAAGAAAAAACGCGGCGCCCGCCGGAGCATATCAGCGTCGCCGAGCGCGCCGTGATGAGCGCGGCAATCGCCGAGTTCTTCGCCGCGCCGCAAACGGGGGAAAAGATTGTCATAAACGAAGCCGTGGAGATTGCCAAAAAATACGGCGCCGAGGGCGGTTATAAATTGGTGAACGCCGTTTTGGATTCCGCCGCCCGGGATTTGCGCGGGGAATGACGGGGGTTGTTTTTAATTTGCTGGATTCCCGCCTTTTTGGTGGAGTGCGGGAATGACGCTGTTTTTGCGGGGGAAATCGCCAAAAAATATGGCGCCGAAGGCGGATATAAATTGGTGAACGCCGTTTTGGATTCCGCCGCGCGGGATTTGCGCGGGCCGAAAAAGAGCGAATAATCGGAATCTGTCATTCCGGCGAAAGGGGGAATCCATACGGTCATTGGGGTTTTCGCGGATTTTCGGGGCGGGGAGGATTTGGCGGTTTTCGCGGGGTTGTATGGATTCCCGCTTTCGCGGGAATGACGGGGGTTGTTTTTAATTTGCTGGATTCCCGCCTTTTTGGTGGAGTGCGGGAATGACGCAATAGGGTTAATTGGGGAGTGCGGGAATGACGCTATGCGGGGACGGCGTCGGGGGCGGGGATGACGGCGAGGTTGGGGTTGTTGGAGTAGCGGGGTTTGCCGTCCCCGCAGCAGTCGCGGCGGTAGTATTTGGCAAGTTTTTTGTCATTCCCGCGAAAGCGGGAATCCAGATGGTTGCGTGTGTTTGGGTTCTGGATTCCCGCTTTCGCGGGAATGACAAGGGGGGGATTGGGGTTTTGGCTGAGTTTTGCGGGGTTATTTGATTCGCTGGATTCCCGCCTTTTTGGGGGAGTGCGGGAATGACGCTATGCGGGGACGGGGTGGGGGGCGTTGGGATTTTCGCTTAGGTTTGCGGGGGTTACATCATTTCGTAGTTGGGGCCGCCGCCGCCTTCGGGGGGGGTCCATATTATGTTTTGGCCGGGGTCTTTTATGTCGCAGGTTTTGCAGTGGACGCAGTTTTGCGCGTTGATGATCAGTTTGCGTTCGCCGTTTTCTTCGGCGAATTCGTAGACGCCCGCGGGGCAGTAGCGCTCTTCGGGGGCGGCGTATTCTTTCCAGTTGACGGCGACGGGGATTGCTGCGTCGCGCAATTGCAAATGCGCGGGCTGGTCGGCTTCGTGGTTTACGCCGGAATGGGCGAGGTTTTCCAGCCGCGAAAAACTGAGTTTGCCGTCGGGCTTGGGGTATTCCACCGGCTTGCACTCGCGCGCTTTTTTTGTTTGTTTGTGGTCGGGGTGGTGCTGGAAAGTCCACGGCGATTTGCCGCGGGTGATGTAGGTTTCCCATGCGGCGTTTGCAATGCCCAGCCAGATGTTTTTGCGAAAGCCGGGGCGGATGTTGCGCGCGGCTTTGAGTTCTTTTGCTATCCAACTTTCGCGCACGGCGGAATCGTATTCGCCGAGTTCCGCGCCGGTTTTGTTTTCGGCAATTGCGCGGGCGACTGTTTCGGCGGCGAGCATTCCGCTTTTCATCGCGGTGTGCGCGCCTTTTATTTTGGGGACATTGAGAAAGCCGGCGCAGCAGCCGGCGAGGAGCGCGCCGGGCATCGCGAGTTTCGGAATGCTTTGCCAGCCGCCTTCGTTTAATGCGCGCGCGCCGTAGGCGATGCGCTTTCCTTTTTCCAGCATCGGCGCGATTTGCGGGTGATGCTTAAAGCGCTGAAACTCCATATACGGCGAGAGGTGCGGATTTTGATAATCCAAACCGACGACGAATCCGACGGCGATTTTGCCCGGCTGCAAGTGATACAAAAAGGAGCCGCCGTAAGTGTTTGCCGGCAGCGGCCAGCCGACTGTATGCAGCACTTCGCCCGGTTTGTTTTCCGGCACTTCCCACAGTTCTTTTATGCCGATGCCGTAAGTTTGCGGCGAACTGTCTTTGCGCAATTCAAAACGGCGCAACAAAGTTTGCGTCAAGGAACCGCGGCAACCTTCGGCGAATATGACATATTTCGCGCGCAATTCCACGCCGGACTGGTGCGATTGTTTTTTTTCGCCGTCTTTTCCGATACCCATGTCGCCGGTGGCGACGCCGCACACTTCGCCTTTTTCGCCGAACAACACTTCCGCCCCGGAAAAGCCGGGGAAGATGTCAACGCCGGCCGCTTCCGCCTGTTCGCCGAGCCAGCGGACGACGCGCCCCAAACTGACGATGTAGTTGCCCTCGTTTTTCATCTGCGGCGGCGCGGGCATTTGCCATTTGCGTTTTTCGGTGAGAAACCAGAAACGGTCTTTGACGACCGCGGTTTGCACCGGCGCGGTTTTTTCCTTCCAATCGGGGATCAATTCGTTGAGCGAGCGCGGCTCCAAAACGGCGCCGGCCAGAATGTGCGCGCCGACTTCCGCGCCTTTTTCTATGACGCACACGCTCAGTTCGGAATTGATTTGGCGCAAACGAATAGCCGCCGACAAACCGGCGGGGCCGGCGCCGACTACGAGGGCGTCAAATTCCAGTGTTTCGCGGTCGGGCATTAATTCGGTTGACTGGATTCCCGCTTTCGCGGGAATGACAGGCGGTTGTCATTCGCCGAGCGCTTTTTCCAGTTCGGGGAGCGCTTCAAAAAGGTCGGCGACCAGTCCGTAATCGGCGATGTCAAAAATGGGCGCGTCCGGGTCCTTGTTTATCGCGGCGATGCATTTCGCGTCTTTTATTCCGGCGATGTGCTGTATCGCGCCGGAAATGCCGACGGCGACATACAAATCGGGCGCGACAATCTTGCCGGTTTGCCCGACTTGGAAATCGTTGGAAACATAACCGGCGTCGACCGCCGCGCGCGATGCGCCTATCGCCGCGCCGAGTTTGTCGGCGATGGATTCCAATAGTTTAAAGTTTTCCGCGCCGCCCATTCCGCGCCCGCCGGAGACGACAATGCGCGCGCCGGTGAGTTCCGGGCGCGTCAGTTCGGAAACCTTTTCGCCGGTTATTTCGGATAGTTTGCAATCTTCGCCGGAATCAATTTCATTAATCGGCGCGGGGGACTGTTCGCCGATTTCTTCGGCGTCAAAAGCGGTCGCGCGCGCGGATATAAATTTAATCGCGTCGGCGCTTTGCACTGTCGTGAGCGCGTTGCCGGCGTATATCGGGCGGACGAAAGTTTGCGCGTCTTGGACGGCGACGACATCGCTTATCATCTGGCAATCGGCGAGCGCCGCCGCCCGCGCCAAACACGCGCGCGATTTCGCGGACGCGCACATTAATATGTGCGAGCAATCTTTCGCTTCGCGGGCGATGACTGTTGCCGCGTTTTCCGCAAGCAACAACGCCGGCGAAAGCGCAAGGCGGACAGTGTTGACGCCCGCAACCGTTGCCGCTTTTTCGGCGACTGCGCGGCAACCGTCGTCGCCCATAACCAAAACTTCCATCGCATCGCCGCCGAGCTGCATCGCCGCGGCGAGCGCGTTTTTCAGCGATTCGTTTAATGCGCCGTTTTCGTGTTCGGCGACAATGAGAACGGTCGCGCTCACGACAGCACCTTCGCTTCTTCGCGCAAAAGGCGGACGAGTTCGGCGGCGTTTTCCACGCGTTTTCCGGCGGCGCGCGGCGGCGGTTCGGCGGTCGCGAGGACGGTCAGCCGCGGCGAATCGTCAACACCCAAATCTGCGGCGGACATTTCTTCCAGCGGTTTCTTTTTCGCTTTCATAATGTTCGGCAGCGTTGCATAACGCGGCTCGTTCAAACGCAAATCGGCGGTGAGAATGCAGGGCGTTTTGACGCGCACGGTTTGTATTCCGCTGTCCACTTCGGATTCGGCGAGGACGGCGCCGCCTTCCAGTTTCGCCGCCGAAAGAAAAAGCGCCTGCCCCCAGCCGAGCAGGGCGGCGGTCATTTGCCCGGTCTGGTTGAAGTCGCCGTCAATGGCTTGCTTTCCCATCCATACTATGCCCGGGTTTTCGCGGCGGGCGACGGCGGCGATGATTTTTGCGGCGGCGAGCGGCTCCGGCGGGCTTTCGGTTTTGACAAATATCGCGCGGTCGGCGCCGACGGCGAGAGCGGCGCGCAAGGTTTCGGCGCACTGCGCTCCGCCGGCGGAAAGGGCGACGACTTCGCTTGCCTCGCCCTTTTCGCGCCAGCGCAGGGCTTCTTCCAGCGCGTTTTCGCAAAAGGGGTTCATCGCCATTTTGACGCCCTCGGTTTCCACGCCCGCGCCGTCCGCGCGCACGCGCACTTTCACATACGGGTCTATAACGCGCTTGACAGTGACAAGTATTTTCATCGGCTCCCCTGCGGAAAAGCGGAATGATACCATTTTTTTTTGATTTTGTCGCCGGTGTTTTTGGGGTTGTGATTGGGGCGGGGGTTTGCGTTGTGTGTAGTATAATTTGCGGCCGGGGTTTTTTTCCGGGGGATTGAGAGGAATGACTATGACTGCGAGCGCGCTGGCGGGGGATATTGAGGGGGACTTTCAGGTGGCGGATTTGTCGCTGGCCGGGTGGGGGCGGCGGGAGATTGCCATTGCGGAAAGCGAAATGCCGGGGCTGATGCGCTTGCGCGAGGAGAAGGCGGCGGCGCAGCCGCTTGCCGGGGCGCGCATCGCCGGCTGTTTGCACATGACCGTGCAGACGGCGGTTTTGATTGAGACGCTGACGGCGCTGGGGGCGGAGGTTCGCTGGTCGTCTTGCAACATTTTTTCCACGCAGGATCATGCCGCCGCGGCAATCGCCGCTTCCGGCGTTCCGGTTTTTGCGTGGAAGGGCGAGAGCGAAGAGGAATACCTCCGCTGCATAGAGCGCACTTTCGCCGGCCCCGGCGGCTGGTCGCCGAATATGATTTTGGACGACGGCGGCGACGCGACGCGCATCGCGCACGAGGAGCGGTTTTTGCAAATGCTGCGCGGGGTGCGCGGCATCACCGAGGAAACGACGACCGGCGTTTTGCGGCTGCAGGAAATGGCGGAAAAGGGCGCGCTGCGCTGCCCGGCGATGAATGTCAACGACTCGGTTACGAAATCCAAGTTTGACAATCTTTACGGCTGCCGCGAATCTTTGGTGGACGGAATCAAGCGCGCGACCGGCGTGATGATTGCGGGAAAGACGGCGGTGGTTTGCGGTTACGGCGCCGTCGGCAAGGGCTGCGCGCAGGCGCTGCGGGCGCTGGGCGCGGTGGTTTGGGTTACGGAAGTGGACCCGATTTGCGCGTTGCAGGCGGCGATGGAGGGCTACCGCGTAACGACTATGGACGATGCGGCGGCGCGCGGCGACATTTTTGTCACGGCGACGGGCAATGTGGATGTCGTTACTTTTGAACATATCCGGCAAATGCGTTCGCAGGCGGTGTTGTGCAACATCGGGCATTTTGACAGCGAGATACAAGTCGCGCGCCTGCGCGAAGAATGCCGGTGGGAAAACATCAAGCCGCAGGTGGATCACATTGTTTTTCCGGACGGCAAGCGCGTGATACTGCTGGCGGAAGGACGGCTGGTGAATTTGGCCTGCGCGGCGGGGCATCCGAGTTTTGTGATGTCCAATTCGTTTACGAATCAGGTTCTGGCGCAGATTGAGTTGTTCGGCAACGGCGGCGCTTACGAAAACCGGGTGTATGTTTTGCCGAAGCGGCTGGACGAATGGGTGGCGCGGCTGCATCTGGAATCGGTCGGGGCGAAGCTGACGCAACTGACGGCGAAGCAGGCGGAATATATTAATGTCGCCGCCGAAGGACCCTATAAGGGGGAGCAATACCGCTACTGAGGATGGGGTTGTTTTCGCGTTTCGGCGCGGGGACGCAGCCGGCATCTTGTCATTCCCGCGAAAGCGGGAATCCAGAAGGGGCCGAGGACGGACGCTGATGCCGGGGACGGTTGCTGTCGCGGGGTTGGCTGGATTCCCGCTTTCGCGGGAATGACAA
Organism: Gammaproteobacteria bacterium; assembly: GCA_020027345.1. GTDB lineage: Bacteria > Pseudomonadota > Gammaproteobacteria > Tethybacterales > Persebacteraceae > JAHRAH01. The sequence goes on along the minus strand of JAHRAH010000163.1, from coordinate 133 downwards.
GGGGGGCGGGAATGACAAGGGAGACGGGAATGACAAGGGAGACGGGAACGGCAAGGGAGTAAAATTAAGAAAATGTTTTTTTGTTTTGTCGCGGCGTTTGTTGCGGGGGTTTCTTTTTTGCAAACGCGGGCGG
>JAHRAH010000161.1 GCA_020027345.1 Gammaproteobacteria bacterium | reverse complement strand
CCGCCCGCGTTTGCAAAAAAGAAACCCCCGCAACAAACGCCGCGACAAAACAAAAAAACATTTTCTTAATTTTACTCCCTTGCCGTTCCCGTCTCCCTTGTCATTCCCGTCTCCCTTGTCATTCCCGTTTCCCTTGTCATTTCCGCGAAAGCGGGAATCCAGCCAACCCCGCGACGGCAATCGTCCCCGGCATCAGCGTCCGTCCTTGGCTCTTTCTGGATTCCCGCTTTCGCGGGAATGACAATTAGGGAAAAAGGGGGGCGCGGGAGATGATTGTTTTGCGGTCGGCGCCGGTGGAGATTGCTTGTATTTTTGCGCCGGTTAATTCTTCCACCCGCTGCAAAAAAGCGCGGGCGTTTGCGGGGAGTTGTTCTTCGGAGTTTGCGTTTGCGGCGCGCTCGCCGCGCCAGCCGGGGAGTGTTTCGTAAATCGGCTTGCATTCTTGCAGGGTGTCGCCGTCGGCGGGCGCTTCGTCGGTCACAGTCCCGTCGGCGAGACGGTAACTAACGCATATTTTTATTTCTTCGGCGCCGTCCAGCACATCCAGTTTTGTGACGACCAATCGCTTGCATCCGTTTGCGCGGAGGGCGCAGCGCAGCATTGGAATATCCAGCCAGCCGCAGCGGCGCGCGCGTCCGGTGGTGGAACCGAATTCGGCGCCGTCGCGGGCGAGTTGTTCGCCTTCGCCGCCTGCGGTTTCGGTGGGGAAGGGTCCGCCGCCGACTCTTGTCGCATACGCTTTAATCACGGCGACGACCGAAGGCGAAAGTTCCGCGCCCAGCCCGATGGCGGCGAAAGCGGCGACGCAGTGCGCGGATGTCGCGTAGGGGTATGTCCCCAGTTCAATGTCCAGCATTGCGCCCTGCGCGCCTTCCAGCAAAATCGTTTCGTTGTTTTCGTTTGCCTGCTGCAGAATGCGGGGGATGTCGGCGCGGATATGCTCGCGCAATTCGTCGGCGAGTGCGCGGGTTTCGTCCCACATTTTTTCCGCGCCGCCGAGCGGGGACGCGCCGTAATAGGCGAGGAGGTGGTCGTGGTAGCGCGCGCTTTCGCGGAAGAGCGCGGCGCCGCTTTCGCGGAAGCAATCGCGCAAACGCAGGGCGCGCCTGCCGGTTTTGTCTTCGTGGGCGGGGCCGATGCCGCGCAGGGTTGTGCCGACTGCGCCTTTTCCGCGTTCGCGCGCTTTGTCCAGTTCGGCGTGAAAGGGCAAGACGAGCGCGGCTTGTTCGCTGACAAAAAGCCGCCCGCGCAGGTGGATTCCGCGCTCGCGCAGGCGGCGGATTTCTTCGGCGAGTGCGGGGAGGGAGAGGACGACGCCGTTGCCGATGTGGCACTTCGGGCGCGGGTGGAGGACGCCGGAGGGGAGCAGGTGCAGCGTTGTTTTTTCGCCGCCGATGACGATGGTGTGTCCGGCGTTGTGCCCGCCCTGAAAGCGGGCGACATGGTCGGCTTCGGCGGCGAGCCAGTCGACGATTTTGCCTTTGCCTTCGTCGCCCCACTGCGCGCCAACGACTGTCAGCGCGGGCATTGTGAAAGGAGAGCGGGCTCCCCCCCCCAGCCCCCCCCATCAAAGATGGGGGGGGGGTTAATTTGTTTAATTGATTGAGGGGGGTGTTTATCCGCCGCCGCCGCACGGCCGTCATTCCCGCGAAAGCGGGAATCCATACTGAGCCGGGGAAAAAGCCGAAACTTCGGCCGTCCGCAATCCGCCGGAAAAAGCAAAGTCCGTATGGATTCCCGCTTTCGCGGGAATGACGAATGGGGGGACATCAGGATTCTTGGATGCGCCAGCCGGTTTTTGTTTTTTGCAGCCGGGGGGGGGGGGACTCTTCGCTGTTGTGGACAAAGCGCAAACGGCGCCCGCTTTTTTCCAAGTCGGCGACGGCTTGCTGCCACTGTTCGTCGTCGGGGGCGAGGGGGCAGGCGACGGCGGCGGCGCGCGTTTCGGGCGGCAGGTGTTCGGCTATCTCGCGCAGGTTGACGCTGAATCCGACTGCGCTCTCGCCGCGGTCGTAACGCCCGCCGCGGGCGGCGACATATCCCCCGGCGTAAAAAACAAAAACCGCGCCGGTGTGGTAGCCGTAACCGCCGATGTCGCTGAAATCCACTTCGGCGTCGCCGCCCTCGCGGGCGAGCTCGCGGCGTAAAAATGCGAGTTCGTCCAGCGCCGGCTGGCATTCCGGCGGCAGAAACGCGCGCGCTTCGGCGAGGGACTCTTCGCCGCCGGCGATGCCGCAAAGTTTTGCGAGAGTTTTGCCGTTGCCGTCATCGGCGGCGGCGGCGAGAACGCCGTCGGCGTCGCGCAGGGAAAAACGGCGCAAAACTTCGTCGCGCGTTTCTTCCGGCATTTCCGCGGCGAGCGCGCGGACGATTCCGGCGTGCGCGAGCGAGACGCAAAGATCGCCGACGCCGGCGGCGGCGAGCATCCCGCGGGCGGCGCGGGCGATTTCCATCTCGCCGCCCGGGGCGGGGGCGCCGAAGATTTCCGCCCCGATTTGGATTTCTTCGCGGAACTTCCACGGCTGCGGCGGGTGCGCGCGAATGACGGAACCGCAATAACAATACCGCCGCACACCGTCGCGGTTGTCGTCGTTGTCAACACCGTCGTTACCGTCGTTACCGTTTTCGGCGCGGGCGGCGCGGTCAAAGCGCAACACTTGCGGCGTGTGGTCGGCGCGCAATCCCAGCGTTTCGCCGGAGAGAGTGTCGGTCATTTTGAAAGTGTCGACATCCAGCGTTTTGTCGCCGGCGGTCAGCGCCTGCAAATGCTCGGCGAGCGGCGGCGCGAACAGACGGTAGGAATGAGCGAAAAGCCAGTCCAGCGCGCGGCGGCGGCAGCGTTCCGCGCGCTCGGCGAGCGGCGGCGCCATGTCGCCCAAATGCCCGGGGAGCGGATTCATCAAAAAAAGCGGAGGAAAAATGCGGATGTTACCACAAACTATACCCCCCGCTGCGCCGCGGGGGGGGTCGGTGTTTGCCTTCCCCATCGGCATTTGGGTACGGCAAACTCCGGGGGGGTGGAGGGCGTCCGTTGCCGCAAGAGTCCCCCGCCTTGTCATTCCCGCGAAAGCGGGAATCCAGTTGCCAGCCGCAACATCGTAATTCTGGATTCCCGCTTTCGTGTAGGGTTTCGCGTGGTGCTATACTGGACGGGGCGGGGATTTCCCGGGGGCTGGCATACTTGCGTGAAAGGGGGTTGTTATGCTGACCAAACTGCATAAACGGGCGACG
>JAHRAH010000142.1 GCA_020027345.1 Gammaproteobacteria bacterium | reverse complement strand
AAATACCCGGCGAGCGGTTCCAGGACATGCTGCCACGGCCGCACGGCATCGGGATTGCGCACGGACAAAGCGTCCCCCTCGCCCGAAAGCATTCGCACGATGTCGGGGAGGAGACGGTCCTGCGCCCAGTCGCCGCCGCCGATGACATTGCCGGCGCGCGCCGTCGCCACGCCGATTTCCCGCCCGCCAAAAAAGGATTCCGCCATCGCCCGCGCGACGATTTCCGCGCACGCCTTGGAACTGCTGTACGGATCGCGCCCGCCGAGCGCGTCCTCTTCGCGCAGCGGCTTTTCGCCCTCGCGGTTTTCGTAGCACTTGTCGCTGGTCACGACGACCGCCGCCGCCGCCGTTTCCGCCCCGCGCAGCGCGTTCAGAACATTAGCCGTGCCGAGAACATTCGTCGCATAAGTTTGCAGCGGCTCCCGGTAGGATTCGCGCACCAGCGACTGCGCCGCCAGATGAAAAACAATGTCCGGCGCAAACTCCGCCATCGCCCGCGCCAGCCGCCCGGCGTCGCCGATGTCGGCGGTGTGATGTCCCGCCAGCGAACGCCGCAAATCCGCCGCGCCAAAAAACCCCGGCGAAAGCGGCGCCAATGCGTAACCGCAAACTTCCGCGCCCAGCGAATGCAGCCAAAAGGCCAGCCAGCCGCCCTTGAAGCCGGTGTGCCCGGTCAGAAAAACGCGCCGCCCCCGCCAGAAAGCGGCGTCTACCACTTCTTCCACGGAGCGTTTTGTTCTTCCCAATACTGCCGCAAACGGTTGCGGTCGCGCACGGTGTCCATCGGCTGCCAGAAGCCGCCGTGCCGCCAAGCCATCAGCTCGCCGTCGCGCACCAGATTTTCCAGCGGCGACCGTTCCCACACGGTGTCGTCGCCCTCGCAAATGTAGCGTTCAATCACCGCCGGCGACAAAACAAAAAAGCCGCCGTTGATGAGCCCGCCGTCCCCCGCCGGTTTTTCCTCAAATCTTTCCACGCGCCCGTCCCCGCCCGCCGTCAGCGAGCCAAAGCGCCCCGGCGGCAGCACAGCCGTAACCGTCGCAAGTTTGCCGTGACTTTTGTGAAAGCGCTCCAGCCCGCCAATGTCCACATCGGAGAGACCGTCGCCGTAAGTGAAATGAAAATATTCCTCGCCCTCCAAATGCTCGCGCACCCGCGCCAGCCGCCCGCCGGTCATCGTGTGTTCGCCGGTGTCCACGAGCGTTACGCGCCAGTCCTCGCTGCGGTTTTTGTGCGCCGTCATCGCGCCGTCGCGCATGTTAAAAGTAACATCCGACATATGCAGCGCGTAGTTGCGAAAGTATTCCTTGATGACATAGCCGCGGTAGCCGCAGCAAATCACAAACTCGCAAACGCCATATGCGGCGTAGCATTTCAGCAAATGCCAAAGCACCGGCATCCCCCCGATTTCCACCATCGGCTTGGGCTTGTCGGCGGTCTCCTCGCTGATGCGCGTGCCCAGCCCGCCCGCCAAAATCACCGCCTTGCTCATCGCCGTTTCGCGCGGAAGACCAGAAAGTTGTTCACCGAAAAAGAAAAGGCGACAGTCAGCGGCAGCGCGAAAAACCCCGCCCAATAGGGATTCACCAAAAGAATCTCCACAAAAAAGCCGACGACGGCGACGGAAAAAACATAACCCGCGGCGAGCCCGCCGAGATAGCGCAACACCCCGCCCCGCTCGCGGTCGGCGAAAACAAAAAGCGAAAGCGTCAGCCAGTTGTTCACCACCGCCCCCGCCGTGCAAAAAAACAAGGCAAGGTAATACGGCGCCCCCAGCCAGAGAAAAAACGCATACACGGCGCAAACAAAAGCCGTGTTCCAGCACCCCGCCAAAACAAACCGCAAAACCCTCCCCCCCCCGCCAATCCCGTCGCCGTCAACACCCCCGGCGCCGCCGACACCGCCAACAACACCCCCGATGATGTTGTCAAAAACCCCGCGCACCCCCCCGCGCTTCCCCCCCGCACCCGCCGAATCCGAAGCGTTCATAGCCGCTAATTATACTCCCGCGCTTGTTATCCCCCCTTTTGTCATCCCCCCCTACCCTTGTCATTCCCGCGAAAGTGTTGGGTTCCGCATTGTTGTGTTGTTTTTGGGGGAGTTCCACGGGGGCTTTCCAGCCGAGGCGTTTTTGCCTTGTGTGGTTATAGGCGAACACCACCCGGGCGATGAAGCCGTTGCGCGCGGCGT
>JAHRAH010000141.1 GCA_020027345.1 Gammaproteobacteria bacterium | reverse complement strand
CCCCCCCCCGCAAGCGGCGGGGGGTATAGTAATTGGAGCGGGCGGGCGGGGTTGACTTTCGGTGGTTTTTTTCGGAATTGTGGTATAAAGGGCGCGGTTTTAGCAACACATTCCAAGGAGGACCACGATGAAAAAACCGCATTTGATTGCCTGCGCCCTTGCGGCCGGGCTTGTCTTTACCGCTCCGGCCGCGGCCGAGCCGGTGAAAATCCCCATCCACAACTGGTCCAGCCAGATCGTCGGCGCCTACATCGTCGGCAAGATTCTCGGCGAGGCCGGCAGCGAGGTGGAGTTCGTCCCCGCCGACAGCCAGGCCGTGTATCAGGCAATGTGCGAGGGCGACATTGACATCGTTCACGAAGTGTGGGAGGGCGCGTTCGGCGAGAACTTTGAGAAGGTCGTCGCCGAGGGCTGCGTGATTGACGCGGCCACGCACGACGCCAAAACGCGCGAGGAATGGTGGTACCCCGCCTATGTGGAGGAGAAATGCCCCGGCTTGCCGGATTGGAAAGCGCTGGACAAGTGCGCGGCCATTTTCGCCACGGCGGAAACCGAGCCGAAGGGTCGCTTTCTGGCGGGTCCCGCCGACTGGCTGAAAAACGACGACAAGCGGGTGGAAGCGCTCGGCATCAATTTTGAAGTCGTGAACGCCGGCACCGCCGACGCCATCTGGGCGGAACTGAAAGCCGCCTACGAGGCGAAGCGCCCGATTGTGCATTTCAACTGGACGCCGAACTTTGTGGAAGCGCTCTACGACGGGAAGTTCATTGAGTTTCCCAAGCACGACGCGAAATGCACGACCGACGCCTCGTGGGGCGTGAACCCCGACAAGATATACGACTGCGGCAACCCCGCCGGCGGCTATCTGAAAATCGGCGTGCATAAGGGTTTTCCGGGCAAAAACCCCGCCGCCTACAATGTCGTGAAGAAAATCAACTTCACGAATTTGGATGTCGCGGTGATGGCGAAACTGGTGGACATTGACAAAATGGAAGCCGAAGCCGCGGCCACGAAATGGCTGGCGGACAACGAAAGCAAATGGCGCGGCTGGCTGTAAAGCCGGGCGCTTTTGCGACGGGGAAGGCGGCGCCGACAGTCGCCGCCTTTTCCTTTTTATCTGAGGGGGACTGACGGCGTGGATGCGAATTCCGCCATACTTTCCTGCCGCGATGTGTGGAAGATCTACGGCGGCGACCCCGCCGGTTTTCTGAAAAAGCACGGCGGCAAACCTTCCGCTGCGGCGGCGCGGGCGGACGGTTACATTGTCGCCGTCGGCGGCGTTTCGCTGGAAGTTTGCCCGGGCGAGATACTCGTCGTGATGGGGCTTTCCGGCAGCGGCAAGTCCACTCTCGTGCGCTGCCTTTCGCGGCTGGTGGAGCCGACGAGCGGCGCGGTGTTTTTTGAAGGGCGCGATTTGCTGCAGGCGTCGGCGAAGGAACTGACCGAACTGCGGCGGCACCGAATGGGTATGGTGTTTCAGCATTTTGCTTTGTTGCCGCACCGGACGGTTTTGCAAAATGTCGCTTTTCCGCTGGAAGTGCAGGGCGCGGAACGCAAAGAGCGGGAGACGCGCGCCGGGGAAATGCTGCAACTCGTCGGGCTGGCGGGGCGCGAAAATTATTATCCGCGCGAACTTTCCGGCGGGCAGCAGCAGCGCGTGGGCATCGCCCGCTCGCTTGCGGTCAAGCCCGATTTGTGGTTTTTGGACGAGCCCTTTTCGGCGCTGGACCCGCTCATCCGCCGCGAAATGCAGGACGAGTTTTTGCGCCTGCAGGCGATGCTGAAAAAAACCATCGTTTTTATCACGCACGATTTTGACGAGGCGATACGGCTCGCCGACCGCATCGCAATTATGTTTGAGGGCGAGATAGTGCAAATCGGCGAGCCGGAGGAAATTGTTTTGCATCCGCGCACGGATTATGTGCGCGAATTTGTGAAGGATGTCTCGCGCGATAAAATCGTGACCGTCGGCAGCGTGATGATTCCAAACGGCGGCGGCGACAGTGACGGCGACGACGGTAGCGGCGGCGATGCGGTAACCGTTCGCGCCGAAGAAAAACTTGCGGCGGCGGCGGGGAAAATACTTGCCGGCGAAGGCGCGGCGCGGGTTACCGACGAAGGCGGCAAGGCCGTCGGCACTGTCAGCCGCGAGGCGGTGCTTTCCGTGCTTTTCGGCGGCGGCGAAAACACCCGCGCGCAACCGTGACTTCGCCGGCGGCGCGCAACGCGTTCGCGCTGCTGCCCTTTTTTCTTTTTTTGGCGCTGCAGCCGCTGCTGCCGGAATGGGCGGTTCTTTGGCCCGAAGAGTGGCTGCCGCCGTTTATGGACTGGATAAACGGCGCCGCCGGGCGCGGGGGGTTTTTGCAAAAAGAGGAACTCGTCGCCGGGCTGACATTCAAGGATATGACGCGGGCGACGGCGAAACTCGCGGACTATCCGCTGGATTTAACTTACGGCATTTTAGTTAAAGGATTCGGCGGGGCGCCGGCGCTGCCGTGGACGACCGCGGTTTTGCTCGCCGCCGTCTTTGGCTGGTGGGTGAAGGGCCCGCGCCTTGCGCTTTTGGCGGGGGGATGCATTTTGTATTTTGCGCTGTTCGGAAAATGGAAGGGTTCCATGACGACGCTCTCGGCGATTTTGGTCGCGGCTTTTTTGGCGGGGGTCATCGGGCTTTTTCTCGGCATCGCCGCGGCGCGCAGCCGCCGTTTGGAGCGCGCGCTTGTTCCGATTTTGAATGTGATGCAGACGCTCCCGCATTTTTCGTATTTGATTCCGATTGTTGTTTTTGTCGGGCTTTCGCAAAAAGCGGGCGTCATCGCCACGGTGATATTCGCCATTCCGCCGATGACGCGCCTGACTATTTTGGGCTTGCGCGGAGTCGCCTCCGAAGTTTTGGAAGCGGGGAGAATGTGCGGCTGCACTCCGCGGCAGATGCTTTGGAAAGTGGAAATCCCCGCCGCCCGCGACGCGCTTATGGTCGGCGTCAATCAGGTGATTATGCAGTGCCTCGCGATGGTCGTCATCGCGTCGTTTATCGGAACGAAAGGGCTGGGCTTTGATTTGCTGCTGGGAATGCGCGGTTTGAAAATCGGAACCGCCGTGGAAATCGGCGTCGCAGTCGTGCTGATGGCGGTAACGATAGACCGATTGAGTTTGGCGCTTGCGCACAAACATCCGGCGCGAATGCGGGAGGGCGCGCTTTGGCAGAGGCATCCTTTTGCGGCGGTCGCTATTGCCGGCTCCGCCCTCACATTCGCCGCCGCCGCCGCTTTTCCGCAGGCGCTGGTTTTTCCGAAAGAATGGACGGTGACGACGGCGGCTTTTTGGGACAAACAAATTTTATACATCATCCGCAACTTCAACGAGGAACTTTTGCTTTTTCGCGACGCCGTTACGGTGAATGTTTTGTTGCCGATGCGCTCGGCTTTTTTGTGGGCGCCGTGGCTGGCTTTCTTCGCCCTCGTCGCCGGCATCGGCTGGCGGCTGGTCGGCTGGCGCCGCGCCGTTCTTCCGCTTTTTCTTTTTATGTTCATCGCCGCCTCCGGTTTTTGGCCGGGCGCGGCGGGGACTTTGTATTTGGTCACATTCACGGTGTTGTTTTGCATTTGCGTCGGCGTGCCGCTGGGGGTGTTGGCGGCGGCGAGCCCGCGCCGGGCGAAAGCGGCGGTGTTGTTTTGCGACACTTTCCAAACATTTCCGTCTTTCGTGTATTTGATACCGGCGATAATGTTTTTTCAGGTCAGCGAAGTTTCCATCGTGCTTTCCATGGTGATATTCGGACTGATACCGGCGGTGCGCTACACCGTCTTCGGCCTGAGCACGGTGCCGAAGGAGACCATTGAAGCGGCGAGAATGGCCGGCTGCACGCGCGCGCAGTTGCTTTGGAAAGTGCGGCTGCCGCTCGCCTTTCCCGAAATAATGCTCGGCGTGAATCAAACGATTCTTTTCAGTTTGTTTATGGCGGTCATCGCCGCCTTCATCGGCGGGACAAAACATTTGGGCCCCGAATTCTTTAAAGCGATGGCGCACAGCGACATCGGCAAAGCGCTGATTTTGGGTTTGTGCGTTTCCTGCATGGGACTGATAGCCGACCGCCTGATAACCGGCTGGGCCGCCGCCCGCAAACAAGAACTGGGACTGGCCTGACCTCGTCATTCCCTTTTTTTCTCGTTACAACTCTCCAGAGTTGTAACGGGGCTGACGATGGCGGGCGTCCCCGCCCGCTCAAATTAATGCGTCATTCCCGCACTCTTATTAAAAGGCGGGAATCCAGCGAATTTTAATTAGGAGCGGCGGGGACGCCGCTCATGGCGGCTGCATTACAACTCTGGAGAGTTGTAACGAGCACGGTGATGGTTTGCCGGGACGGTGATAGAATGCGGGGATGGACGGCTTTAACGGGGGAGTTTTGCGGCCGGGGGCGCTTTCGCTGCCGGCGGGGGTGGAACGGTATTTTGTGCCGGGGGCGGGGGCTTTGGCTTTGCGGCTTTTTGCGGGGGACGGCTTGCGCGTAGTGGATGCCGAAGGCGGGCAAGCGGCGGAAATAGCGGCTTTCGGCGCAAACGGAAAATGCGACGCCGCATTGCTCGGCGCAAAAGCGGGAAAAGGCGAAGGCATTAAGAAAATGCTCGCGCAAAACAACGGCGGCAACGGTGTCGGCGATGGTGTCGGCGACGGTTGCGAACGATTGCGCGCGGCGCTTGCGGAAAACGGCTGCGACATTGGCGGGGTTCGTTCCGTTTGCGCGCTCGGCGAAGGCGGACAAGCGGGGGAAGATGCGCGTTTTACTTCCGCCGCCGACGGCGTTACCGTTGTCGTCGCCGCCCCCGGCGAAGATATGCCGGCGCACGGCGGAGGAATGCCGCCGACGCAATTGACGGTGTTTATTGAGCGCGCCGAAAAAAACAAAACAACAAACGGGGAACCGCCGCTGCCCGAACCGCTCGCCGAACCCTTGCAGGATTTTCGCATTGGCAAAATGACGGCGCGCGCTTACACTGTTCGCGCCGGCGAATGGATTCAAATTATGGATGTTTGCGGGCGGCAGTGTTCGGATTTTCAGGCCTTCGCCGCGGCGGATTTGGAGCGCGGAAAAGAATGCTGCGTGGATGTTACCGCTTCGCGCACGCTCGCCGGGCGCGCGTATCCGCAGCCGGGGTTGCGCGCGAAATATTACGACCACAACTTTCGCCCGCTGGTGGAAGTCGTGCAGGATTCCTGCCTGCGGCACGACGCTTTCGGTTTGGCCTGCAGCGCGAAATACTACGAGAATATGGGGTATCCGGGGCATATTAATTGTTCCGACAACTTCAACGGCGCGCTTTCTTCTTTCGGCGTTTCGCCGCGGCGCGGCTGGACGAGTATGAACTTTTTCTTTAACAACGCGCTTTGCCCGGAGACGCACGCTGTGGAATGCGGCGAACCGTGGTCGCGCCCGGGCGATTATGTTTTGCTGCGCGCGCTGGAAGATTTGGTTTGCGTATCCTCGGCCTGCCCCGACGACATAGACGCGGCAAACGGCTGGAATCCGACCGACATTCATGTTCGCGCCTACGCCCCCGGCTTGCGGGCGCGGCGTTCCATTATGTTTCGCAAGCGCGCCGACGCGGAGGCAGAAATGACAAAAAACACCGGCTTCGCGCCGCGCACCGAAAAACTGACGCGGCGTTTTACGGAATACAACGGCTACTGGCTGCCCGCGAGTTACACCGCAAGCGGCGCCGTTTCCGAATACTGGGCCTGCCGCGAAAAAGCGGCGGTTATGGATCTTTCGCCGCTGCGGAAGTTTGAAGTGCTGGGCGAGGGCGCCGAAGCACTTTTGCAAATGTGCGTTACGCGCGACATTCGCCGGCTTTCCGACGGGCAAGTCGTCTACACCGCGATGTGTTACGACACCGGAACAATGCTGGACGACGGCACCGTCTTCCGTCTCGGCGCAAACAACTTTCGCTGGATCGGCGGCTGCGACCACGGCGGCGAATGGCTGCGCAAACAAGCGGCGGAAAACGGTTTGGATGTCCGCATTAAAACTTCCACCGAACAATTGCATAATGTCGCAGTGCAGGGGCCGCTAAGCCGCGAAATACTCGGCGAAGTAATTTGGACATGCCCGGAGCAGCCAAGCATCGCCGAACTCGGATGGTTTCGTTTTGCAGTCGGACGGCTGCATAATGAAAACGGAACCGCCGTCGTTGTTTCGCGCACGGGATACACCGGCGAATTGGGCTTTGAAGTTTTTTGCCATCCGAAAGACGCGCCCGAAGTTTGGGACGCAGTAATGAAAGCGGGCGAGCCGCGCGGAATGCTGCCGCTGGGATTGGACGCGCTGGATATGCTGCGCGTGGAAGCGGGATTGATTTTCGCCGGATGCGAGTTTGACGACCAGACGGATCCTTTTGAAGCCGGCATCGGTTTTGCCGTGCCGAAAAAAAAGCAGGACGATTACACCGGCAAAGCCGCGCTGGAAAAACGCCGCGAACATCCGCAGCGCAAACTCGTCGGTTTGGAATTGGAAAGCAAAGAAATGGCCGTGCACGGCGACGGAGTGTTCGTCGGACGGCATCAGGTCGGCGTCGTTACGAGTTCGGTGCGCTCGCCGGTTTTGTCCAAAAACCTCGCGCTCTGCCGCGTCGCCGCCGAACACGCAACCGTCGGCGCAAAAGTGGAAGTCGGCAAACTGGACGGACATCAAAAACGCCTCTCCGCCGCCGTCGTCCCCTTCCCCTTCTACGACCCCCAAAAAACCCGCGTCCGCGC
>JAHRAH010000133.1 GCA_020027345.1 Gammaproteobacteria bacterium | reverse complement strand
GGCTTTCGCCGGGGTATGGCTTGGAATTGGAATTGGAGGTTGACGAGGACAGCGGGGACATTGGGGGGAGGTTTTCTTACGCGCACGACTTCGGGCAGCCGACTCCGGGGGCGGCGCGGACGGGGAGTTTTGATCCGCGGGCGCATTTCTTTGACGCGGTTCGGCGGGAGTATTCGCAGCGGATTTCGCGGGCGGGGGAGGTTTCGCCGTTTGGTGTGTTTCTGACGGATGCGGGGATAACGGTGGGGATTCATGCGGGGCGGGATGTTTTAACGCTTAACAATCAAACGATAACGGCGGCGGGATACACGATAGCGGCGGGGGCGAAAGCGGCGAATGAATTGTTTACGGCTACTTTAATTAGGGGGTCGGTGACGACGACGGTGACGGGCGACCGGATTGCGTTTGACATTACGCAGACGGTGGCTGTGCGGACGGGTCCTGCGGTTGCTCCGGCGGGGCGGGATTTTGCTTGGTTTGCTCAGGCGGCGGGGGGGTGGTCGCTTTCGCTTTCGGTGAATTCGCGTGCGGAGTTTCGTCCGGGCGGTTCGGTTTTGGCTGTGATGGCGGGTGGCGGCGGTTTGAATCGTTTGCGTCCTCCTTCTCCGGCGGATGTGCTTTTTGGCGCGCAGATTGTTACTTTGGCGCTGGGGGGGACTCATTTGCGCTGGGGGTTTAATTCGGGGGGGAGCAGCGCGCGGATAACGCTTTTGGAGGGCGAGGCGACGATACGGGCGGGGAGCGGGAATAACTATTCGGTGGTTGTCGGCGTTGCGGCGCGGCTCTTGCTTGCGAATTCCGGGGGCGATGTGACGGCGGTTGTCGCTTGCGGCGGCGGCGGCAATCTTGTTCGCGCGGACGGGGCGCGCGGGGATTGCGCTTTGGCTGACGCTTCGCCGCCGCCTACGGTTGAGGGCTTTGGCGCGGGGATTCACGGTTTGCGGATTGCGGCGGAGACGGGGGCGACGGTCGTTACGCTTCTTACGCTTTCGGGCGGGGGGAATTCGGAATTCGCGGCGGAGATTATTGAGCAGAATCCGGCGATATTCACGCTCACGGATCCGGTGCAGGACAGCAACGGCGTTTTTGCGGTTACCGTCGGGGAGAACGACATTGACGGGGGGCTGGCGCAGGCGGTTGTTCGGATTAGCAGCACTGTGGAGTTTTCGCCCGGAGGGGAGATGCTGCGGACGGTTCAGGCGCGGGTGAGTCCTTCGCTGGCGTTGCTTTCGGAGCCGGGGCATCCGGTTTTGGCGACGATAACGACTCAGCGGACGGTTGCGGTTGCGGCGGGTTTGCGGGCGACGGGGGGCTATTTGGCTGCGGGGGATTCATACACGATTGGGATTATCGGCACTCCGGCGGGCTTTGCTTTGGAGGGGGTGACGGTGATTGCGAATTCCTCTCCGATTGCGAATCCGGCGCGGCGTACGGTGATTGCGACTGTTGGGGATTCTTTGGCGGAGAGCGGGGCGCGGGCGACTTTGACGGTGACGATTGATGTTGTCAATCCTCCGCCTTTGGCGGTTTCGCGGGTCGGCTTGCAGACGGTTGCGGCGACGGCGAATCGGTTTTTGCCGCTTGGTCGTCCTTCGGTTTCGGGGGGCGACGGCGCATACACTTATCAGTTGATAAATCCGATTCTCCTCAATTACTTCACGGCGCGGATTGCGGCGGACGGCTTGGTGGAGATTCAAAACGGAGACGAAGGCAGGGTGGCGACTTTGACGATTCGGGTGGACGACGGCAACACGCACATAGCGGCGGTGGATTTGGAGTTGGAAATATCGCTGGCGGCGGGGATTGTTTTGCCTGTTCCTTCGGCATTTGCGGGGGCGAGCAGGGGGATATTGACTGTTACGACATTTCGCAGTGAGTTGTCGCTTGGGCGCTTGCAGCCGATTGGGGGCTTTAACTACACATTCGGCTTGCACAACAATCCGGGGAATTTCAACATCGGCCGCGTGGACAACGACACCGGCGAATTGCGCTTTAACGGTTCGCCGCAAAGTTCGGACACCGTGGTTCTTTCGCTTTTTGTAAACGGGATTGTGAGCGTTGCGGAGATAGAGCAGGGCGCGACTGTGGAGGTTACTTTGGCGATTGTGGATCCGCCTGCTATTTTGGGGCGGGTTTTGGCTTCGCCGCGGCTGCGGGCTACATTGGCGGGGGTTCGGACTTCTGTGGCGATTGCGGAGATTACGGGCGGGGGGCTGGGGGTGGACTCTGCTTCTAATCCGAGCTTTGTGTGGCGGGTTGAGGAGCAGACGCCGGGGGGGAATGTTTTTGTGGATTCGCGGGGGAGCGGTTTGCGGGTGACGGTGTTTATGCAGTCGTTTTCGGGGCAGACGGTGATGGCGACGATTGCGGCGCGGGACACCCGGCATTCGCGGGCGGGGAATTTGACGCTGACGGTTGCTTCGCGGTTTGTTTCGCCGATTACTTTGGCGGGGGATGTTCGGGCTGTGACGGTGACGACATACGAGGATCCTTCGCGTGATGCGGGGAATGTGGTTTTGGTTACTTTGACGGGGAGCGGCGGCGGCGGCGATTCGGGGGCTTCTCCTTATGTATTTGACCTTGTTAACGACGGGCCGGATTTGGAGGTTGCCATCGGCGGCGCGAATGCGTGGGTGCGGGTTGACAGGGACATTGACGCGGCGCGGACGGTTGTGGCGAGTGTTCGGATGACGGAGACGGAGGACGGGTTTGTTCAGCGGTTGACGGTGCTGGTGACGGTTGCGGTTGTGGATCCGCCTTCTTTGACGCTCTCTTTTAATGGGCCTTTGAACTTTACGCGGCTGGTTACATCGGGGAATGTGGAGGTGGGGACTCTTGTTTTGAGCGGGGGGCAGCCGACGGGGACTCGGGGGATAGTGATAGCGGGGACTCCGCAGCACGGTTTTGCGGTTGCGGCGAACGGGATATTGAGTTTCACGGATGCGACGGCGGAGGGCGAGGTTTCGGTGACTGTTAGCGGGAATGATTCGCATGCGAACACTCCGGCGGCGCTTTTGACTGTGGTTGTTAATTTGGTGACGGGGATTGCCTTGCCTGTGCCGGACGCTTTTTCGGCGGGGACTTTGCGGCTGACTACGCAGATTGCTCCGCCGCCCTTTACATTTCAGGCCGGGGGGGGGACGGGGATTTCTTATGTTGTTGTGAGCAGTCCGTTTGCGAACAGCGGCTTTGGCGGGGGCGGGGTTTTGCGGTTTAGTGCGCCTTCTTCGCCGGTGACGAATGGTTTGATTGTTGTTCGGGCGGAGGGGCAGAATTTGGCGGGGGCGCGGCAGACGGCGATGATTACTTTGACGCTGACTTTTGTGGATCCGCCGGCATTGGGGCTGGGGTTTGTGGGGACGGGGCGGACGGTGCAGTTGATAACATCGGCGGCGGTTACTGTGGGGACTGTTTCTTTGAGCGGGGGGCGGGCGGACGGTTCGCGGTTTACGAGCATTGTTTCGCAGCCGGGGGGATTTAATTTGGACGGGGGGAGCGTTTTGGTTCGGTCGGCGGGGAATAATTCGGCTACGGGGACGGTTACCGTGATTCTTAGCGGGGATGATACGCATGGGAATACTCCGGAGGTTCGGTTTACGGTTTCTTTGGAGTTGGTGGAGGGGATTGGGTTGCCGGCGCCGGGGCGGTTGACTGTGACGACGCGGATTGCGGCGAATGAGATTCTTACGCTTTCGGCGGTCGGGGGCCGGGCGCAAAATCCGGGGTTTACTTACGGTTTGATTGACGCGCCTTCGGATATTACTGTGGCGCTTGGTTCGGGGAACGGGGAGTTGGAGTTTTCGGCGACTCCGCATACGACGATTGAGTTGACGATTACGGCGACTGTGGGGGGTCTGGACCCGGCGGGGCAGCGGGGGGGCGCGACTTCGGAGATTATTTTGGTGATTGCGGATCCGCCTTCTATTACGG
This sequence comes from Gammaproteobacteria bacterium, assembly GCA_020027345.1. Lineage (GTDB taxonomy): Bacteria > Pseudomonadota > Gammaproteobacteria > Tethybacterales > Persebacteraceae > JAHRAH01. Next base: position 38,990 of record JAHRAH010000133.1, on the reverse strand, counting down.
CGGAGTTTATCGGGGGGGGACCGTTGCGTGTTGCGCTGACTACGAATGACCGGACGCGGGGGATTACCGTGGGGACTGTTGTCATTCGCGGGGGGCATGGGGCGTATTCGGCATCGCAGATTGGGGGGGTGGCGGTTGCCGAAGACAGCGGGACTTTGGTTATTCGGTGGACGGGGAATGATGTTGCTTCGCCGGGGATACGGACGGGGCGGACGGACATTGATGACAGGCATGCGAATACGCCGGGGTTGCGGTTGGATTTGACTTTGACGGTTGTTGCGGGTTTGGAGTTGGGGGTTACTCCGGCGGCGTTTGGTTCGGCGCCGTTGACGGTTACGACTTTTGACAATTTGTCGTTTTTGCCGAATAACGCGGGGGCGGATGCGAGCAATGTGAGCAATATTATTTATGATTTTGCGGTCGCGAATACTGTGAATGTCGGCATTGGCCGGGGCGGGGGCGTGCTTACTCGTTCGGGGACTTGGAATGTTGCGGTTACTTCTGCTTTGAGTTTGCGGGCGGCGGGGGACAATGCGGCGGGGGGGCGGCAGACGGCGACTGTTGTGGCGACTATTGCGATTGTGGATCCGCCGGGATTGGGTTTTGATGTCGTGGGGAATGCGAATCTTACGCGGCTGGTTTTGGGGACGGACGGGGCTTTGGCTGCGGCTACGCTGACGCTGACGGGGGGCTTGGGGGCGAAGAATTTGGGGATTGTTTCGCAAGGGGGGGACCGGGCGAATTTTGCTTTTTCGCAGAATGGGGTGCTTTCGCGGAGTTCGGGGAATGATTCGCCGGGTTCGGTGACGGTTGTTGTTCGGGGGGACGACGGGCATCCGAATACGGATGAGGCGACGCGGACGATTACCTTTGCTTTGGTGGAGGGTATTAATTTGCCGGTTCCGGGGACGCGGTTTGATTCGGGGGTTTGGACGATAACGACGCATTTGCGTGCGGCGGGGATTTTTGAGGATTTGATTGCGGTGGGGGGTCATCCGCAGAATGCGAATTTTGAGTATTCGTTTGTGGGGACGCCGGAGCCGGATTTGTTTGTGACTCTGGGGGGCGAGGACGGCGCGTTGGGCTTTTCGGGTTCGCCTATCACTCCTTTGACGGCGGGCTTTACGGTTTTGGTGACGGGGGTGGACGCCGGGGGTTTGGCGGGGCGGTCTACTGTATCGTTGACGATTGCGGTGGTTAATCCGCCGACATTGCGGATTGGGTTTTCGCCGACTGTGGGTTTGACTCGTGCGACTGCTTCGGGGGATTTGGTTGTGGGGACGCTTTCGGTTGGCGGGGGCGTTGACGGGGCGGCGCGGACGGTTGTTGTGCATGATTCGGGGAACGCATTGCGGGGCTTCGGGTTGCGGGTTGAGGGCGGGGAGACCGTTCTCTTTTTGACGGATGCGGACGATGTTGCGAATGTTTTGGTGACGGTTGCGGCGGGTGCGGAACATGCAAACGCGAATACGGCGCGGTTGACGGTGGAGCTGGAATTGGAGACGGGGATATTGCTGCCGTTTCCTTCGGGGGTTTTGGGGGAGGGGGCGATTCGGACGGTTACGGCGCGGGGGGCCGGGGGCGCTGTGGATGGTTCGGAGGATTTGTTTACGCTGACGGCTGCGGGGGGGGATGATTCCAATTATGAGTACCGGGTGATTAATTCGCCGACATTGAACGGGGTGGCATTTGACGGGGCGGCTTTGGAATATCGTTCGCAGCATGAGGCGGCGGCGCGGACTGTTGTCGTTTTGTTGGAGGCGCGGAACGGGAATACGCGGGGGGACGGCTTTCGGGACGGGAACACGCCGGGGACGGCTTCGTTTAGTTTGGCGGTTGTTTTGCCTTCGGATTTGACTGTGACATTGGATCCGGCGGTTTCGCATTTTGTGTATTCGGTGGGGGCTTTTGTGACGGTTGCGACATTGGGGATTACGGGGGGCTTTGCGCGGGGCGCTGTGCAGGTTAATCAGACGGGCGGGGGCTTTGCGGTATCGGCGCGGGGGGGGGATATGCTGCTGGTGGCGACGGGCTTTGGGACGCCGGGGATTCATGCGGTTACTTTGAATTTGGCGGACGGATATACGCCGGGGGTTCAGAATGCGGCGTTTTCGGTTACGGCTACTGTGATACGGCCGTTGGAGATTGAGGTTTTGCGGATATTGCCGGTGACTTCGGTTTTGACGCCGGACGGGGCTGCTACTTTGACGGCGCGGGGGGGCTTTCTGGCTTCGGGGGCGCGGCATGCATTTTCGCGCATCGCCAACAACGGGGCGGATGTTGCGGGGCCGAATTCGGGCGTTGTGAATTGGTTGAATGGGCGTTTTGCGGGGGAGTATGTTCAAAATTTCCGCGCGCAGGATTCCATCGGCAATATTGCGGATGTTCGCTTTACTGTGACGGTTGTGGACCCGCCGGTGATTACGGTGGGGCGGGGGAGTTTGCGGACGGTGCTGGCGACATCGGATGCGCTTGTGGGGGTGGGGGCTGCGGCGGTTGGCGGGGGCGTTGGTCCTTACAGTTATGCGGTGGTTAATGGGACTGTTGACGGGGTGATTACGGCGCAGATTGGCGCGGCGGACGGGCTTCTTTCGGTTGCTATTTTGACGATTACGAATGATTTCACGGTGACGATTCGCGTTGGGGATTCGCATTCTTTGAATCCGGACCGGACGCCGGAGGTGAATTTTGAGCTGGAGGTTTCGGTTGCGGCGGGGATTGTATTGCCGGTTCCGGCGAAGTTTGGCGGGGCGGGGGTGTTGACGGTTACTACGGATATTGCTGCGGCTGTGATTGCTACGCTTTCGGCTGTGGGGGGTTCGGGGACGCCGGGGTATGTTTACGGGATTGCGGGGCAGGCGGGGGCGACATTTTCCTTTACTCCGGGGGCCGGGGGGGCGATATTGGGTTTTGCGAATGTTCCGGACGAGCCCGGGGAATGGACGGTGACATTGGAGGTGGACGGGGAGAATGCGGCGGGGGTTCAGCAAAATGCGCGGGCGGTGTTGCGGGTTTCGGCTGTGCATCCGCCGCAGTTGACGGTGGAGTTTGCGGCGGCGCCGGATTTGGGGCATTTGACGCTGGCTGCGGCGGACGGGCGGATTACTTTGGGGAGCTTGAATATCAGCGGGGGGCGGCCGGGCCCTCGGCGGGAAAGCGCAAACGGCCGGCGGGGGACTTGGGCGATTGAGGGTTCGGAAAGCGCTTTGATTTTGGTCGGGGCGGAGACGCGGAATCCGGGGGCTATTATGGCGACTGTTGTCGCGGACGACTTTCACGACGGGAGCGCGGCGGGGACTTTGATATTGACGGTTACTTTGTTTGAGGGATTGGGCGTTTTGGGTCCGCAGGAGTTTGTGGATGCGGGCGAGGGGATATTGACGGTGACGACGCGGGTGACGCGGGTTTGGGGCAGTTTCCGCCCGGTGCGGGAGGTGGGGGCGCTGAATTATCAATTTGTAAACGGGCAGGGGGACCGTTTGAACGCCGTGAATTTCTTGATAGGGCGGGCGGGCGGGGCGCTGGTTAACACTCCTGGGCCTGCGACTACGCCGATAACGATAACGGTGTCGGTTCGTTTGATAGCGGAGAATTTGGCGGGGGATTCGCAGACGGCGATGGCGCAAGTTACTTTGGCGATAGTGGATCCGCCGAGTTTGACTTTGGATTTTGGTTCGGGCGGGGCGCGGACGGATGTGATTACTGTTACGGGGACGGTTACTGTGGGGACTGTTACTTTGGCCGGGGGGCAGGGGAATAAGGATGTGACGGTTGGGGGTTTGGCTGCGGCGGGGCTGACTCTGGTCGGGGGGAGTTTGCTGGTGTTTACGGATGCGGACGCTGTGACGACTTATGTTGTGACGCTGGGCGGGAACGACGGTCATGCGAATACGGATGCGGCGGGTTTGACTTTGACTCTTAGTGTGCATGCGGCGATGGGTGGGGCGGTTTCGCCGGTGACGGCGGGGGATGCGGCGACGCCTTTGCGGGTGTTTACGCGGGGGGGTGTGGGGGATATTGCCGGCTTTGCGGTGGAGGGGAGCGACGGGACGGGGTTTGGTTATGCGTTTGTGGGGGGGAGTCCGACTGTTGCGCTGGGCGTGGGGGCTGCTGACGGGGTTTTTGAATGGACGGCTTCGCCTTCGGCGGAATCCACATCTACGGTGACGGTTCGGGTTTCGGGGACGGATTTGGCGGGGGATGCGCAGAATGTGGATGTGACGGCGCATTTGGCTATTGAGTTTCCGCCGGCGTTGACTATACGGTTTTTTGGGACGGAGCCGAATTTGGTTCGGTTGACGACTGCGGACGCGATTAATTTGGGGATTATTGAGGCGGTGGGGGGGTTGAATCCGACTGCGCCGGCCTTGCGGACTGTTTCCCGGGCGGGGTTTGTGCAGGTAACGCCGACGGGCGCGCGGACGGGGCTGCGGATTAACGCCGGTGGCGCGGCGGCTGCGGGGCTGGTGACGATGGTGTTTGGGGCGAGCGACCCGCATTTGGATGTTGCGGATTCCGTTCGGACGATTGTGATGACTTTTGTATCGGGGTTGGGCTTGCCGGTTCCGTCGCCGTTTTTGGACGGGGACGGGGATCGTGCGCCGTTGACGGTGTTTACGCGGGTGCTGCCGACGGAGGTTTTGGCGACGCTGACGGCGAGCGGTGCGGGGGCTGGCGAGGATGTGGCATACGGCTTTTTGGGCGGTTTGGGGGGCCGGGACGCGTATCAATTGGGGATAGCGGCGAGCGTTGTTTCGTTTACGGGGAAGCCGAACAATCCGGTTGCGGGGATTTCGCTGACGCTGACGGCGGGTGCGGAGAATCTTGCGGGGGTTGAGGACGCGGCGACGCTGACGGTGACGATTGTTTATGTTCATCCGCCGCGGGTGACGGGGGAGTTTTTGGGGACGCCGCGGACGGAGGCGGTTACTACTGAGGGGGCTGTGACTATCGGGACTTTGACGGTTGGCGGGGGCTTTGTGAATCCGGGGAGCGATTATTTTGGGACTTTCGCGGGGACGCCGCGGACATTTTCGGATTTTGTATTGGCGTTTACGGACGCGGACGAGGTTGGGGTGGTTGCTGCGACGGGGATAATTTCGGACGAGCATACGGGGACGCCGAATTTGAGTATTACGGTGTCGCTGTCGCTGGGGGGTGTGTTTACGCTGCGGCAGCCGGCGGAGGATTTGACGATTATTACGCATTCGGACCGGACGAGCATGACTGTGTTTTCGGCGGAGAACGGGAGCGGGGTGAGCTATGCTTTTGTTAATGAGTTTCGGGACGGTCCTTTTCCGGTTGTTCAGCTGGCGGCGACTGCGGACGGGAGCGAGGTGACTTTGCAGTTGGCGGGGCTGACGCGGGACGATTCGGAGAATACGATAACGGTGTCGGTTCGTGCGGAGGGGACGGATTTGGACGGGGAGACGCAATCGGCGACGGTATCTTTGATTGTGGTATTTGCGGATCCGCCGAGTTTGACTATACGGTTGGAGAATGCGAATTTGGTGCATTTGACTTCGGCTACGGGTTTGCAGGGGATAGGGCGGATAGTTGTTGAAGGCGGGGGCGCGAATGCGCGGCGGACGGGGGGGAATCCGGCGGGGTATTTCATTAGCAATTTGGGGAATTTGAGCCGTTCTTCGGGGAATGCGCCGCGGAATCCGGAGGAGAATGTATTGGTATTGCGGGCGACGGACGACCATCCGAATACGCCGGACGCTTTGCTGAGGATAACGGTTCGGTTTGTATCGGGGCTGGTTCTGCCTTCGCCGGGGGATGTTTTGGTGACGACGCGGATTGCGGGCTTGGGGATTGCGACTTTGGCGGCGCAGAATGCGGGCGCGGGTCTGGTGTTTTCGGTGGTGAATGCGACGACGGAAGCGGCGACTGTTACGATTAATTCGGAGGGGGAGTTGTCGTTTTTGTCGGCGGCGGATTCGGCGGCTTCGGTGACGCTTTCGGTGACGGTTACGGGTCCGGATTTGTCGGGTTCTTCGGGCGCTGCGGGCGCGAGTTTTGTATTGCGGATTGTGGATCCTGCGGCGTTGACTTTGGCGACTCCTACGGAGTTTGGGACGGTGTTGGTGACGGCTGCTGTTGCGGTTGTGGCGAATTATGGTCGTCCGGGCTTTACCGGGGGTTATTTGGATTCTTCGCGGGGGAATATCATTCGGCTTTCCATTTTGGGTTCGCCGCCGGGGGGGTATCGGGTGGACAGCGGGGGCATTTTGGCGCTGCTGCCGGCGACGACGCTGGGGACGACTTCTGTGACTGTTCGGCTGGACGATGATCATGCGAATACGGATGCGCTGACGGTTTCGTTGACGGTGCAGTTGGTGCGGGATATGTCGTTTTCGCCGCCGGATGTTTTTGTGGACGGGACTATTCGGCTGACGACGCGGACGGGGTATGCGGCGTTGTTTACGGCGGCGGTGGAAAACGGGACGCAGGTTACCTATTCTTACAATTTGATTCCGGCGAATTCGGGCTTTACGGGGGATTCGGCGAGCGGGGTCGGGGGCTTTTCGGATTCTGCGGTTACGAGTCCGGGGACGATAACGCTGCAGTTGCAGGCGCAGGGTTTGAATTTGCAGGGGGGAAGGCGGACGCGCGTTGCGGAGTTGGTGACGCTGTATTTTGTGGACCCGCCGACATTGAGTTTGGGTTTTGTGGGTGCGGGGAATTTTGCGCAGTTGTTGACTTCGGGGGCGGTTACTGTGGGGACTCTTTCTTTGAGCGGCGGGGCTGCGGAGGGGACGCGGACTACGGCGATTGTCGGGGCGGCGAATGGTTTTTCGCTGGGCGGGGGGAGCATTCTGCTGCGGGCTTCGGGGAATAATGCGACGGCTTTGCTGTCGGTTTTGATTGCGGGGAATGATTCTCATGCGAATACGGATGCGGCGAGGGCGACTGTTGTTTTGCGTTTGGTATCGGGGATTGATTTGCCTGTTCCGGATGTGTTTGACAATGGGGACGGGGTGTTGACGGTGACGAGCCGGATAGCGGGGGCTTTGCTGGCGACATTGACTGCGGGGAACGGGAGCGGTTTTCGTTATGGATTGTTTAATGCGCCGACGGGGCTGACTGTTACTTTGGGTGCGGACGGTGCGCAGGCGGGGGTTTTGGGCTTTAATGGGATTCCGCATTTGCCGATAACTGCGACGCTGACGGCGACTGTGGGGGGGGAGAATGCTGCGGGGATCGGGCAGACGGCGACTGTATCGCTGACATTGCTGGTTGCGGATCCGCCGGCTTTGACATTGGTTACTACGGGGATTATTGGTTCGTTTGTGGCGATTTATGCGAGCCGCCCGATGGGGAATGTGGGGTTCAGCGGGGGGTATGTTGCGGCGGGGCGGGAGAACGCGAATCGGATAGTGTTTGTGGGGAATGCGCCGCATTTTGCTTCGGCGGGCGGGCAAATGGCGTTTATCAACAGTCCGGGGGTGGGGTCGCTTTCGGTTACTGTTCGGGTGGACGATGATCATGAGAATACTTTGCCGGTTTCGGTGACGCTGACTGTTCGCTTTGCGGCGGCGGTTTCTTTGCCGGGGATTGGTTCGGAGGATGTGACGGTTACGACGCATACGGATTACGCGCCGCTATTGCAGCTGACTGTTACGAATGCGAATTTGACGGGGACGCCTTTGCCTTCCTACCGTTTGCTGGACGCGCCGGCCTCGCCGACATTTGGGATTAATGCGAACGGGGGGCTGCAGTTTGTGGTGAATCCGCATGCGAGCATAACGGTTACTGTGACGGTGGAAGTGCGGGCGGAGCCGAATGCTTCCGTGCCGTCGGAGCAGCGCGCGACGACATCGTTGACGATTGAGGTTCGGGATCCGCTGCCGCTGACTGTGGAGTTTGCGGCTTCGCCGGCGGTGAATTTGAATCCGTTTACGACAACGGCGACTGTTACGGTGGGCTCGGTGGTTTTCCGGGGGGGTTCGGAGCGGACGGATCACCTATTGGAGTTGCGGGGTCCGGATGTCGCGCGGTTTTCGTTTAATGACCGGCAGATACGCTTGCCGGATGCTCGCGCGCCGATAACGCTGAGTGCGTTTTTGGCCGTGCGGGACCAGCATCCGAATGTTGCGGACGCTTCTTTGACGATTCGGGTGACGGTTGTTGACGAGCTGGTATTTGGTCCTTCGGAGCGGCTGACTGTATTGGGGGGCCGGCGGGTGGGCTCGGCGGCGGAGGTTTTTGCTACTGTGGCGGCGCGTGGCGGGGAAGGGGCGCGGACGCACAGTTTTGTGGGGACGGAGCCGGGCTGGCTGGACTATTCGGCGGCGGGGAGTTTGCTGCTGGCGGCGAATGCGGATTTGCCGGGTGCGGGGGTTTTGGCGACGCTGACTCTGGCTGCTGTGGATTCTGCGCCGACGCCGGCGCGGGTATCGGCGACTGTTTCGGTGTTGTTTATCGGCTCGCTGACGATTGGGACGGAGGGGAATGCGAATTTGCTGCCGGACACGGGCGCGGAGTATTTGGTTGTGACGCTGACGGCTGGCGGGGGCGCGGGGGATTATGTGTTTAGCGCGCCGGACGAGGCGGCGGATTACGGGGTCGTTCGGGGGAGCGTCTTGCGGATTGGGGATTTGTCGGCGACGGGGATATTGAGCATGACGGTATCGGTTGACGATGAGAGCGGGTTGACTCCGGCTGTGGAGTATCGTTTGACGGTGACGGTATTGGATGCGCTGAGTTTGGTTTCGCCGACTGCGGGGGGGACTCTTTCTTTGACTACGCGGGTGCCTTCGCCGGGTGGCGCGTTCTTTACGCTTTCGGCGGCGGGGGGTTTGCCGCATTATTCGTTCCCTGCGGGGGCTTCGTTTGGTCCGGGGGGCAATTACTTTTCGGGGGCGCAATCGGGGAGCGGTGCGGGGATTGGCTTTGCGCTGAGTTATGCTGCGGGCGGGGCGGGGGCGGCTGCGGAAGGGGTTTTGGCGGCGACGGTATCTGTGGTGATTGGGGATTCGCGCGTTCCGAGCCGGCGGGTGACTGTTGACGCTACGGTGTTTGCGGAGTTTTCTCATCCTGCGGATGTGGGTTTTGCGGCGGGTCGGGGTTTGACGGTTGCTCCGCTCTTGGCGACGACGGATTCGGCGACGGTGATATTTACATTGGCGAATCAGGTTGGTTTGTTTGCGGGCGGCGGCGCGCGGGCGGTTGTGGGTGTGGGTGTGGATTATGTGCTTTCGGTGACGGCTGCGGGGGCGAATGCGGCGAGCGTTGGCTTCTTCTCGCGGACGGACACGGGGCAGGCGGGGATAAGCGTTGTTGCGTTGACGGCGGGGGTGCTGACGCTGACGATATATGTTCGGGACCGTTCGCTGGCCGGGGGGGGACATCATCCGGATACGGAGTTGGTGGTGGTTCGGACGGTTAGCGTGTTGAATGCTTTGCCGGTGACGGCGGGCTTTTTGGAGAATCTGGGGGGTCTGGGGCAGGCGCCTGCGGACGGGGACGGTCGGCGTGCGTTCTTTATAAACAAGCCGACGAATATCGGGAGCGTTTCGGCGCGTGAGGGTGTTGCTCCGTATTCGTATTCGCAGGTGGGGGCTCCGGGGATTTCTGTGGGGCTGGATGCGGATAGCGGGGCGGTGACGGTTCGGCACAATGCTTTGATCACGGCGACATTGAGTTTTGCTGTTGCGGATGCGGATGCGGGGACGGAGCCGAGCACGGTTGCTTATATTGTGGAGGCGGTTCCGACATTGGTTTTGACGGCGTTGCCGGGGCTGGTGATAACTGTGGATCAATACAATCACGGGAACACGCAGAATCATGGGGCGTATTTCGGGACGGTGTTTGCGGTCGGGGGGCGGAGTTTGGTTGCGGGCTTTTCCTATTCGTATTTGCAGGGCGGCACTCCGGCGGGGACGGATCCTTTGTTTTCCTACGCGCAGAATCCGTTTCAGACGGAGTTGGTGGACGCTAACGGGGTTGCGCAGACGGGGCTGCGTTTTGTGCATGCGCCGCCGGCGCCGGCGACGCTGGGCGCGATTATGGAAGTGGAGGACGGCGATTTGCGGCTTACGCCGGAGACGAATGTGCTGGTGGTGGTGGTTCCGAGCCCGGTTTCGCTGACTTTGCGCTCGCCTTCGTTTGTATCGGGGGAGAGTGTGACGGTGGGGACTTTGACCTTTGCCGATGGGACGGCGGTGACGGCGAGCGTCGGGGTTTTGGGGATAGGGACGATGACGCTGGGGGGCGACGGCGTTGCGGTTGTCGCGGGTGCTGCTTCGGGGAATCCTTTGTCGGTGCGGGTGGATTCTTCGGCGAACGGGGCGGGGGGTGTTTTGGCTTCGGCGTCGGCTGCGGGCTTTTACCATCTGACGCTCTTTGGCGGGCGCGGGGAGGCGAATCGGCGGGGGAGCGGGACGGATGCGCCGGCGGGCCGGGTGGGGGTGGACTTGGCATTGGCGACCTTGGAGTTTGTTGGCGGGGGGGCTTTTGCTTTCTCGCACTTCGGGGCGGTTAATCTGCCGGGGGCGCGGACGGAGAGCGGGGCGATTGCGCGGGCTGCGGTTTCCGGGGGGACGCCGCCTTACCGGTATGAGATTGCGAACACGCCGCAGAATGCGAATATCACTTTTGCGCTGCGGAATAACGGGCATGTGTTTATCATCGGCGGCGAAAGCCCGGCGGCCGGGGAGGAGCGGGAGTTGACGGTTCGGGTTCGGGATTCTGCGAGCGGGGATATTTCGCGGGTTTTGACGGTGGGGTTTGTTAGCGGGGTGAATCTTTCGCCGCCGGATGCTGTGCTGACGGTGACGACGCGGATTGCTGCGGCGGCTATCGTTACGCTTTCGGGTTCGGACGGGACGGGCTTTTCTTACGGATTGGTGCGGGCGCCGACGGATATTACGGCTGTTGTGGGTGCGGCGAACGGGGAGTTGTCGTTTTCGGAGATTCCGCATACGGTCTTGGCGGAGGCGCGGATAACGCTGAGTGTGCGGGCGGCGGGGACGGACGCCGGGGGCCAGCCGAGCGCGGCGACTGCTGAGGTTACGGTGGAGATTGTGGACCCGCCGGCGCTGACATTGGTTACGGCGGGCTTTGTTTCGGTATTGGTGACGAATGTGAATGCGAATTTTGCCTTCGGGCTGCTGCGGCTGGACGGGGGCTACATTGCGGCGGCGCGCTCGGGTGTAAACCGGCTGACGATAGTGGGGACGCCGGCGGGGGGCTTTAATTCCTTGGGGCTATTGCAGGGTAATTTTGCGCTGGCGATAAACGCTTCGCAAACTCCGGCGACGGTTGCCGTGACTTTGAGCATTGACGATGATCATTTGAATACTGCGCCGCTGACGGCATCGCTGACGGTTGCGCTGGTGCGGGCGATATCGCTGCCGGGGCTGGGGGATATTTTGACGGTGTCGACGCGCTTTACCTATGCGACGCTGTTTCAGCTGACGGCGGAGAATCTGGGCGCGGGGGGGCAGAATTTTGCATTGGTGAATGCGCCGGGGAGTTTGCTGCCGAATGCGTTTGAGGTGGTGAGCGAGAGCGGACTTGCGCGCTTTGTCGGGAATCGTGCGGCGCTGAATTCTCCGCTGCTGGTGACGCTGAGCGTTCGGCTGCTGGCGAGTGATCTGGCGGGGAATCTGGGGCGGACGACGACGGATGTGACTGTGGATGTCGTGGACCCGCCGGCGCTGACTGTTTCGTTTGTGGGGACGCCGAATCTGGCGGTGGCGCCGACTTCGGAGAATGTGACGCTGGGGACGATATCGGTTTCGCAGGATTCGGGTTGGACCGGGCTGCAGTTGCGGATTAACAGTTCGGATGGCTTGATTCGGCGGGTAATTGGGGGCAGGACGGTGTTGCTTTTGCGGAGTCCGAGCGCGGAGGGGGTTTCGGTGCTGACGATGACTGTGGACGACCCGCATCCGAATGTTGCGGATGTTAGGTTTGTTGTTTCGGTGACGGTCATCGGGCAGATACGGTTCCCGGCATTGGCGACGCTGACGGCGTTTGGCGGGCGGACTGTGGGGTCTGCTGCGGAGTTTGTTGCGACTGTTTCTGCTGCGGGGGGCGAGGGCGCGCGGACGCATTCTTTGCTGGGGACTGCGCCGGCGTGGGTGAACTACAACACGGGTAACGGGTATTTGAGTTTTCCTGCGGCGGCGGTTTTGCCGACTGTGGGGGCTGCGGCGACGCTGACCTTTTCGGCGAGCGATTCGGCGTCGCCGCCGGTTTTGACGAGCGCTACTTTGGCGATTACCTTCCGTGCGCGTCCGGTGACGGCGGGCTTTGGCAAGCACTACGCCTTTGAGGGGAGCTTCGGGGTGGTGGAGGACTTTGACATACTGGACGGGCTGGTGCCTGTGATTGTGAACGAGCCGACTACTGTGGGGAGTGTGCTTGCGGGGGCGGGGCAGACGCCTTACAGTTATGCGGTGATTGCGGACGGGGGGATATCTGTGGGGGTGGGGACGGACGGCGCGGTTTCGGTTTTGCATAATGCTTTGCTGGCGAGCGCGAATGTGGGGCTGGAAGTGACGGACGGCGACGGGGGGAAGGCGACGGTGTCGGTGACGGTTGCGGTTTCGCCGACTCTTTCGCTGCGGGTTTTGCCGGAGGGTGTGATTACTGTGGACCAGTACCGGCACGGGAACTACCGGACGGGGGGACTGTTTGATCCGTTTATGACGCTTGTGGGCAGCGGGGGGCGGGCGACGACGAGCGGCGGAGGGCAGGAAGGGGACTACGGATACGGCACGCGCAACATCGGGGGGGACTATCTCTTTACCTATGCGGAGCGGGCGGTTTTTGATGTGAACGATGTGCGGCGGGCGAGCGTGTATTTCACGCAGTCGCCGCCGGCGCGGATAACGCTGACGGCGGGGATTGAACTTGCGGACGCGGACACGCGCTTGCTGCGTGCGACTGTTACGGTTGTTGTTGTTCCGAGCCCGGTTTTGCTGACTGTGAACAGCCCTGTGTTTCCTGCGGCGCGCTCGCTGACTGTTGCGACGCTTAGATTTGCGGACGGGGACGCGATAACGGCGAGCGTTGGGGTTTTGGGGATTGCTACGGTGGGGGCGGGTGCGATTGTGGGGGATCCGCTTTCGGTGACTGTGGGGGCGGGTGGCGCGGTTGTCGCTTCGGCGGCGCATGCGGGGCGGTATGTGATAACGCTGTTCGGGGGGAGGGGCCGGGTGCATCGCGTGATTCCGCAGGCGCCTCAGCCGGCGAAGGTGGATGTGGAGATTGCTGTGGCGACTTTGCAGGTTGTTCCGGGGGGCGCGTTTGCGATACTTCCGCCGTATCCGGGCCCCAGGATTACCGTTGCGTCGGATGCGGTTCTCTCCTCGCCGATTGCGCGCATCGGGGTGCAGGGGGGTCTGCCGCCGTATACTTTCGCGCTGATGGGGACGCCGGTTGCGGATATCACGGTTGCGCTGGATGCGAACAGCGGCGAATTGCGGCTGAACGGGCAAACGCCGAGGGAGAATGCGCAGCGTTTTCTCACCGTGCGGGCGAGCGAAAGCGGTGGCGGGAGCGGAACCTTTACCGTGAGCATTCTCTTCCGCCCGCCGGCGCCGCCGCGCGGCTTTTTGATTGGCTTTGAAAGCGGGCAACTGATACTGCCGACGATATCGGTGGGGGTGGAGGATTTCGTTTACGGGACTGTGACTGCGGTGAATGTGGTCGGGGCGGTGTCGTTCACCGTTTCCTCCCTGCCCTCGGCGAGCGCGACGCTGCTGGGGGGGACTGTGCTGCGGCTGAACGCGCCGCCGGTCTCGGAACTGGCGGCGAATCTGCGGCGCTTTACGGTGACGCTGCTGACGCAGGACGACAACCCGAACACCGACGACACAAATCGGCTGCTCTTTATCCGGGTGATGGACGACCTGTCGCTGAGCATGAATCCGCCGCTGATCACGCTGACGAGCGGGCAGGCCTTTCCGGCGGAGTCGGAGAATGTGGCGGCGTTCGTCGGCAGCGGGGGGGTTGCGCCCTACGCCTACACCTTTGAGAGCGGCGAGGATTCCTTCGGCGCCAACAGCGAGCTGGCAATAGCGGGGGACAACCTGCAATTCATCGCCGCCAGCGGGCAAACTATCACCTCCGAAGCGTCTACCGTGGCGATTACGAGGATTGTGATGCGGGACGGCTTCAGCCCGGTGAATGTGGCGACCTTTACGGTGGGGAGTGTGATCTATCTGCCCGCGCCGGAAGCTCGGCTGTCGCTCATCACGGCGGGGGCGATTGAGTCAATTCCCTTGACCTACGACGAGATTCACCTCGTCGGCACGCGGGTGCGAATGTACTTTGGCATCGGCGGCGGCGAAGGCGGTAATGTCGCCGGGGTGCTCGGCGCCAGGGTGCCTTCCAACGCTTTCACCGGCAATGTCCGGTTAAGAGACCGTTCCATCGTCTCCGGTGCGGGGGTATTGTGGCAGACCGATTGGCGGCATAACAGCGCCCTCGGGCAGGGAACCGTCATCGTCCCCCTGACTTTCACGGAAACGGGCAGCGAAGTGCCGGTTCTCTCGCTGACGATAACAATGTTCTTCTGCAACGGCGCCGGCTGCGATGCGGGGACATTGCTGCCGCGCCCCTCCGGCGGCGGCGGCGGCGTAGCCCTGGCGCCCGACATAAACCTCCCCGCGGAAAGAAATGAAACCTTCGTAAAATCCCACGAAGGCACCATAACAAGAGTGCAACCCCCCGGCAGCGGCTTCGCCTACAACAATTTTGTCATTCCCGCCTCCCCCAAAAAGCGGGAATCCAGCAAATTAATAGCCAAGTCCGAGTCCTCGTCCCCCCAGAAGTCGCCCTCGTCCCCCCGCGAGCCCTCGCTACCCCGCGAGGCCTCGTTACACCTCTCCAGAGGTGTAACGCCCCAAAAAATACCCCCCCAACCGGAACGCACAAGCCAAACCCCGCTACACTTCCGGAGAGACGCAACAAACCCGGGATGATATAATACCCAATAATGAACACCCTCGCCGTAACCAAAAACCTAATAACCGCCGGCGTCCCCGAAAAGCAAGCGGAAGCGCAAGTCCACGCCCTGACGGAAGCGACGGAGGATTTGGCGACAAAGGCGGATTTGGTGCAGTTGCGCGCCGACATCCGCGCCGATATGGCAGAAATGGAAACCCGAATGACTTGGCGCATCACCGTCGCCCTGGCCGGTTCCATGACCGCCCTGACGGCAATTTTCAGCATCCTCCTGATAGTAATGCAAATCTTCCACGCCCACTAATCCCCCTTGTCATTCCCGCTCCTTTTGTCATTCCCGCGAAAGCGGGAATCCAGCCCCATCTCGCCAAAGCAGAAATCCCACCCCCCCACATCCGGCAACGGAAAAACTGGATTCCCGCTTTCGCGGGAATGACAAGAGAGGCGGGAATGACAAGAAAGGCGGGAAAAAATCAAAAAATATCAGCGGACAAATCGCGCCAGCCGGGGTTTAGCCCTTCAATCAACTCCAACTTCCAAGCCCGCCGCCACTTCTTAATCTGTTTCTCCCGCAAAATGGCGGCGTGAATGTCGTCGCACAACTCAAAATACGCCAGCATCGTAACGCCGTATTCCCGCACAAAACCTTTCTCCTCCCCGTTTTTGTGCTGCCAAACCCGGGCGGGCAAATCGCCGGTAACCCCGGTATAAAGCGTTCCGTTCCTCTTGCTGGCCATAATATAAACCGCCGGCTGCCTGTTCCACATTTTCCGATTATATCCCCCTACCCCCAAAAAAGCACTGGATTCCCGCTCCTTTTGTCATTCCCGCTCCCCTTGTCATCCCCCCTCTTGTCATCCCTCTTGTCATTCCCGCTCCCCTTTTGTCATTCCCGCGAAAGCGGGAATCCAGCCCTCCCCCCAAAAAGAGCTGGATTCCCGCTTTCGCGGGAATGACAAAGTGATTATTTTTTGTCGGGGGGGCGGGAATGACAAGGGGGGTTATTTTTTGTCGGAGGGAGGGGTTGCGTCGGGGTTGCTTAGGGCTATCAGGCGAATGCGCAGGCGGCGGAAGATTTGGGGGGAGTCGGCGGAATCGGCGGCGGCGGCGACGAAGTGTTTTTTGCCGCCCGCCTTTACCGTGACCGCCGCAAACCACGAGGAACAAAAGGCGCCGCGTATTTCGCCGCGCGTTTCTTTTCCGTCGGCGAAGACGAGCATAACCGCGCGCGGCTCGCGCCCGCCGAGCGGCCAATGCATCGCGGCGACCGCGCCTTTGCCGCGGCGCAGGGCGTGGCGTTTTGCGGCCATCGCGAAACCGGCGCAAACGAGCGCGGCGGCGAAAGCGGAAGGCGCGGGGTTTGTTATAATCGCCGCCGCCCCCGCGCCGCAGGCGACGGCGAAAAAAAGAAAAAGCGCGGCAAGCGCGGCGGACGGGCGAAAACGGTAATACACAATGGCAAAAACTACCACAAAAATAACAATGCGCGCCGATGCGCTCGCCGCCTTCGCCGTGGAAGGGGCGGACGCCGCCTCGTTTTTGCAGGGGCAAATCAGCGCCGACGCCCTCGCGCTGCAAAACGGACACTGGGCGCGCGCCGCCTACTGCAACCGGCAGGGGCGCGTTTTGGCGAACGCGATTCTCTGCCGCGAAAGCGGGGAAAAGTTTTGCGCGATTGCGCGCGCCGACATCGCCGAAGATTGCATCGCGCGGCTTTCGCGTTTTGTCTTGCGCGCGAAAGTGAAAATGCGGCGGGAAGAATGCGGGGTTTGTTTTGTTGTTTTTGCAAACGCGCCGCCGGAAAAAGGGGGGACATTCCGCCGCGAAGAAAACGGGGACATTGCCGTTTTGGAATGCGGCGACAGCGGCGGGGATGACGGTTGCGCCGCCGATTGGAAAACAAACGACATATTGCGCGGGATGCCGTGGGTCGGCGCAAAAACGCAGGAGAAGTTTCTGCCGCAGTTTATTAATTGGGATTTGCTCGGCGGGATTGATTTTAATAAGGGGTGTTATGTCGGGCAGGAAGTCGTCGCGCGGCTGCATTACCGCGGCGCGGTAAAACGGCGGCTGATGATTGTGCGCGGCGATGGCGATTCCCCCGAAGAAGGCGCGGCAATCGCCGATGACAAAGGCGCGACTGTCGGCGAGATAGTTAATGCGGCGGCGGTTGCGGAAGAGGGCGGTGACGGTTATATTGCGCTTGCTGCGGTTATGCTCGCGCGCGTAAAGGATTCGCTTTTTTGCGGGGGACAACAACTTTTGCTTTCTCCCGCGCCTGTTCCCGCTGAATCGGAAGAGTCCCCCCCGCAACAATCGTCCTCCGCAAAGCCGGGTGTTTTGTTGGGCGCGTAACTGTCATTCCCGCGAAAGCGGGAATCCAGTCCCATCTCGCGAAAGCGGAAATCCAATCCCCCCCAACAGCGAAAGAACTGGATTCCCGCTTTCGCGGGAATGACAAGGGGCGGGGTTGCATCGGGGGGTTTTTGTGTTAGAATGGCGAGCCGCGCCGGGGACGGGGCGGAAAAACAAGGGACGATGAGCGAATACGCGAGCGCGATTTTTGAGAGCGGGGGGAAGCAATACCGCGCGGCGGTGGGCGGCGTCGCCGTTGTTGACCGTCTGCCGGGCGAAGTCGGCGCGAACTTGCGGCTGGAAAAGGTTCTGGCGCTCGCCGGGGCGGACGGCAAAACCGAATTCGGCGCGCCCTATTTGCCCGCGGCCGTCGCCGTTACCGTGCTGGAACACTTGCGCGGGGAGAAAGTGCGCATCGTCAAAGTGCGGCGGCGCAAGAACAGCCGCCGCAGCGGGGGCGCGCGCGCCGACTTGACAAAAATACAAATTGACGGCATCGTCGCCGCTGGCGGCGGGGCGGGCGAAAAAGCCGTCGCCGAAAACAAAAACGCGAAAAGCGGGGGCGAATAAATGGCGCAAAAAAAAGCCGGCGGCTCGTCCAAGAACGGGCGCGATTCCAATCCGAAGTATTTGGGGGTGAAGCGTTACGGCGGCGAGACGGTGCGCGCGGGCGAGATACTTGTGCGCCAGCGGGGGACGCGCTTTCATCCGGGGGCGAATGTCGGCGTGGGGCGCGACCACACTCTTTACAGCATCGCCGCGGGGCGCGTTGTTTTCGCCCGCGGGGGGAAGCCGCTGCGGAAGTATGTCAGCGTGGCGCCTTCGCCTGCGCCCTCTTAAAAAGGCGCGCGCGGGGCGGACATGGGAAAGTCCGCATTCATTGACGAAGTGGAGATTTCCGCCCGCGGCGGCAAGGGCGGCGACGGCGTCGTGAGTTTCTTGCGCGAACGGGCGCGCCCGCGCGGGGGACCGGACGGCGGCGACGGCGGCAAGGGCGGCGATGTCTGGCTGCGGGCGTCGCTGGCGATGAACACCTTGCTCGCGCATCGGCGGCTGCGCGATGTGCGCGCGGCGAACGGCAAGCACGGTTCCGGCGGCAAGCGCACCGGGGGCGACGGCGAGGATGTTGTCGTCGGCGCGCCGGTCGGCACGCAGATTCTGGATTCGGCGACGGGGGCGGTTCACGGCGATTTGCTGCGCCCGCGGCAGCGCGTCTTGCTGGCGGGCGGCGGTCGCGGCGGACGGGGAAACGCGGGGTTCAAAACTTCCGTCAACCGCGCGCCGCGGCGGCGCACGAACGGCGAGACGGGCGAGGAGCGGCGGTTTAAACTCGTGCTGCGGCTGCTGGCGAATGTCGGGCTGGTCGGAATGCCGAACGCGGGGAAGTCCACGCTGCTCGCCGCCGTCAGCGCCGCGCGCCCGAAGATTGCGGATTATCCGTTTACGACTTTGTCGCCGCAGTTGGGTTTTGTCGCCGACGAGTTCGGCGAGGGCGTGACCGTCGCCGACCTGCCCGGGCTGATTCGCGGCGCGGCCGAAGGGGCCGGGCTCGGCAACCGTTTTTTGCGGCACATATCGCGCACGGCGATGCTTTGTTTTGTCGCGGACATCGCCGGCGACCCGGCGCGCGACTGCAAAGCGTTGGAAAGCGAGCTCGCAAATTCCTCCGCCGCCGACTTCGGCGAAAAACCGAAAATGCTCGCGCTGAATAAAACGGACTTGCTGCCGAAAGCGGAGGCGGAAAAACGAACGCGAACAATGCGCGAGAACTTTCCGCAGTTTCTTTTTGTTCGCGCCGTTTCCGCGCTGACCGGCGCGGGGATAAAAGAACTCGCGCCGCTTTTTTTGCAAACGCGGGATATGGGCGGGGACGGTGATAAAACTGTCGCCGACGGAAATGATAACGGCAGCGATAATGGCAACCGTTACCGTTATTCCGAAAACAAAAACGCGGCGGCTGCGAAATGAAGCCGCATCGCGTCATTGTAAAAGTGGGGAGCAGTTTGCTTTCCGCCGGGGAAAACCGGTTGAACGCGAATTACATTCGCCGCCTTTCGCTGCAGATAGCGAAGGAACGGCGCGCGGGGCGGGAGATGGTATTGGTTTCTTCCGGCGCGGTCGTTTCGGGGATGCAGCGTTTGGGCTGGAAAAAACGCCCGACGGCGCGCGCCGATTTGCGCGTGGCCGCGGCCGTCGGGCAGATGCTTTTGATGGACGCCTACGAGGACGCTTTCTCGCGCAGCGGCTTGCACGCCGCGCAAATATTGCTGACCGCCGAGGAAATGGCGCACCGCACTTTGTATCTGAACGCGCGCGCGACTTTGCGGCGGCTGCTCGGCAGCGATGTCGTTCCGGTAATTAACGAAAACGATGTCGTCGCGACGGACACCGCGAGTTTCGGCGACAACGACCGTCTCGCCGCGCAAATTGCGAATTTGCTGGAAGCCGATTGTTTATTAATGTTGACGGACGCGCCCGGGCTTTGCCGCGACGGTTCGCGCCGCGATGTTGTCTCCCGCGCAAAAGCCGGGGACGAAAACCTTTTGCATTACGCGAAAGAAAACGGCGGCGAAGGAATCGGCGGAATGAAAAGCAAATTGGAAGCGGCAAAAATAGCCGCGCGCAGCGGCGCCGATTCGCTTATCGCCGACGGCGGCGCAAGAATGGCGATACCGCGCGCATTGTTGCGCGCCGGCGGAGGCAAGCGCCCCTTCGGGACTTTGCTCGCCGCCGAGACGCCGCCGCTTTCCGCGCGCAAACGCTGGCTGGCAAGCGGATTGCGCGTGCGCGGAACTATGATTTTGGACGACGGCGCGGTGCGCGCGGTCGTGCGCGACAAACGCAGTTTGTTGCCGGCGGGAGTGCAAAAAGTGCGCGGGGAATTTGTGCGCGGGGATTCGGTCGCGCTCGCCGATGCGAACGGAAAGACGGTCGGTTATGGTTTGGCGAATTACGACGCCGCGGCGGCGCGCGCTTTGTGCGGGGTGAAAAGCGCGAAAATCGGAACGGTGCTGGGATATGTTTTTGAAGAAGAAATGTCGCACCGCGACAATATGACGGTTTTGGAATGAGCGTTTTTGCCGATGCGCTGGGGGAGTTTGACGGCGAAATCGCGCGGCTGAACGCGCACATGCGCGGGCGGATGCAGACGGAAGTTTCGCTGGCGGCGGATATTATTGTGCGGCAACTGGCCGGCGGAAAAAGGTTGCGCGCGATTGTCGCGATGCTTTCGGCGCGGCTTTGCGGGTTGCGCGAAGAAAGCAGTTTGGAAACGGCGGCGGCGATTGAGTTCATTCACACGGCGACATTGCTGCACGACGATGTTGTTGACGACGCCGACACGCGGCGGCGGCAGGCGACGGCAAACCGCGTATACGGCAACGCCGCTTCGGTTTTGGTGGGGGATTTTTTGTATTCGCGCGCGTCGCAAATACTGGCGCAACTCGGCAGCGTGCGGCTTTTGCAAAGAATGACCGACGCGACGAACCGCCTTTCGGAAGGCGAGCTTTTGCAGTTGCTCGCGCGCGGCAGCGGCAATGTTTCGGAGCGGATGTATTTTTCCATAATAGAGCGCAAGACCGCGAATCTGTTTGAGATAGCGGCGGCGGGCCCGGCGATACTCGCGGAAAAAAGCGCGGAAGAAAAAGCGCTCGCCGAATACGGAAGGCGGCTCGGGCTCGCTTTTCAATTGGTGGACGACTGCCTGGATTACGAAGGCGGCGACACCGGAAAAGAAATAGGGCGCGATTTCAGCGAGGGAAAAATGACGCTGCCGGTGATATTGACCGTCGCGCAAACTTCCGCCAAAGAACGCGACGCGCTGATAAACGGCTGGCGCTCCGGCGCCCCCGATGTTTTCGCAAAAACCCTGCGGATGGTGCAAAAAAGCGGCGCACTCGCGCAAACCCGCGCCCGCGCCGCCGAAGAAGCCGCCGCCGCCGCCGCGCAACTGCAAAAACTCCAAGAAACAAAACCCCGAACCGAAACGGAAACCGCCGCCCTCCATTCCCTCGCCAAACTGGCAAAAACCTCCCCCGACCGCACGGCGTAGAGAATGCTTTACCCCCCGCCGCTTGCGCGGGCGTGATAGAATCGGGATTATGTCCGGGAATGAGAAGCAGGCGCGCGAGGGGATGGCGGGGCGCGAGGGGAAGATATGGTTTGACGGGCGGCTGACGGAATGGGGCGCGGCGCAGATTCATGTTCTCTCGCACGGCTTGCATTACGGCACCGGCGTTTTTGAGGGCGTGCGCTGCTACGACGGCGAAGGCGGCCCCGCCATATTCCGCCTGCGCGAGCACACCGAACGCTTTTTTCAGTCGGCGGCGATTTTGGGAATGCGCATTCCTTTTTCGCGCGAAGAAATCGCCGAAGCGCAGCGCGAAGTCGTGCGCGCGAACTCGCTGCAGTCCTGTTACATTCGCCCGCTCGCATTTTACGGCGCCGATTCGCTGGGGCTCAGCGTCGGCAAAAACCCGGTGCGCGTCGCCGTCGCCGCCTGGCCCTGGGGCGCGTATCTCGGCGAAGAAGGACTGCAAAAAGGCATTCGCATAAAAACATCCTCTTTCACCCGCCATCATGTCAACGCAGTTATGTGCCTTGCGAAAGGTTGCGGGCATTATGTGAATTCGGTAATGGCGCACGCCGAAGCGCTGCGCGACGGTTACGACGAGGCGCTGCTTTTGGACGCGGACGGACTCGTCGCCGAAGGCCCCGGCGAAAACCTTTTTGTCGTCCGCCGCGGCGAACTGCAAACGCCCGACATGACATCGCAACTGGAAGGCATCACCCGCGACGCGGTAATTCAATTGGCGCGCGACATCGGAATGCAAACGCGCGAGCGGCGTATGACGCGCGACGCAATCTACACCGCGGAAGAAGCGTTTTTTACCGGCACCGCGGCGGAAGTTACGCCGATACGCGAACTGGACGGCATTGTAATCGGCGAAGGAAAACGGGGGCCGGCAACCGCGAAATTGCAGGAAGCGTTTTTTGACGCGGTGCGCGGCAAAGGCAAGCGCGCAAAAGAATGGCTGACTCCCGTCGGCTGAACGAATGAACGCGACGGCATCGGCGAAAGAAAGCGCGGCGAAGACGGTTGCGCCGCGGCAGTTGCCGTTTTGCTGCCCGCCGCCGGGGGGCGAGAACTGGAACAAACATCCGCGCGTTTTTTTGCAGTTGTCCGCGGCGCAGCCGGAAGTTTCCTGCCCCTATTGCGGGGCGCGTTACCGTTTGCAAACGGATAACGGCGGCGACAACAACAACGGCGGAGAAAAAAAATGACGCAGTTTTTTTCGGTGCATCCGCAGAATCCGCAGCCGCGTTTGATTCGTTTGCTCGCCGAACACTTGCGCCGCGGCGTTGTCGTGTATCCGACCGATTCCAATTACGCACTCGGCTGTTTGCAAAACGATCCGCGCGCGGCGGAGCGTTTGCGGCAGTTGCGCGGCGTGGACGATTGCCATTTGTTCGCGCTCGCCTGCCGCGACATCGGGCAAATCAGCGATTACGCCGCGGTGGACAACGCCGCATTCCGTCTGATGAAAAACCGCGCGCCGGGCCCCTATACTTTTATTTTGCCGGCGACGAAAAAAGTTGCGAAGCGGCTTTGCCATCCGAAGCGCAAGACCGTCGCTTTTCGCGTTCCTTCGCATCCGGTCGCGGCGGCGCTGCTTGCGGAAATAGGCGAGCCGGTCATCACGACGACATTAAAACTGCCCGGCGCAGACGATGCTGTCGCGCACGATTCTTTGCGCGAGAGTTTGGCGGGAAAACAAATTGAAGCGGTCGCCGAATCCGGCCCCTGCCCGATGAAGCCGACGACGATGCTGGATTTTAACGAAACACCCCCGCGCCTTTTGCGCGACGGCGGCGGCGAAACGGAAAACTATCCGGCATGACGGACAACTTGGAAAAAACGCGCGTGCTTTCGGGAATGCGCCCGACCGGCGCGCTGCATTTGGGGCATTTGTGCGGGGTTTTGCTTAATTGGAAAAAACTGCAGCAGCGGCACGAATGCTTTTTTTTCGTCGCCGACTGGCACGCGCTGACGACGGATTACGCCGCCCCGCCGGGCGCCGCGCAAACGCGCGAGACGGCGCTGGCCTGGCTTTGCGCCGGAGTGGATCCCAAGCGGGCGACTATATTCGCGCAGTCGCATGTGCCGGCGCACGCCGAGTTGTGCGTTTTGCTTTCCATGATATGCCCGCTGCCGTGGCTTTTGCGCCTGCCGACATACAAGGAGCAAAAGGATTCGCCGGGGCGCGATTTGGACACGCACGGTTTTTTGGGATACCCCCTTTTGCAGGCGGCGGACATTTTTGCCTACCGCGCCGGGGCGGTGCCCGTCGGCGAGGATCAGCTCCCGCATTTGGAATTCGCGCGCGAACTGGCGCGGCGCTTTAATCATTTGTATGGCAGGACGGAATCCTTTCGCGCGGCGGCAAAAAGCGCGCTGGATTCGCTGGACGCCGGCGCGCGCAAAAGTTTGGAAGCATGCGCCCGCCGCTACCGCCGCGAAGGCGACGCCGATTCGCTGGAAGCGGCAATGCAATTAATAAACGAAAGCGCGGCGGAAAAAAACAAAAAAAAGATTCTGCGCGCGCATTTGCTTTACGATGCGGAAGAAATCATTCCGGCGCCGCGGGCGGTTTTGACGGAAGCGCCGAAACTGCCGGGGACGGACGGGCGCAAAATGTCCAAATCCTACGGCAACGCCGTCGCGCTTTTTGATTCGCCGGAAGAAGTTTGCGGGAAACTCGCGCGCATGCAAACCGACCCCGCGCGCAAGCGGCGCGAAGACCCCGGCGACCCGGAAAAATGCCCGGCGTGGGATTTGCATAAAATATTTTCCGACAAAAAAAAGCAGGCGTGGGCGGCGGAGGGTTGCCGCGCCGCGTCCATCGGCTGTTTGGAATGCAAAAGCGCATTGGCGGAGGGAGTAAACAAAACTCTCGCGCCGATTCGCGAAGCGCGCGAAAAATACGACAAGCCCGGAACTGTGGAAGCAATATTGCGAAAGGGCGCAAGGCGCGCGCGCGCCGAAACGGAAAGAACTCTCGCCGCGGTGCGCCGGGCGATGCTTTTGCAAACGCGATGAGCGAGCCGCGCGTTTACGGCAAATCGCTGGATCCCGCTCCGGCGCTGTATATCCCGGCGGCGGCGCTGCGCCTGCGGCTGGACCACTTTGAGGGGCCGATGGATTTGCTGCTGCATCTCGTGCGCAAAAACCGGTTTGACATCACCGACATTCCGATGGCGCAACTTTGCGAACAATACGCCGAATATGCGCGCGGCATTTCCGCCGCGGGGATGGACATCGCCGCCGATTACCTTTCCATGTCGGCGCTGCTGGTGGAGATAAAATCCAAAATGCTTTTGCCGAAGCCGCCGCCGGAAAACGGCGAGGAAGAAGACCCCCGCGCCGATTTGGTGCGCCGCCTTTTGGAATACGAAAGAATGCGCGCCGCCGCGCTCGCCCTCGCCGCAATGCCGCGGCGCGCGCGCGATTTTGTTTCGCCCGACATTGCCGTGGAAAAACCGGAGCCGCCGCCGCAAAAACCGTCGCTGCAAATTGAACGGCTGGCGCAGTGCTTTTCCGAAGCGCTTGCCCGCGCGCGGGCGCGGGCGCCTTACGAAATGCTGCGGCAAACAATGACCGTGCGCGCGGCGATGAGTATGCTGCTGCGAAAACTGCGCAATGTCGGGCGCGCGGCGGTCGGCTTTTTTTCGCTCGCCCCGCGCGGCGCGGCGGGCTTGAGTTTTGTCGCGCTTTTGCAGTTGGCGGCGGAAAACACGGTTACGCTTGCGCAGGAAAACGAATCGGCGGAATTGCAAATCGCGCTTACGGCGGCGGGCGATGGCGGAAACGGAAACTAAAAACGCGCTGGAATTCGCGCTGCTCGCCGCCGGCGGCGCGGTGGAGATGGGCGCGCTCAAAAGAATGCTCGGCGCCGAAACCGGCGCGAAGCAAATACGCGAAGCGGCCGAACAACTGCGCGAAGAATGGCGCGGGCGCAGTATGGACATCGTGGAAACCGCCGGCGGTTTTCAATTTGTCAGCCGCCCGGAATACGCGCAGTTTTTGCGCGCGCTCGCGCCCGTCAAACCGCCGCGCCTTTCGCGCCCGCTGATGGAAGTTTTGGCGATTATCGCCTACCGCCAGCCGGCGACGCGCGGCGACATAGAAAAAATACGCGGCGTCGCCGTATCCTCCTCGCAACTCGCATTTTTGGAAGAATGCGGATGGGTGGAAGAAGTCGGGCGGCGGCAAACGCCGGGGCGCCCCGTTTTATATTCCACGACCAAAACATTTTTGGACGACCTGGGGCTGCTTTCGCTGGACGATTTGCCCGTGCCGCCCGAACCGGAAGCGCCGCCCGAAGCGGAAAGCGAAAACGACAACAACAACGAAACCGGCGGCGACGCCGAAGACGATAACGACGGCGACGACGACGATGAATCAAACAACGAACGATAATAAACCGCCCGCCGAAAAAAGCGGCGGCGGCGGCGGCGGCAACGGCGGGGATTCTGCGCGCGAAAAAAGCGCGGGCGAAAAACTGCAAAAGAATCTGGCGCGGCGGGGATTGGGCTCGCGCCGGGAAATGGAAAACGCAATAGCCGGCGGGCGCGTGCAAGTCAACGGCAAAACCGCAAAAACCGGAATGCGCGTCGGCGAAGGCGACCGCGTGGAAATGCTTCCCGAACAAAAACGGGAAAAAGAAACCCGCCCCTACCGCGAAAAAAAGGATTGGCGCGGAGACCGTTCGGATAGTCGCCGGCCGGAAAGGAAATCGTCACCATCGTCGTCGCATTCGCGGCCGTATCGCAAACGCGACGACGGGGACGGTAACCGTCCCCCCTACCGCGAGAAAAAAGATTGGCGCGAAAACCGTTCGGATAATCGCCGTCCGGCAAATGCATCGTCAGAGTCGCATTCGCGGCCGTACCGCAAACGCGACGGCGACGACAGTAACCGTCCCCCTTACCGCGAAAGAAAAGATTGGCGCGGAGACCGTCCGGATAATCGCCGTCCGGCAAATGCATCGTCAGGGTCGCATTCGCGGCCGTACCGCAAACGCGACGGCGATGACGGTAACCGTCCCCCTTACCGCGAAAGAAAAGATTGGCGGGATGACCGTCCGGATAATCGCCGCCCGGCAAATGCATCGTCAGAGTCGCGTTCGCATTCGCGGCCGTATCGCAAGCGCGACGGTGATGACGGTAACCGTCGTCCTTACCGCGAAAGAAAAGATTGGCGCGGAGACCGTCCGGATAATCGTCGTCCGGCAAATGCGTCGTCGGAGTCCCATTCGCGGCCGTATCGCAAACGCGACGACGGGGACGGTAACCGTCCCTACCGCGAAAAAAAGAATTGGCGCGATGACCGTCCGGATAATCGCCGCCCGGCAAATGCATCGTCAGGGTCGCATTCGCGGCCGTATCGCAAACGCGACGACGGGGACGGTGACCGTCGTCCCTACCGCGAAAAAAAACAATGGCGCGATGACCGTCCGGATAATCGCAGGCCGGCAAATGCGTCGTCAGAGTCGCATTCGCGGCCGTATCGCAAGCGCGACGACGGGGACGGTGACCGTCGTCCCTACCGCGAAAAAAAAGATTGGCGCGGAGACCGTTCGGATAATCGTCGGTCGGCAAATGCGTCGTCAGGGTCGCATTCGCATTCGCGGCCGTATCGCAAACGCGACGACGGGGACGGTAACCGCCGTCCCTATCGCGAAAAAAAACAATGGCGCGATGACCGTTCGCAAAACCGCCGCCCGGCGAGGGCGGGTTCGCCGTCGTCGCATCCGCCGAAAGTTTTGATTTACAACAAGCCCGTCGGCGTAGTCGTTTCGCGGCAGGCGCTGGAAGGCGGCGAAGGCAAAGAGGGCGCGCGCGCGGTTTTTGATTTTTTGCCGGAAATTCGCGGCGGACGCTGGATTAATGTCGGGCGTTTGGATGTCAACAGCGAGGGGCTGATTTTGTTTGTGAACGACGGCGACATTGCGCATTCGCTCGCGCATCCGCGCTTTGGCGTGGAGCGCGAATATCTTGCGCGGGCGAGCGGCGAGCTTTCGGCGGCGGAGGAAAAGCGTTTTTGCTCCGGCATTGTGGACGACGACGAAACGCTGCGCGCCGATTCCATTTGCGCGGAAAAAAGCGGCGGCGGGCGCAACCGCTGGTACCGCCTGCTGATGACAAGCGGAAAAAACCGCGCCATCCGGCGGATGTTCGCTTTTTTCGGATTGCGCGTGAGCCGCCTGCTTCGCATCCGAATGGGGAGTTTTGTTTTGCCGCGCGAACTGCGCCCCGGCGATTTTGTTTTTGCCGACGCGAAACTGCTGCCGGAACATTCCGCGGAAGAAAACCCCCGCCGGCAAAAAAACAACCGCCGCGAATTTAATACCCCCCGCCGCTTGCGGGGGGGGGTCGGGGAATCCTCCGCCGACGCAGTCGGCGGAGGATTCTCCGGGGGGGTGGAAGGCGACCGTAAAACAACGGTTGCCGCAGGCGAAACGGTTATCTCCGACGATAACGGGAGTTCTCCACCCCCCCGGAGTTTTCCATCTCCATCTCCGATGGAGACGGAAAACTCCGACCCCCCCCCGCAAGCGGCGGGGGGTATAACCCCGGAACAGAAAAACGAACCCGGCGAAGACACCGAAGAGACGGTTTCGCCGGGCGCGGAGAAATGACGGAAGAAGCGGGCGCGGTTTTTCTTGGCGGCGGGCATGCGCACGCTTTGGCGCTTTTGCGATTGCGCGGAAAATGGCGCGGCGAAAAACCGCTGCTGATTAGCGACGGCGAACATTCCCCTTATTCGGGAATGCTGCCCGGCTACATCGCCGGGCATTACCGCCGCGGCGAATGTTTTGTCAATCTCCCCCGTTTGGCGCGCGAGACCGGCGCGCGGTTTTTGCGCGCGCGCGTTTCTTCGCTTTGCGCCGACGCGAACGAAATTGTTTTGTCCGGCGGCGGGCGGATTCATTTTTCGCTGCTTTCGGTTAATGTCGGCAGCGAAAAGAAAACGCCTTTTGCGTCGCCGAACGCGCGGCCGGTTAAGCCGGTGGAGCCGTTTGTGGAATGGCTGCGGAAAATACCGGAAGAAGAGCCCGCCGCGATTGTCGGCGCCGGCGCCGCCGGGGTGGAAGTCGCCCTTGCGCTGCGCCCGCGCAAAAACGGTTTTGCTCCGCTTGCGCTCGCCGGGCGGAGGTTTTTGCCCGGCTATCCGGCGGCGGTTCGCAAAAAAATACGCGAGTTGCTCGCCGCGCGCGGCGTCGCCGTTTGCGAAGGCGAAGCGGAAGCGCACGAAGAAAATCAATTAATAGTGCGCGAAAAATGCGGAAGCAAAAAACAACTCGCCGCCGGCAAAGTTATTTTTGCGACTTCGCCCTCGGCGCCGGAATGGCTCGCCGCAAGCGGCGCGGCGGCGACGGCGGGCGGCTGGATGCAAATCAATTCGTTTTTGCAAAGCGTTTCGCATCCGCGCATTTTCGCCGCCGGCGACTGCGCCGAATGCGAAAAATGGAATTTGCCGAAATCGGGCGTCGTCGCCGTGCGGCAGGCGCCGGTTCTGGCGCAAAACATTCTCGCGAGTTTGCGCGGCGGAAAAATGCGCGCGTGGAATCCGCCGCGGCGGTTTTTGGCGATACTCGGCGACGGCTGCGGCGGCGCATTCGCGTGCTACGGCGCGATGCATTTGCGCGGGGCGGCGGCATGGCGCTGGAAGCGCGAATTGGATTCGCGTTTTATGCGCCGCGTTTTTTCCGGCTGACTGTTTTAATGCCGCGCGCAGCGTTTCGCAACCGTGCCGTATATTCCCCGCGAGTTCATTCAACAGTTGGCCGACGGCGCCGATATTCTAGCCGTCGTCGGCGCCGGCGTTTCGCTGAAAAAACGCGGCGCGAATTATGTCGGGCTCTGCCCCTTTCACAGCGAAAAAACGCCGTCGTTCAATGTCAGCCCGCAAAAGGGATTTTTTTATTGTTTCGGTTGCGGCGCAAGCGGCAGCGCATTGGATTTTATCGTGCGGCAAAACGGCGGGGACTTTGTCGCCGGAGTGGAATCGCTCGCGGCGATGCAGGGTTTGCAAGTTCCGCGCGAAGGAAAAGACGGGGAAGCGCCGGAGTATCCGGGCGTCGGCGAAGTTTTGCGCGCGGCCGTCCGCCATTGGCGGGCGAACCTCGGAAAAAGCGAAAAAGCGCGCGCGTATTTGCAAAAACGCGGAATGCAAGCGCAAACGGCGAAAGAGTTTTTGTTCGGCTACGCCGAAGATTCGTTTGACGATTTGACCGGCGCGCTGAAAAGTTACGGCGCAAAAACGCTTGTGGAAGCGGGCGTCGTGCGCGAAAAGGAAGGGCGCATTTACGATTACTTTCGCGGGCGGATTATGTTTCCGGTTTTTGACCGGCGCGGAAAGGTTTGCGGTTTTGCCGGGCGCGCGCTGAGCGAAGAAGAGCCGGCGAAATATTTAAACTCGCCCGAGTCGCGCCGTTTCGCAAAACGGCATTTGCTTTACGCCTCGCGCGGGATTGCGGCGGCGGCGCGCGAAAAAGGACGCGTTTTTATTGCGGAGGGGTATTTGGATGTCGCGCGGCTTTGGCAGGAGGGTTTTGCCGAAAGCGCGGCGACGATGGGGACGGCGGCGACGGCGCCGCAAATGCGCGCGGCGCTGCGGATGGCGAACAAAGTGATATTTGCTTTTGACGGCGACAAAGCCGGGCGGCAGGCGGCGGCGCGCGCTTTGGAAGGACTCTTGCCGGCGCTGCGCGACGGCGATTCGGCGCATTTTTTGTTTTTGCCCGACGGCGAAGACCCGGACAGTTACATCGCAAAAAACGGCGCGGACGCTTTCGCAAAACTCGCGGACGGCGCCGCGCCGCTGGGCGATTTTATTGAGGGGCATTTGTGGCGCAATGTGAAAGACGGGGACGAGGGGAGAATCAGCGCGGTGCTCGCCGCCGGGCAAAAACTGATTCGGATGCTGAGCCCGGAACGCGCGCCCTATTTGCGCGCGCTTTTGGAAAAACGGATTTCCGAACGCGCGAATTTGTCAAGGGAAGTTTTTCAAAAAGCGATGAAACGGGAACAAAGCCGCCCGCGCCGTTCGCCCGACGCCGCCGGAAAGCAGTTTTACAAAATGCAGCCGCAGAACAAACTTTATATTTTACTCTGCTGCCTGCAGGCGCAGCCGCAACTGCGCGAAGTTTTGCGCGAAAGCCCGCCGCCGCTGCCGGGGGACGACGCCGCGGCAGTCGCCGCGGCCGCCGCAGTTTTGCACCGTTTGCGGCGCGAAGAAGAAAACGGCGAAAGCGGCGGCGGCAATGACATAACGGTAACGGAGATTTTGCGGGAGGAAGGTTTTGATTCGCTGAGCGCGCAAATTGCATCGGGCGCGCGCAGGCGTTTTGCAAAGGGGGCGGACGCCGACGCGGAATTTAATTCCATCATCGCCGCCCTGCGCCGCGAACACGAAAAACGAGTCGGCGCAAGCAAAAAAGAATGGCTGGATAAAATGTCTTCCGACGGATTCCCCCCCCAGCCCCCCCCATCAAAGATGGGGGGGGGGAATGACGCTGGTGTTGGACTGAGAGTCGGCGTGGACGCCGGGGGGTATGCGTTCCCACGCTGGAGCGTGGGAACGAGGGGGTAATTTAATTTGGCGGCGGATTAGAGCATTTTGGCGATGGCGGGGGCGAAGTCGGAGGGGCGCTCTATGACCGGTATTTTGCATTCGCGCATGATTTCAATTTTCTCCGCCGCCGATTCGCCGGAGGCGGTGATGATGGCGCCGGCGTGCCCCATTGTTCTGCCGCGGGGCGCCGAAAGCCCGGCGATGTACGCCGCGGCTTTTTTGTGCATGTGGTCGCGGACGAACCTTGCGGCTTCCGCTTCCTGATGCCCGCCGATTTCGCCGATAAGCAGCACCATCGCGGTGTCCTTGTCCTGTTCAAATGCCTGCAAATGGTCCTTAAACGAACTGCCATTAATCGGGTCGCCGCCGATGCCGACGCTGGTGCTGACGCCGATACCCGCGGCTTTGAGTTGCGACGCCGCTTCGTAGCCCAGCGTGCCGGAGCGGCTGATAATCCCCACCGGGCCGGGGGCGTAAATGTGTCCGGGCATAATCCCCATCAGGGCGCGCCCGGGGCTGATGACGCCGGCGCAGTTTGGCCCGATAAGCAGCATTCGCCGTTCCGCCCGCTTGGTGCGCATATACCGCTTGACTTTCATCATATCCTGCGCCGGGATGCCGTCGGTAATGCAAACGCAAACGCGCAAGCCGGCGTCTGCGGCTTCCATCAAAGCGTCGGCGGCGAAGGGCGGGGGGACGAAAACAATGCCGGCGTCGGCGCCGGTTTTTGCGGCGGCGTCCTTGACGGTGTTGAACACCGGCACTCCCGCGTGTTCGCCGCCGCCCTTGCCGGGGGAGGTGCCGGCGACGACATTGGCGCCGTACTCCCGCATTTCCCGGGCGTGAAATGTCGCCATCCGCCCGGTGATTCCCTGAATCACGATGCGGGTGTTTGCGTCGACGATGATGCTCACTTCAATTCTCCGCGGGCGTTTTTTGCCGCGCGGCGTCTGCGGCTTTTTCGCCGGCTTCCGCAAGCGTGGAGGCGACGGTTACTTTTACGCCGCTTTCCTTCAATATTTGCGCGCCTTTTTCGGCGTTTGTCCCGGAGAGGCGCACGACAACCGGCACGCCGACATCCAGTTCGCTCATCGCTTTTACCACGCCTTCCGCCACCCAGTCGCAGCGGTTGATGCCGGCGAAAATATTCACCAGTATCACCCGCACCCGCTCGTCGGCGAGCACCAGCCGAAACGCTTTGGCGACTCTTTCGGGCGAGGCGCCGCCGCCGATGTCCAAAAAATTCGCCGGCTCGCCGCCGCACAACTTGATAATGTCCATCGTCGCCATCGCCAGTCCGGCGCCGTTGACGATGCAGCCGATGTCGCCTTCCAGCCCGACATAGCTGAGCCCGCGGTCGACGGCGCCCATTTCGCGCGGGTCTTCCTGTGATTTGTCGCGCAGTTCGGATATTTTCTGATGGCGAAAAAGCGCGTTGTCGTCAAAAGTCATTTTGGCGTCCAGCGCCAGCAGCCGTCCGTCTTCGGTTACGACCAGCGGATTTGTTTCCAGCAAAGTGGCGTCGCGGTCGCGAAACAACCGGTAGGCGGCGAGCAAAATATGCTCGGCCTGCGAAATTAACGCCGCATCCAGCCCGCAGGCAAAAGCGGCCTCCCGCGCCTGAAAAGCCAAAATGCCGACCGCCGGGTCTATGATAACCCTCACCACGGCGGCGGGGTTTTGCTTAATCAAATCCTCTATTTCCGCGCCGCCCTCCGCCGACATCGCCAGCACAATCCGCTCGGAGGCGCGGTCCAGCACCATGGACATATACAACTCCCGCGCGCAAGCGACCGCCGGCTCCACATAAAGCCGGTAGACGCCCTTGCCGCGCGGGGCGGTTTGCGCCGTGACCAGCCGCCGCCCCAGCAAGTCGTTGGCGGCTTCCCACACTTCGCGCTCGCTGGCGCAAAGCCGCACCCCGCCCGCCTTGCCGCGCGCGCCGGAATGAATTTGCGCCTTGACAATCCAGCGCTCGCCGCCGATTTCTTTGGCGCGGTACGCCGCTTGTTCGGGACTGTACGCCAGCCCGCCCGCCGGCACCGGAACGCCGTATTCTTCCAGCAGCGCCTTCGCCTGATATTCGTGAATGTTCATTTGTCCGCGCCGCCGCTTTGTTTTTTTGCGATGGCGTCGTCGGCGGCGACGATGTTTTCCGCCATTCGCGCCGATGCGGCGTCTATCATTCGCCCGTCCAACTGCGCCGCGCCGCGCCCTTGTTCCGCCGCTTCTTCCAGCGCTTGCAGAATGCGCCGCGCCCGTTCCACCTCGGCCGGCGGCGGCGAAAACACCTCGTTTGCAAGCGCGATTTGCGAAGGATGAATCGCCCACTTCCCCTCGTAACCGAGAGCGGCGGCGCGGCGGGCGGCAAGCATATAACCGTCCGCATCGCCAAAATCGCCAAAGGGACCGTCAATCGCGCGCACGCCGTAAGCGCGGCAGGCGGCGAGCATCCGCGACAAAGCCGAATGCCACTGGTCGCCCGGATAATCGGGGTTGAGCCCGCCAATCACCGTCGTGCGCGCCCGGCAACTCGCCGCATAATCGGCGACGCCGAAATGCATCGCCTCCAAACGCCCGCCGCAAGCGGCAATCGCTTCCACATTCGCCATCCCCAGCGCGGTCTCAATCAAAACTTCCAAGCCGATGCTCCCGGCGGCAAAACCCTTCGCCGATTCAATCTGCGTCAGCAGCGCGTCCGCGAGATACACATCCGCCGGCACCCCGACTTTGGGAATCAAAATCGTGTCCAGCCGCCCGCCCGCCTGTTCCGCGACTTCAATCAAATCGCGGTACATATAGGGAGTGTCAATGCCGTTAATGCGCACCGAAACCGTCTTGCCGCGCCCGCGCCAGTCCGTATCGCGCAGGGCGGCGATGACATTCGCCCGCGCCGCTTCCTTGTCGGCGGGGGCGACGGCGTCTTCCAAATCCAAAAACACATAATCAGCCGCGCTCGCCGCCGCCTTCGCAAACAGCGCCGGGTTGGAGCCGGGAACGGCCAATTCGCTGCGCTGAATCCGCCGCCGCCCGCCCGGATATTGCGTGTGGCTCACAGCCGCCGCCCGCCGCGCGGGCAAGCGCGCCGAAACATTTTTTCGCCGCGCGCGAAAACGCTCATAAAAGAAGGAGAATACAAAGCGCGCGGATTATATCAAACGCCCGGAGTTTTGGTGTACAGTTGCAAAATAACCACCCCCGCGACGATGAACGCTATCCCCCCGATGGAGGCGAGCCCGAGTTTTTGCCCGAACCACAGCCATCCTATCAGCGAAATGAGAACGATGCCCAGCCCCGCCCAGACGGCGTAGGCGACGCCGAGCGGAATCACTTTAATCGCAAGCGACAGAAAATAAAATGTCAGCGCAAAACTTGCGACGACCAGCAGCGAAGGCGCCAGTTTGGTAAACCCGTCGCTCTGCTTAAGCGCCGAAGTGCCGACGACTTCCGCAATAATGGCGACGACAAGAAAGCCCCAGTATTTCATTTGTTTGCTCCGTTTGCTGATTTTTAGTTTGAGCGGGCGGGGACGCCCGCTCTGCCGGCCGCCGCCGCCCCGCATTTTATCAAATTCGCCGCCGTTATTTGCCGTAGACAACCCCCGGCAGCCAAAGCGCCGTTTGCGGGAAAACCATAACGACGACAAGCGCGGCGAGCATCACAAAAACAAACGGGGTCACCGAGCGGTAAATGTCGGACAATGTGATTTCCGGCGGCGCCATCGCCCGCATCAGAAAAAGATTGTAACCGAAGGGCGGGGTCATATACGCAATCTGGCAGGTGATGGTGTAAAGCACGCCGTACCAAACCGGGTCAAAGCCGAGCGCCTTTACCAGCGGGACATACAGCGGCGCGACGATGACGAGCATCGCGGTGTCGTCCAAAAACATTCCCATCAGAATGAACGACAACTGCATCAGAATCAAAACTTCCCAGGGCCCCAGCCCGAGCCGTTCCAGAAAAAACCCCTCAATCGCCTTCACCGCGCCGAGTCCGTCAAAGACCGCGCCGAAGCACAGTGCGGCGAGAATAATCCACATAAACATGCAACTGATTGCGAGTGTTTTGCGCGCCGTTTCTTCCAGCACGCGCCGCGTCAGCCGTTTTTTTACGAGCGCCGTGACTGTCGCGGCGGTTGCGCCGACGGCGGAACTTTCCACCAAACTTGTAACACCGGCAAAAAACAATCCGCTCATGCAAAAGAAAATAAGCAGCGGCGCGATTCCGGCGCGCAGCAGGCGCAGTTTTTCCTTCCAATCGGCGCGCGCGAGTTCTTCGCGGGGAAGCGGCGGGCCCAACTGCGGCTGCAGTTTGCAGCGCACGGTAACATACAAAATAAAAAGCCCCGCCATTGCCAGCCCCGGCACGGCGCCGGCGAGCCACAACTGCCCGATGGGCTGGCGCGCTATCATTCCGTAAAGGACAAGCACGACGCTCGGCGGTATCAGAATGCCGAGCGAACTTCCGGCTTGTATGACGCCGGTTATCATTCTTTTGTCGTAGCCGCGCCGCAGCAATTCCGGCAGGGCGATGCTCGCGCCGATTGCCATTCCGGCGACGCTCAGCCCGTTCATCGCGGATATGACGACCATTAAAAGAATAGTCCCCGCCGCCAGCCCGCCCTTGAGCGAGCCGGTCCAAACATGCAGCATATTGTACAAATCCTCGGCGATTCCCGATTCGGAAAGCATATAGCCCATGTAAATAAAAAGCGGCAGAGTGAGCAGCGGGTACCACTTCATCAGTTTCATCGCGGCGCTGAAAGGAATGTCGGCGCCGCCGCCGCCCCAAAGAAAAAAAGCCGAAGCCGAAGCCGTGAAGCCGATGGCCGCAAAAACGCGCTGCCCCGTCAGCAGCATCAGCATCATGGAGGAAAACATCAAAACGGCGATCAGTTCATGACTCACCTCCGCCTCCTCCCAGCCGCAGCGCGTCTTCCACGAGCGCGGCGGACGCCTGCAAAAGCATAAGAAAAATTCCAACGCACATTATTATTTTCACCGGCGCCATCGGCGGCGCCCACGAGGAATAACTGCGTTCGCCGTAGCGCAGCGCGTATTCGGCGCTGGACGCTCCGCCGTAAAGCAAAAAAACCAAATACGCAATCAGAAAAAACGCCGTCAGCGCGTCGGCGAGCGCTTTTCTTTTCGGCGTCCACGCGCCGTAAAGCAAATCCATTCGCACATGCGAATGCAACTGCATGGAATACGCGCCGCCCAAAAGGTAATAGGCGGCCATTGCAAACTGCGCCGTTTCCAAAGTCCAAAGCGCCGGAACGGAAAACGCTTTTGTTAGCGACGAATACAAAAGCACGCCAATCATCGCGAATATCCCCCACATCACAAAGCGCCCGACGGCGCGGTTGAACGCCGTAACATTCCGCGCGTACAGCCGCAGCGCGCGAACAAGCGCGCCGCCGCCCGCAGGCGCGGAATGCGGCGGCGCGGGGCTGCCGCCGTCAGCGGGTATAACGGTAGGGGCGCCCCGCTTTTTCCATGGTCGCCGCGTATTTCTTGAATATGTCTATGACGCGCGCGGTGCGCTCGCTGACGGCGGCGATTTCGTC
The DNA here is from genome assembly GCA_020027345.1 of Gammaproteobacteria bacterium. Classification (GTDB taxonomy): domain Bacteria; phylum Pseudomonadota; class Gammaproteobacteria; order Tethybacterales; family Persebacteraceae; genus JAHRAH01. The sequence goes on along the minus strand of JAHRAH010000133.1, from coordinate 2,505 downwards.
CCAGAACTTAAGCGCTTCCGCTTCCACTTGCGCCCATTCCTCGTCGGGAATGGATGTCAGTTTCATTTCCTTTCCGCGCACGCGCAGTTCCGCCTCGCCGCCCCAGTACCAATGCTGGCGGTAGTAATGCGAACTGTCCATGCACAGCCGGAACAACTCCCGCAAATGTTCCGGCAGCGCCTCCCATTTTTCGGTGTTGGCGAAATACGAGCCGCACCACGCGCCGGAAATGTTGTTGGTGAGAAAGTAATCGGTAACATTCGCCCAGCCGACGGTGTAATCCTCGGTGATGCCCGACCACGCGATGCCGTCCAGTTCGCCGGTCTGCACGGCGACTTCAATGTCCTCCCACGGCAAAGTTACCGGCACGACGCCAAAGCGCGAAAGAAACCTCCCCGCAGTCGGGAAAGTAAAAACGCGCTTGCCTTTCAAATCGGCAAGGCGGCGAATCGGTTCCTTCGTCGCGAAGTGGCAGGGGTCCCACGCGCCGGCGCTGAGCCATGTAACGCCTTCCACTTCGCCGTACGCTTCCTCCCATATTTCGCGCAGGCCGTACTGGTTGAAGAGCACGGGGACATCCAAACTGTACCGCGTGGCGAAGGGAAAGTATCCGCCGAAAACGGAAATGTCCACCGGCGCGGCGATGGAATCGTCGTCGCTTTGCACGGCGTCCACGGTGCCGCGCTGCATCGCGCGGAAGAGCTCGCCGGTGGGAACCAGTTGGTCGGCGAAATACAATTCAATTTCCATCTCGCCGCGGGCGACCTTGTTGAACGCCTCTATGGACGGCTTGATGACATGCTCGGCGAGCGCGGGACCCGCGTAAGTTTGCAGCCGCCACTTAATCGGGCTTTGCGCGCGCGCCACCGCCGGGGCGGCGACGGCGCTTGCGCCAACGGCGGCGGCCGCCGTCTTTTTCAAAAAACTCCGCCTGCTGTTCGGTTTGTTCATCGCTCTTCTCCTGCTTTGCCGGGGCGTCCGCCCCGGTCCCGCCCCAAATTAGCACAAGATCCCCCGCCTGTCAACTGCGCCCTCGTTTCCGCACCCCGGCGCGGGTAACGAGGGCGGGGGATATGCGATAATCGGAGTGTGAAAGGCAACGGTTACGGCAACGACAACGGCGGCGGCGGCGCGCGGTTTTTGCGGGAGGAAACTTATTCCGCCAGCCGCAAGAATGTGGAGGAGGCGCTTTCGCTTACGCCGGACGCTTACCGCGACGGGGACTTCTTTCTTGCCGAACAAAAACAAATATTCGCGCGCAACTGGGTGGCGGCGATGCCGGCGCAAACGGTCGCCAATGCGGGGGACATTGCGCTGGCGGAAGTCGCGGGGCAGTCGCTCATCGTCGCGCGCGGGGACGACGGCGAACTGCGCGCGTTCCATAATGTCTGCCGCCACCGCGGGACGCGGCTTTGCGAGGAAAATGCGCGCGGGCAAAAACGCATTGTCTGCCCCTATCACGGCTGGGGTTACAACTTGCGCGGCGAATGCATCGGCACCCCGCTTTTTGACAAAGGCGCAAACCGCCGCGCGATACAAATGCACGATATGTCGCATCTTTCCGGTTTTGACCGCAAGGATTACGGCTTGCTGCCGGCGCGCGCCGATGTCTGGGGCGGTATGCTTTTTTTGTGTTTGGACGAAAGCGCGCCGCCGCTTGCGGATGTCGTCGGCGATTTGCCTTCGCGCCTTGCGCGTTACCGTTTGCAGGAATGGCTGCCGCTTGCGCGGCGCGATTACGACATTCGCTGCAACTGGAAACTGCTTTTTGAAAATGCGGTGGAATATTATCATCTGCCGTGGGTGCATCCGCGCCTTGCGAAAACTTCGCGCGTGAGCGACCACCGCCGCTGGCAGGGGCGCGGAATGTATTGCGGAATATGCACATCGCCGGTGACCGCGACCGACGACGCCGGCTGGCTGAGCATGCGCGCGCTGCCGGGGCTTTCCGACGAGGAAAAAGTGAGCGGGTATTTCTTCGGGGTGTTTCCGAATCTGATTTATTTTGTGATGCCGAGCCACGCTTTTGTCATCGTCGCGAGCGCGATTGCGCCGGGGCGGACGGTGGAAAACGCATGGCTTATCGCGCATCCGGAATGCGCCGGCGACGCCACGGAAAAGGACATTGCGGAAGTCGCCGATTTCTGGAACGAGGTTAATTTGGAGGATGTCGCAATATGCGAAAAAGTGCAGCGCGGCGTTTCGCTGGCGGCGTATCCGGGCGGGCGGTTGTGTTATCATTTTGAGGAACCGGTGCACCGCTTTCAGCAAATGGTAATTGACAACATGACAGGAATCCGCCGCGTCCCCCGCGGCGACGAAGATCCCCCCCGCAAAAGCGCGGCGCAAGCGCAACCGGAGGCGCGGGAATGACAACGGTTGCGGTTTGCCCCCCCCCCGCCCCCCCCATCAAAGATGGGGGGGGGTAAACAATTTTCTCCTCATCAAAGACGGGGGGAGTTTCCGTTGCAACGGGGAGAGTTTTCTTCTTAAACAAATTAACCC